>JAPOVX010000293.1:80528-91483 GCA_026707935.1 Paracoccaceae bacterium
GAAGAGATGATCGTATCCCTCCCAGGCGCGCATTTCGGCGCCAGCAGGCGCCAGATACCCGGCTGCGACCATGTCCGCCACGTCCTGGCCACGAGGTGCGGTGAACAGATCGGGTGCGTTTCCGGCGCGGAGTTCGGTCAGCAGTTTGGTAAGGTAGTCCTTTTCGGGAGCTGGATATTCGACGACCTCAATCGTGACGCCGAGCTTCTCTTCAATCGCCGGAACATTCTTCATCAGGGCGTCAATCCGCGCCTGCCGGTGTTCCGCAATCCGTATCGTCTGTGCTGCTGCAGTCCCCGCCAGAATCGCCAGGATCGAAGCACTCGCAACCACAAGTGAAAGTTTCCGGATCAACATTTTGCCCTCCCCTGTTGAATCAAGATGCGAATGATTGTAAACGTATACAATAATCATTGCAACAAGATGGTGATTCCGATTTTTGATATTGTTTTACTCATTTTTTTCAGTATGAAACGTATCACTCCTAGGCTCATTTCATAATGATAACGTTACCAAAATGGGAAAAAAACTCCTGATGGCGGGCAGTCTGTCCTCAAGCCCGCGATCGGTTCCGGGCCGATTCGTGACGGTGTCCGCCTTCGCCACATTTGCGGTCCGTCTCCCGGCTTGTCATTGCATGACGGCGACAGAACCAGCTTGCAATTCTCCGCCTTGCACCTTCGATATGCGTCAGCGCATCGATACGACTTCGTTTCGCCGTCGCCCAGGTTTGGTTAGCTGAAAGGAAAGGAAATTCTCCGTATCGATACAGAGATTGCCGCCGTCGCCTGAACCGCGCGCAACTCACTTCCCGAAAGAAAAACAGTGACACCCGATCAGGAGGCGCACAACAAAGTGAAACGCCGGTTTACACGACAGGTGACAGCAGACCCCACGAAATCGATTATCCGCGGCAGACCTTTGCAGGGTTTCCCCGTGGACGTTGGTTGAGCCATGCCCGGGAAACTTCGTCTCGCAATTGCCGGAACCGGTCACAAGGCTACGGAATACGCAAGGAGCTGGCTGCAAATGCCGGATGTGGCCATCGTCGCCATAACGGACATCTGTGCAGAAGCGCAGGACAGGTTCAGCCGCCTCTGTGTTGAAGCTGGCGCGAGCAAGCCGGTTTCGTTCGGCGATATGCGGTCACTTCTCCGCGGCTTCGGGAACGAAATTGACGCCGTGTACCTGGCAACGCCGCATGCGTTTCACGCCAGGGACGCGATCATCGTCGTGGACGCGGGAATCGATCTGCTGATTGAAAAGCCGATGGTAACGAGCGTCGCCGAAGCACTGGAATTGGCAGGTGTTTGCCGGCGTACCGGTTCGACGGTCGTGGTCGCCTATCAGGGCGGTCTTTCGCCGCTGGTGCATGACCTGAAGTCGAGATCGGCCGCAGGCGAGTTCGGTGAGCTGCTTGGCGTCTCCGGCAGCATTTGGGAGAACTGGGACAGCCTGTATGCCGGTCAGTGGAAACAGGAATCCGAGGTTTCTGGCGGCGGGTTCATGTTCGATACCGGTGCGCATTTGATGAGTACGGTGCTGACAATTGCCGATTCCGACTTTTCGTGCGTGGCGGCGTTCATGGACAGGCGCGGCCTGAAAGTCGATGTGGTCACAGCCGTGGCCGCCCGGCTATCAAGCGGTCCGCTTGTTACCATGCACGCGGTAGGGGCGGCGCCGTTTGCCTGCGCATCGAACATCTCGTTTTACTTCACTGCGGCAACAGTTCATGTCGATGCCTGGGGACGATGGCGTGAAATCGTAACTGCTGACGGTGCGATCGAGCGTGACGAGACCGAAGTCATTGACAATCCGCTGCGGGCTTTCATGGCGATCCGCGATGGCCGCATGACGAACCACTCATCTGTCGAGGACGGTTTGCGCCTGGCCGGACTCTGGGACGCTATCAAGGCTTCCGCAGCCAAGGACGGCGAGCGGGTCCTGATCGAGAAGCAAACGCTGTAGACGGAGCTTCCAGTCTCCGCTCGATCGCAGTGTTTTTTCTGACAACTCGAATTTTCTGGACAGGCGCAACTGAGGGGACCAACACATTCCGTGAACAAATGCGCGTCAAGAGCGGCGCATTAAGAGTTTTTCGTGATCTATCCTGATCTCGCCGTCGAGAATGACGATTTTCCACTCGTTCTGGCTGATGTGCCGGGCCAGATCATGGCGCCCGTCCGGGACTCACCCCGGCATGATGCGGCAGATCCCAGGGTCGTCGTGGTTTCCGCGGATGAAGCCGCAGGTGCCGGCATGCTCCTGGAAGAATTCCCCGGCACCCGCCGCCGTGCGGTAATCTTGAAACCCGTGGCCGAAAATCGCCGATCTGCACGACATCCTCCCCGCTGCCCGTCACGCGCAGGGCAAACGCGTGGAACGGCGGAAACATCCCTTTGATGTCGCCCACGAGAAACACTTTCCCGATGCCGGCGAAATCGATCATCCGCGCGTCAGTGAAAGACCATCCGGTAATCGATGGCAGCGGCGGTCTCGATCATGCGCTTTAGCACAAACTGCGCTCTGACAGCGGCATATGAGGAAGTTTTGAGCAAATATCATAACGCATGAGTGTGTGAGCATTGGAATGAATAGAAAAAATGTCTCAAACCCTGTCCGTCAAACAACCGTCTGACGAAAAGGTGATCCGATATTTCAACTGGACCGTTGGCGTGAATATAAAGACCAGACACGTTTTGTGTGCTTCTTGAGGAAGTTCGGGGCGTCGTGCCCCTTGACACCCAAATCTGCTGCAAGTTTGAAGAATGCCGGACTCGGACGAGTTTTCCCCACGGACTGTCGGTGGACAAGGACAGACAACAAGATTCCATCTTTTGAGAAAGTGTCCTTCGAAATAGCACCGAGAATGCTCCCGATCTTGCTGCGGTGATGGGGATTCTGTGTGGTCATCCCCAATTCGCGCATGAATGGACCATAGGTCGTCGTTTTGCGGTTTTTGGCGCAGTCTTCCAGCAACTCGCGAGCCTTGGATGCCAAGGCACGGTCGTCCCGGAAAGTTTCGATGACTTCTTTGGCGCAGAGAAATCGTCTATTGCCGATCGTTACCTCCTTAAGTCGTCCAGCGTTGATTCGAGCTTCAATCCCAGCCCGTGACAAATTGAGCGCCTTTCCACCCATCTTCTTGGGAATGATGGCGAAGCGCAGTGGATTTTGGAACAAGCGGTCCAGATAGTCATCGATAGTGTTGAACTCCAAAGGTTTCACAGTGTTTCCGTTCCTATTCGCTGAATCCAGATAATGCATTATTTCTTATCTGGATATAAAATACGCTTCTATTAGCATATTGTCTATTCTGGATTGCAAATCTTTTTCCTTTGTTTTCCACCGAAATCGACCTGTCGCGCCCCGATTTTGCGGACCCGGACGGAAAGAAACCCTCCTGACCTGTTTCGGGTCTCTCTCGCACCGTTCGCGGGTGGATTGCCCGTGCATTTAGGGCTGAGCGGCGCGAGAGGGTCGTTCTGTCGCCATGGTCCCAGCTGGAGTCTGCATTCGGGGTGTTTGTGTACCGCGACACAAGCAACGCCCCTCCGAGAATCGGCCGCGGCGGCTTAGATTCTATCCCGAGTTGGACAGGTCTGCGCGAAATCCTGCCCGGCACCGCCAATTCCGGTTGTTCCAGCCATGCACTCAGCGCATGCCGCGGGACTGCCTGCGATCCGGAATCACGTCAGGCTGACAAAAGTTGTATCTCTCACCGATCGTGCCGAAAACACTATCGAAGGATTCGATACATGTAATTGGAAACATCGCCGTGCATTCGCGGCTTGGATGGCTGTTTGATGACGCAAATGGCCTATTTATAGTTTGTTTTCGGTATTCATACCATATATTGTCAAAAATTAGCATTAATCGACCGTCCATGAGTTGTGCTGGGCGGGATCACGGCAGGTTTCCTGATTCGCACACAGGGTATCCACAGGAAATCCAGATTGAACCGATTTGCAGGGTGACTAAAGTCCTTCCGGTCGGATTCGAATCCAGTTGAAAGGGACGCAGATGGTGGATGTCAGAGCGTTCCAGAGATCGTCCGAGCAAGACCCCTCTTCGACCGAACTTCCGTATAATATTGAACTGGAACAAAACCTCCTCGGCGCGTTACTCATCAACAATGAAGTCTTCTCGAAGATCGAGGGAGTCGTCGCCGCAGAGCATTTTTTCGATCCTGTCCACGCGAAGATATTCGGGTTGATATCGGACCGGATCCGCGCAAACACCATCGCCTCACCGATCACGCTCAAGGTATTCCTGGAAAACGACCAGGGACTGGCTGGAATAGGTGGCCCCGCTTACCTTGCGAGGCTCGCCGGATCGGCAACGTCGATTTTTGCATCCCGCGACTACGCCAAGATCATCCATGACCTGGCGATACGCCGAAGCCTGATTTCTCTTGGTGAAGAAATCTCCATGAAGGCAGCCAGGGTTGATGCGGATACCGAGCCTGAAGAGCAGATCGTCGAAGCCGAGCAGCAACTCTACCAACTAGGCGAACACGGCCGGATCGATCGCGGTTTTCGTAGCCTGCGAAAGGCACTCACGGAATCCGTTGACATTGCCACCGCGGCCTACCAGCGGGGCAGCGGGTTGGCCGGACTGGCAACCGGCCTGCATGACCTGGACCACAGGCTCGGCGGGCTTCACAAATCTGACCTCGTTATCCTCGCGGGAAGGCCATCGATGGGCAAAACCGCACTTGCCACCAACATCGCCTTCCACATTGCCACCCACCCTGAACGCCACGGGACAAATGGTTCAGGAAGTGACAAGGTCCAAGGGGGGGTTGTCGGGTTTTTTTCCCTCGAGATGTCGCGTGAGCAGCTTGCCACGAGGATACTTGCCGATCTGGCCCGAACTCCTTCCAACCTGATTCGGCAAGGCAGGGTCGAAAGGGACGACTTCCGGAAATTCGTCGAAGCAGCAAACAGGTTTGAAGCCGCTCCGCTGTTCATCGACGACACACCGGCATTGCCGATTAACCAGGTCGCCAGTCGTTCGAGAAGACTAAAGCGCACGCATGGGCTCGATCTGATTGTTGTCGACTACCTTCAACTCGTTCGCCCGACCAATCTCAGGGACAGCCGCGTCAATGAGATCACCGAAATTACCCAGGGGCTGAAAGCACTGGCGAAAGAACTCGACGTCCCAGTCCTCGCCTTGTCCCAACTTTCCAGGCAGGTCGAAAACCGTGACGACAAACGACCTATGCTGTCGGATCTCCGTGAGTCGGGCTCGATCGAGCAGGACGCGGACGTGGTGATGTTCGTGTTTCGCGAGGAATATTATGAAGAAAGGAAAAAGCCATCGGAAGACGACGGTGAGAAACTGAAGGAATGGCTCGAAAAGATGGAAAAAATCCATGGAGTTGCCGAAGTCATAATCGGCAAGCAACGTCATGGTCCGATCGGCACCGTCGAACTCAGTTTCGAGAGCCAATTCACCAGGTTCGGCAATCTCGCGAGGGACCGTGACAAACCAGCGTATGGCGTACCCGCCGGAACATCAACACACGGTTATCGGGCAGCAAGTTCGCCGGCCGGAAACCTGCCCTTTCCCGATGACGACGAGGTTCCCATTTGAGGTCGACGCGTGGCCTCTGGCCGATCGGCATTTCCAACCGGGAAAGGCACCCGAAGAAAGACGCTGGCGCCAGAACCTATCGATCGGTTGGCTGGATGGTATGATGTCGCAGACCTGTTGCCAGTGTTTCCGGACCCCGAAACTCAAGCCTGGGGATTTCTCAATCAAATCTGAATCGATTGAGAACAAGCCGTACCTGCCTGAGGGCCATTAGCCGAAAAGGGAACGATCTTGGCCAGTCCCGATCTGACCATCGATCTCAGCGCGATCGTCACCAACTGGAAGGCTCTGGACCGGATGACCGGCGCGTCGGTCGAGACCGCGGCTGTCGTCAAGGCCGATGGATACGGACTCGGCGCCGATCGTGTCGTCACGAGCCTGCGCCGCGCAGGTGCGCGATCCTTCTTCGTCGCGATTGCCGAAGAAGGGCCGGCGATCCGCCGTGCAGCCGGTCCGGATGCGAAAATTTTTGTCTTTGGCGGTCATATGGACGGGGACGCCCCAATTCTTGCCGAGCACGGGCTCATTCCGCTCCTGAATTCGGGACAGCAGGTGAAACGTCACCTGGCGTCGCTGCCTGACCATCCGCTCGGCCTCCAGATCGACACGGGAATGAGCCGGTTGGGCATGTCCAGCAGGGAATTTGCCTCGCTCCGACACATGATCGATCCGAGAGGGACCCAGCTCGTGATCAGTCACCTTGCGTGCTCGGACAACAAATCCGACAAACGGAATCAGGCTCAACTCGCGGCCTTTCGCAAACTGACGGCAGGCTTCCCTGCCCCGCGCTCGCTGTCCGCGACCGGAGGAATACTGCTCGGACCTGAATATCATTTCGACATGTGCCGGCCAGGAATCGGACTATACGGTGGCGCACCATTCCTGAATGCCACGCCAGTCGTTTCTCTGGATGCCCCCGTGATCCAGACCCGCGAATTGTCTGTCGGGGATTATGTCGGTTACGGAGCGGACTGGACCGCGAAAAGGGTGAGCCGGATTGCAACAATTGCCGCCGGGTATGCTGACGGGTTGCACCGGGTCATGGGCAGCGGCAGTTCGTTTTCGTGTTGGGTCGGCGACATCCGGTGTCCGGTCGTGGGACGGATATCGATGGATTTGATCACGATCGACATCACGGACATCGACGGCACGCCCGAGCGGGTCCAGGTTCTGAACGAACACCAGACGATCGACGATCTGGCCGCAGTCGCGGGCACGATCGGATATGAAATCCTCACCACCCTTGGACAACGCTTTCGTCGCAGGTACATAGGTGGCTGATCATTGCATCGGTTCTGCCCGGGCGCCTGAAAACCAGCGAGTGACTTTCATGATATTGCGATTCGTCCTCTGGATCGGCCTGGTGTGTGCTTCGGTCGGGAGATCGACTCTTGCAATGTGCAGAGCGGTCGGAAGCGTCGCAATGTTCTCCGCGAATGCGGTCAGCCACGTCGTGCGTCCGCCTGTTTATGTCCGGGAATTCGGTCAGCAACTCATCGCCGTGGGTTACTTCAGCCTACCTGTCGTCGGCCTGACAACACTGTTCACCGGGGCAGCGCTCGCCCTTCAAATCTATGCCGGCGGTTCCCGCTTCAACGCCGAGTCCGTCGTTCCCACGATCGTCGCGATTGGAATCATCAGGGAACTCGGACCTGTCATCGGCGGGTTGATGGTTGCTGGCCGGGTCTCGGCGTCAATTGCGGCTGAGATCGGTACCATGAGGGTAACTGAACAGATCGATGCTCTTGAGACACTGTCGATAAACCCCGTCAAGTACCTGGTCGTTCCGCGAGTCCTCGCCGGAATCGTGACCATGCCGGTCCTCGTGTTCATCGGCGACGTCATCGGGATTTTTGGAGGGTTTCTGGTTGGGACGCAAAGGCTAGGCTTCAACGCGGCCGCCTACATCCACAACACATGGAACTTTCTCGAAGTCGGCGACGTGGCGTCGAGCCTGATCAAGGCGGCCGTATTCGGATTCATCATCACGATGATGGGCTGTTACCATGGATATCGGTCAGGTCGCGGCGCCAAGGGCGTTGGACGCGCAACGACAAACGCGGTGGTTTCGGCGTCCGTGCTGATTTTCGCGGCCAATTATCTTTTGACGGAATTGTTCTTTTCAGCATGACGATCATTTCCATTGACGGCGTTCACAAGTCCTTCGGAGACAATCGAGTTCTCCGCGGGATCGACCTGGTCGTCAAGGAGGGCGAGAGCCTGATCGTTGCGGGTAGATCCGGTAGCGGCAAGTCGGTTTTGCTCAAATGCATTCTCGGACTGGTCAGGATCGACCAGGGCTCCATCAGGTTCCACGGGGAACCGCTGACCGACCGGAAACGGACAGAGTTTCTCGAACACTTCGGTATGCTGTTCCAGGGAGGCGCGCTTTTCGACTCTCTTCCCGTGTGGCAGAACGTTGCGTTCCGCTTGTTGCGCGGCAAGCAGAAACGCCCCCCCGGCGAAGCCCGTGCAGTCGCGATCGACAAACTTGGACGGGTAGGACTGGAACCGGACATCGCCGATCTGTACCCGGCCGAGCTTTCCGGCGGCATGCAGAAGCGGGTCAGCCTGGCCCGTGCGATCGCGGCGGATCCGAGCGTCATATTCTTTGATGAACCCACGACCGGTCTCGATCCGGTCATGGCAGACGTCATCAATGACCTGATCCGCGGAATCGTCGACGAACTCGGAGCGACGGCGGTCACGATCACCCATGACATATCGTCGGTTCGGGCCATCGGTGATCAGATCGCGATGATTCACGGGGGAACGATCGGCTGGTACGGCCCGGTAGCCGACATGGACCGTTCCGGTAATCCTCACATGGAAAAGTTTCTCGGGCGACACCGTCGCGTCGACACGCAGGCTCAAGTCCCGAGGAATGGGTCCGATCGCCCGAGTGCGCCCGATCGGGACGGCTGACGCCATGACCATCCTCACCTTGCTGCTCGCGGTTCTCCTCGCCGCATTCATATTCGCCGCGACCCTTTTCTCGGCTTCGCAGGTGTATTTCTCCTGGAATCGCAGATGGATCAGCTTGACGCATGCACTGTCGGTATTCGCAACATTGGTCGGGATGGCGGCACTTCATTTCGGATCGGGGGCCCTGTCGGTCGTGGCGGGCTTGCCGTTGCTTGCGTCCTCAAGTGCGGCGTTTTTTCTTGAGAAGCGCTGGAATCGCGTTCTCCCGCCATTCCAGGCTGGGTTTGCAGCCGTGCTTCTCATGTATCCCGCATTGGTTGCCGAATAAGCATCCATAATGGCGAGACCAGTCACGACATTCGTCTGCCGTTCCTGCGGAGCGACCCACAGCAAGTGGAGCGGCCAGTGCGACGCCTGCGGCGAATGGAACACGATCGAGAATTCCGTGTCACTCGACAAATCCCGCGCGGGCCGGGCGACCGGATTTCGAGCCGTCGACCTGAAGAAACTGTCGGACGAGGACGTCGAGGCCTCGAGAACCCTGACCGGAGTTTCCGAACTCGATCGCGTCTTCGGCGGCGGTATCGTCCGGGCGTCCGCAATCCTCCTCGGGGGCGATCCCGGAATCGGCAAATCGACCCTGCTCCTCCAGGCTGCCGCCCGCCTCGCCGAAAGTGGTACCAACACCGTTTACGTGTCCGGCGAAGAAGCCGCGGCCCAGATCCGCATGCGCGCGCGGCGCCTTGGCCTTGCATCAGCGCCTGTCCGGATCGCTGTCGATACGAGTCTCCGGGATGTCGTGGCGATGCTCGGCCAGGAACTGCCCGATGTCGTGATCATCGATTCGATACAGACGATGTGGCTGGAAGGAATCGACGCATCGCCCGGCTCGATAGGCCAGGTTCGCGCGTCAACGCATGAGCTCGTACATTTCGCCAAGAGTACCGGTACGACGGTCATTCTCGTCGGCCATGTAACCAAGGACGGCCAGATCGCCGGGCCGCGCGCCATCGAACACATGGTTGACACGGTCCTGTATTTCGAGGGCGACAGGGGTCACCATTTCCGCATCCTGCGAGCTGTCAAGAATCGCTTTGGCCCGGCCGACGAAATCGGTGTGTTCGAGATGACCGGGAAGGGTCTGGAGGAGGTCGCCAATCCATCCGCCCTGTTCCTGTCCAATCGCGAGTCCGTCACCCCCGGTTCTGCCGTCTTTGCAGGGATCGAGGGATCGAGGCCCTTGCTGGTCGAAATACAGGCCCTGGTCGCGAATTCTCCGCTTGGTTCTCCGCGGAGAACCGTCGTTGGTTGGGACGGCGGCCGACTTGCCATGATCCTCGCCGTGCTCGACGCCCGTGCCGGCATGTCGTTTGCGGGCAAGGACGTGTATCTGAACGTGGCCGGGGGCCTGAGGATCACGGATCCGGCAGCTGACCTGGCCGTAGCCGGTGCGCTTGCTTCTGCAAACGAGGGAATAGCGATCGCCGGTTCGGCCGCCTTGTTCGGAGAGGTGAGCCTCTCAGGCGCCCTCAGGCCGGTCGCCCAAGTCGACCCAAGGTTGCGTGAAGCGCAGAAACTCGGTTTCGACACGGTTTACGCACCGTCACAGAAGAAGATCCGGACGGATTCGGGCCTCGTCATTCGGGAAGTGCTTGAACTTGGGGAATTTGTGAACGAAATATTGGCGGCCCGGCCATCAATGAGCCGCCTGCCCGACGCACAATCTGGAGACTGACCGGATGGAGGAGATCACGATCTTCGATGGAATCGTTGCATTCGTGATGCTGTTCTCGGGGATTCTTGCCTATTCCCGCGGCCTGCTCCGGGAAACACTGGCGATTGCCGGCTGGATCGTCGCCGCGATCGGCGCTTTTTTCATCGCGCCCCTGGCGACACCGCTCGTTTACGAAATTCCGTTTCTGAGCGACATCATCGGGAGTTCGTGCGAACTTTCGATCATCTCGGCGTTCATAGTCACGTTCATACTTGTTCTCATCGTCGTCTCGGTTCTCGTTCCGGTACTTTCGGGAACCGTGCGCAATTCCGCTCTTGGCGGGATCGATCAGATGTTGGGGCTGATGTTCGGGATTCTGCGCGGACTGGTACTCGTACTCGTCGTGCTGATCGTCCACGACCGCCTGGTGCCGAAGGGAGACGGAATCGACATGATCGAAGACAGCCTGACGAAACAATTTTTGTCGACGAGTCAGGCCGGAATCGAAACCCAGATTCCGAACAACGCGCCGAAGTGGATCATTGACAGGTTCGATGAACTCATGGTGTCCTGTCGACCTCCGGATCAAACCTCGACGCCGGGTTCGGACACCGTGACCGAAAACGACGAGTCCACCGGCGGCGATTCCCAGGCGGCCGAAAGCACGTCCGGTACCGGGGACGGCAACACGGACACAGGACAAGGAGCCGGGGAA
>JAPOVX010000385.1 GCA_026707935.1 Paracoccaceae bacterium
GCCCAGCCTTTTTGCGCTCGCAGCCAAAGCGCCAACGCAGCGATCTGGACGGCACGATAATCGATGTCGATCCCATGTAGATTGTACTCGATGATCAGCTTGGGCAAGGCACGGCGCAGGTCTTCGAGGGTTTCGAAGTCCTCCCTTAAAGCGTGGCCCGAGGCTTCAGACTTGGGGCTGTCTGCATCCTGCCATGCTTCCTCGTACATGTGTTCCAACAGGTCGAAAGCGTAGAGCAGGAAGTGGCCTGAGCCGCAGGCGGGATCGAGCACGCGCAGATCACGCGGATCCTTCTTGGGTCGATGGGTTATGAAAACCGGATTTCTTAGAAGGTCCTCCTGAGAAAGATCGGTGCCATCTTCCTGTTCTGGAGGACCAGTCTCGCCCGGTGCGAGATAGACTTCCTTGGGCCGCTTTACGAGATAACGGCACTCTTCTTGCAGGGCGGTGTCGCCCTTGCGCATCTCGGACCAGATGCGCCCCAAGCTGTTGTCTGTGAGAAACTCGACCACGTAGCGTGGTGTAAAGAACTGGTTGCGGACTGCCAGTTCGCGGCTGTTGCGCGGAGCTTGGGAAGCCTCACGCATCGCTTTGCGTTCTTCGGGTGGATTAAAATACTGATAGATCCACCCGATGGTTTCATCCTCTGCCCAAAGGCTCGTAAGTTCCGGCTTGTTGAGTTCGGCGAGCACGGCCTCCATGCACCGCTCGGTAGGGAAGACGCTGGATTGTGGAGTCAACCGGTCGAACAGGACGCCAAGATCGAGAGCCAACTCATCAAACAGGCACCAGATAAAAACCCGATATGCCTCGTACCGAGTGCCCAGAGCACCGCCGGATACTTTCTCGAACAACTGGAAACCATCCGATGCTGTGCCCCGGCGCACGCACTCTGCGACGAGCCCACGTTCTTCGCACAAGCGGAGGGCGGCAAGGCGATTCAAGAATGTAAATGAGATCTCTAAGACCATTCGCTCGTAGGCGGCGGTACGACGCTCTTGATCATTGCCGGCGGCACCAGCCGTGTAATGCTCTAGCAGATCACGCAGGCGGCGAGCTGCCGCAGTCTGATCCGGCGACAAGTGCGTCAGCTTATCGAGCGGCAACACCGTGCCGTCAGGATGCAGCGCGTAGGTCCCGCGGAGCTGGTCGGTCACATCGTCAGTCAACCTGCGTCTGCAGATAGTTATTGTACTCGCCAAAAGGTTACGCGTGTCTCTGTCGAAGCTCATCCACGCCCCTTGAGCCGTATGCGTTTGTGGGAATGCAGAAGACCGGTCAGCTTCTCGCGTATCGCCGACAGCAATGACTCCAGATCTTCCGTCGTTGAAATCACCGTGTCCTCAACGAGAGAAGCCGCCTCAACAACTTCTTCTTCAATTGGCTCGCCGCCATCACCGGCCTCGGGCTCAGGTTCCGCAGGTAGTCTCCGTTTAATCTCAGCCCGCAGCTCCTCAATCAATCCGGGCAGTGTACGCTTTCGCACCAACAGGGTCTGGAGTAGCCGAACCGGTTCGTGATCCTGAACGTCATCCGGCAGGTCACAGACGAGTCTGGCCGCTATCTCTTCACGGTCGTCATCGAGCAACTTTGGCCAATCCGCTTCCGCTTCCAACGCATCTACAGCTTTCTTCAGATTGTATGCGTATGTCGACCGTTCGGCATTGTACCGATTCCTCACTCGGTCCAAGGCAGCCCGGATCACACTGCGCAACTCGGGAAGGCGTTCATGAAACCGATCCGCCGAGAGCAATTCTTCCGCTGCAGCTCTGTCCTTTGGACTCAAAAGGTCTCCGGTGGCACCCGGGAACAAGTTCTCTAGGTCCGCAGTTGCATTCAGAAACAGCTTAGCATTGCTAACGTCATCCTCGGCGCCGGCTTCGAGTGCATCGAATACCGCCTTCGCCCAGGTGATTTCTTCAGGCAGGTCGCATTCTGTGCCTCCGAGGGTGGCCGCGGCACCTCCTGCGTCGCCTTTGAGGAGATCCGCGGCGTCCTCTAACAGTCGCCGACACCGGTATTCGCCGGGAAGGTTCAACAGGCGCAAACGGTCGGGTAACGCTCCCAACCTTTCAAGCAAATCGGGAACGTATCGCCGCACAGAGCGGCTGATGTGGTCTTCGAGCGGCAGGACTTCATCGCCGAACAGCGCTTCCAGTCGTCGGGCCGCCCTATCCAAGGCTTCGGGGGGTAGTTTTGCGTCCCTCGTGGAAATACCGATTCTATTGAACGAGACGGTGCTTTTGACAGCTTCTATCGCCTGCGGTCCGACGGTGCGGACTGAGCCGCCTGCGCCGGGCACATGGAACTCGATCTCACCAGCGCGCAGCAAGGCCGCGAAGAGGTACCGCACAGTGTCCTTGGTCCACCCATAGGGGGGCGTCGAAAAAATGTTCTGTAGATAAGAACCCTGCAATCGCCCGGAACCTGACTCTGCAGCTTTGGACTGGAACACTCTCAGTACCTCGGCGAGTACTGGTACGGATTTATCTACACGGGGCGCACCCCTGCTCTTGATTACCAGGCCAAGGGGATCAAGGTCTTTGGTAATCCGGTCTGTTCGCTCGACGCTAAGGAACTTTGCGGCGCTATCGGTGGACGGTCGTACTGGAGCCAGATGGAAATGCGGGAAAACTTCTTTAACGGCCGTAGAGAGGATATTGCGTGTGGCCGAGTCCAGCGCTTCGCCGATCTCGCGCACCGGAGTTGGTTTGCCGCGGAATATAAAGATGCCGTCCAGTATCGCATTTTCCATCTCAGCGGCCACACGTTCCCGATAGCGTTCGGCAGCCCGTCTCTCTGCGCGGAGGTATTGGGCGACGACATGATCGGCGCTGCGCTCGTCCACATCACCGAGTACCTTTTCCGACCGGACGATCTCGGGAAGCAACTCTTCGACTGTTTCGTTGCTTCCGACGAGTAGCACCACTGTATTCTTCAACTCTATCTGGGCGTTGGTGGAAATCAGGAACTCGCTGCGCTTGTCTTCCCAGAGCATCGGGTCAGTGAGTTCAAGCCGGATTTCCACATCCTCGGCGCCTCCCACTATCGGTGCCCGCCCGAGTTTCACGGATGACTTAACATCCTTGATGTTTTCGAGTCTGGCCGCAGGTTGAACCCGGAACATGGGATGATCGGCGGTACCCTGTTTGAGAACGTCTATTCTTGCACGTGCGCATTCACCGGAGGTCGGAGCGTAAGCGTTCCTCTTGTCCCGGATAGGCTTGACGGCGTCGCTGAGAAATACAAATCCGCCCGCTCGTGGGTCTTCGATGAGACCGCACTCCCTTTCGGAACTAAGTTTGTGTAGGGACTCTTGGACCTGGTCAAGCAGTGAAGATGAACCGACACTCCGATAGAGCAACGCCGCGATGTTCTCGGCTGTTCTGGGAAACGTTTCAACGGGCTGAAGAGCTGCAACGGCTTTAGCAACGCGCATCTCAAAGGAGTCCGCTCCAAAAATTTTGCTTGTCTTTTCTACACCCCCTATGACATGCGGCAGTACTTTTGCAATGTCTGCACGCAGTGTGTCATAGAAGTCGTCCACACACGCAAGCGTGCCGATCGCCTGGTCGGCGAGTCTAACCGTGTCCGTTCCGAGTACGCGGCTCTTGTCCACCAAAACGTCCTGAATGACGCGGATTGCCGAACGAAGGCCGATACCGCCGGTCGACCTGGCGAGTGTTCGGATCAGTTCCAGCAAGAGATCAAAGTGTTGCGGAAGAAACGGATACAGCCTCAGGAATGTCTGCGGATCGGGATCGCCCCTAAACAATGCTGTTCCATGCAGTCTTGTGTGTGTAACGGTTGATTGCCCGTGTTCCTCAAATAAGGCCTCGAGCATCTTCAGCCCGTGCTCCGACTTGTCGAGCAGTCGGCGATGAGTGATTTCCCGGATGTCACTCGCGTCGAGATGCACTGAAATCGGGAAGCGGTCGCGCAACTTGGTCAGTTCCGCCGAATTATGGGCTGCCTTCTCAACGATCTCGCTGAGGGTCTGTTGACCTGTGGCCGCAATCCACACTTTCCCCTTACCAAGCTCCTTCAAGTTCCGCGCAAGGCCATCTAAGTTAAGGATCAACTCTCCGCGCGGCGCCACGTACTGTCCAGCTTCATCGACAAGAAGTAGGATGTTCTCATGGCCAGTCTTGCGCCGGCACAGTTCAATGATCTCTCTAACGAGATCGCGTACGTCGCGGGCGTCGTCGAACCGCAAGCTGCGGAAACTTTCGGGCGTTGGAAATTCGTTGGGCAGGACCTCCGGCACGATTTCCGCCGCACGCGCGACCCCGATCAGGGGGTCATTGTGGATCTGCTTCCATTCCTCGTTGTATCTTTTTTTGTATCTCTGCTTGAAATCGTCGAAGTTGCCTCTTCGATCGAGAGTAAATTCGAGCTGTGCAGTTTTCTTCTCTTTGGAGAAACCCGCCCACTGGAGCACTTTCCAGTAGAGCACGGTGGAAACAGGGGCGGCCGCGCTCTCGGCCAACTGCTCCGCTCCGAGGTCGAGCAGCACAACGACAGTGGGGTACTTCTTCGAGACGGCACGGAGAGCTGCCGGAATCTCACTACGTGGAAAGCGTTCGCAGAGCAGATCAAGGACAGGACTTCCCTTGACCGTTTTGGAACGATCAAGAGTGGCACCCAGATACTTCGTGAACGAGCTCTTGCCACTGCCATAGAAGCCGGACACCCAGATTCCGACTTCGGTTACTTGGCCGCCACGGACGCCGTCTTCGAAAACATCGAGGAATTTTCGGAAACAAGACTCGATGTTGTCAGTCACCTCGTATTCATCAATTTCTCGGGCAAGACGGTCTTCCTCCTGTGCGTAGTAATCGATGACCTTTTCGATTGTGCGATCAATCGGTCGTCGAGGCGAAAAGACCTGTCGGATGGTTCCGCTCATCACATCCCTCCAAGCAACGTCGATCGGTAGTTGCCATTGACCGGGTAAAAGTCGAGGAAGTGCAGACCGTACTGGCCGGAACGCCTGCCGGGGTAAAAGATTACCGTCGGCACTTTCACGCGGTCATGCATGCGACTTTCGAATGTGCGAGTCCGGAAGTACGGATGAAGTAGTTCAGCTTCAGTGAGCAGGACTACAGTCCCTTCAGCAGTGGATTCGACGACCGCGATCACTTTTTCCACGAGCGCATCGTCCTGCCGCAGAACGTCGCGCACTGCCTCGTTGATCTGTTCCGGTTCCGCATCGGCTTCCAAGTCGAGCCATGTGTCCCATCGCCCCGATTCGTCCACTGCGCTCCAGAGAATGTCAGAGAGGGAGAGACGAAGGACTCCAAAACCCGCGTCCCGCAATCTGGATGTCCAGCGCGGTAAGCGCTTCTTCAGATCGAGCATCAACCGTGGTGGATAAGCGAAATAAAATACTGGGTCGCTCTTGGCGGGATTGAGTGCATCCGGATCGCGGATCTTACCGATGAGTTCATCGAAAGCGCTATCGAGCGAGTACATTGATAAGCTCCTCGATCGATTTCATAGGCCAAGTGAAATGTACAACCGAGCCGGCCCGCTGAACGATTATGCCCCTGTATACACCAAGCCCATCCAGCCGCTCCACAACTTCGGACGGCGCCATTCCGAATAGCTCCCAGTCGGGATGATTGCAAAGCGAAGAATCCGTGACCCCGGATTCGTGTAGTTCTCTAGCGTGTAAAACGACTCCCTCATCCGACATCCGATAGTCCACTATCTCTCTTCGTCCCCGGACAGACTCCCGTAAAAATCCAACGTCGCGGAGAAGACTAAGAACACACCGTGCGATACGTATCGAGACCGCATCCGACCACCGATTCCTGAGCCGTCCATCGTAATGGGCTTCGGAAAGGAAAGCTATCATCGTGTGGGTATCGATCATGGTACTCCCACGGCGTACGGCCGGCCAGTATTCGCGGACCGTGAAATCGTAGACTAGCGGATCTTGCCTTGCGGTGAATAGGAACAACAATTCAGTAAATGTTCGTCCGGGAAGGCCGGAAGACAACACCTTCTGAAGGATTTTCGCTGGCTTATCCGTGGGTCTGAGAAAGCGCGGGGCAAACACTCGCGTAACGGCATCGCGGGTTCTGTAGGCAGTCGAGTTGCCAAGCAATCCGTCATGTTGGACACGATGGGTGAATTCGTCGAGCGGCTCGCCGCAATGCCAATACTGGAGAAGACGACGCGTCTCCTCTACCATTCCAGCGCCTTTACTGATTGCCGTCGTATATTGCCGTTGCACTTCATTTCGCGCGGCCATTGTCATCCTCGAACCGCGCCATCTTCGGCTGCGAAATACGGGAACACTTGGTATCCTCGCATGAATGCGCGATGGTAATCGTCCGCTACGGCCTTAAAGGCAGCACATGTCATCATGTCTTTTTCATTACCAATTCGCCGTGCTCCAACGACGCTGGACACGCCACCTGATTCGCCGCACAGACGTGCCAACATCTCCATCAACTTGCCAGTATCGCTGAGGGCGGCTCGAAATTCTGCTAAAAATTCCATGTCCGCATCGAACGGCATGTGGTTAAGTTCCACATCCACAAATTCGGGCAAACGGAAAAGATGGTAGACGCCGACTCGCCCGACCGCCCGGTCATGCGCATTGCAGGCTGCCTCGCCAGCAGCATGGATTGCGGCAGAAAAAAAGGTACGAGGGTAAAGCCTTTCAAGAAATCGCAGACCGGTCTCGTTCATGAACTCGGTTTTCCACCAACACGAGTCGCCGCTTTCGCCTAAAGCAAGAACCAGCGCGCGCAGGCGATGTACAATCACCGGCAAAGTAAGCATTTGTTCATGTTGTGAGTTCATCGACTGTCGGACTCTAGAAGTTCGAAGCTGCCTTGTTAAATTATTTTCTTGCAGAACGCTTCAAGCTGGCCTTTTTGCGAGGTTAGATGGCTTGGATTTCTCATTTTCCCAGCGGTTGACGGTCACATAACTGACGCCAAGCAGCCGAACTGGATCCTCCTGACTGAGGGAGAGTTGCTTCCGGATTTCCTTGACCAAGGCGGCAAATCAACGACCTTCTATGTCCATCAGGTGCGGCTCGTCTCCTGAACTCATGATCGAGAATAGTAGCGAGTGTTATAACGCGTTTCAATGAGGGCGGGGCGCACGCCCATATGCGTGAACTTGGTTTCCGTTCCTCTGGTGGCTTTCCGATCGGGAAATATCTTTCCATTTGCGGACGGCGTTTCGCATCGGCTCTGAGAGACCGCGGGATATCCCGGTCCAGTCAGCCAGGAGCTCCCGCAAGGGAATGCCGGGCTAGATCGTTCGACGGACCTGGTTGAGCATGAATTTGAACTCACGCCACCTGCTGCTGGTGTGGTCGGGCCGCGAGCTCGTACCCCTAGGGGGAGACGGCGCTTGCGTGGGCAATCAGTTTCTCGATCAGCAAGGCTGCGAACAGCTTTCCGTATAGCCTCGCCCGTGCACTCTCGCCGTCGCGCTTGGGAAGGTGCCCCAGTTGCGCGACCGACTTGAAACGCTTGAACACCAGCTCCGCCTGCCACCTCAAACGGTACCAGTCCAGAACCGCCTCCGGCGTGAAGTCAGCCTCGGGGAAGGTCGTGAACACGATCACGTACTTGGCGAACTCCAGTGATTGGCCTGGGGATCGTGCCTTTCCCGGATGCCTTCTGGCGCAGCTTCTTGTGAGCAATCTTGATCGCCGTGTCGGATTTCCTCACCGCGCAGATCCGTCCCGCGACCGAAGCCGCGGCCCCGTTGCCGTCGACCGCCACGTCCCTCCCGCCAGCAGGTCCGGGGCAGTCCAGGCCGGCGACAGCCCCAAGCAGGTCGAAGCACCCACCGTCCGAACCGACAAGGCGAATGGACCCGGTGTTCACACGCACCATGGCATGGCCGCCGGGGCGCACGACATGTTCGATGCCGGTGGCGGTCGAATAGCCGCGGTCTCCGATCAGGTAGTCACCACGCGCGACCGGGAATTGCCGGAACGACTCGCCGGTCCCCGGCCCCTCGGTCTTCGTCAACCGGAAATGGTCGCAGACAAGGGGGCAGGCGCACGCTGTAGTGCAGCCAGCACAGCGACCCCGTCTTTCCCGGTGCCTTTACCGTCATTGCATCCACCAGGCGGACCTCGAACCCGCCTTCCGGGGAACCGGAAAGCGCACCACCCCGCTCCTCGAACAGCGCCCGGCACACCGAATGAAGCCACGGACCGGCCTTGGCGAGGCGTTTCATCAACGCCACCGACGACAGGTCCGCAAGGCTCAAGAGTTCCTCAAGAAGAATCAGATTTCGGCAAGTATTCATTGATTTCGAAATTGGGTTTTCGGCTCGATTTCCTGAAATCAGCCATCCATTCACCGGCCAGTTTCTGCATGCTATGCCTGTCCCTGCGAAGAAATTTGTTGACAGGTGGATTTGACGATAGATCGGTCATTGTGTTCAGAACAGCATAAGCATTAGCCCCCTGTTCATGCGCGTAACGTTCGCTCAGCCGCTTGATGTGAGATTCAAGTACAGCCCAGACTTCCGACTCCTTTTTCTGCCTCTTGGTAGCATTGCGTGAATCCGGCAGGTTTGGTTTCTTGATCTTGAGAACAGCTATCACCAGCGGCGAAAAAAGGTGCGGATCTACCGGGTATTCATGCAAGACCTGGAAGGAATCGAGAAATCTTTTCTTCATTTTCTTGAGTTGGCGGTGCTTGATTGTGAATTTTAGGCCTGCCTGCAGGCTTTTCCGGGTGTGATCGAACTTGAACCGGATGATCTTGCTCGGTCCCACAAGGCCATTGCTGCATGTCTTTTGCATGAATCCCACGCTGAATGACAACGCCCGCATCGAGTTGTAGCTGTTGGTAACGCGAATGAACGGTCCGAAGGTGTTCGGTACTTCCGGACGAGATCCTTCCATGAGAAAATCGAACTGTAATGCGGCGGTACTGTGGATCAGGTCGATATGGCAATAACTGCCTGTGGAAGGTGCAAACACCGGCCCCAAATCCCACTCGCTCTGATGTGTTTCAGGAAACACAGCCGAACAGCATTCGTAGGCAGCGTCGAGGGCCTCTTCGTTGGTTACGAGCCGGTAGCCTGAGCCGACAATGCTGACCGGCGTTCCCGTTCGCAAATTGACGATGGTACGCTTGCCGGGAATACGGATTAATGAACCCGTCCGGGACCCGGCGGTGCTTAACTTCGTGTATACCGGCACCATCTTTACGGGAAACAACACCTCATGTTTCTGAGTTAGGCTCGGCATCGCATTCCTCTTGCTGAGATGGTTGGGACATGAACCGTCACGATCCAGATTATTTGATAATTTCGCGAGTGTCTCGTGTGAATCAATCCGGTGATTGCTTCCGGAATTTTCCACTGATTCTGAATTGAGCCTTGATCGGTCGATCGCCGACTGTTTCAATGGCTTCAATAACGCGGTTTCGGCAGCGTTACAGCGGCCCGGCCGATAAGAAAGTCATTTGAGGCATTGCCGTTGATGCCAGAGGTCCGATGTCCGACAGGGTCCGCCAATGCCTCCACCGCCCTGGACTTGTGTGCAGCACTGATCCGCGCGCACCACGTTGACCTCGTGCCCGTGTACGTGCGGCGAGGGATGACCGACAGCAATTAGGCGCTCAGGATCCGGCCGGTGAAGTTGCACACGAAAAATCCGGGATGACAATTCGGATGCGGAAGAATGAGCGGGTCATTTCATGTCAACGAGTATTCGCTGGACAGTGCATTGTGCTGAAAATACAGGATATAGGCTGGGCGCCAGCGTGGTTGCGCCAAGGCGGTGCAGGGTAGAGTACGAAGACGCGTGTCCAAAGGGCGCAACTCCGGTCTGAACGGTCCAGTGTTTTGCCAGCTCCGGAGCGCGCGCACGACAACTGATGATACGTTTTCACGTATTCTGGTGGGACCCGGTTGGGGGACTCCTTCGCCTGCGAAGATCCAGGCGGTACCGCGACTTGGTTCCGGCGATTTGCATGGATGGGACCCGGTAACGCATGATGGTTTCCTGGTGTCGGGATGCGGCTGGAGCGTACCTATCATTGAAGCGCGCGCGGTTTCAGCAGTTCATTCCAGTCTCGGGCGCCTTCGGGGCGGATGCGGTTGACGCGCGGGCCGGTGGCCATCGATGTGCTGGCGATATTGTTATCGACGCCGCATTTTGTGATCGTCACTCGGCCTCGATATTCGGGACTGTGACTTGGCCGACCAAGCCGACATGCGAGCCCCGCCGACCGCGTGCCATGTGCAGGACAATCGAAACCGTTTCAAAGAGCTGAATCACAAAATGGCAGACGTGCTTACGAAGAGGCAGCGCCGGCTCAACATGAGCCGGGTTCGAGGAAGAGACACGCAACCTGAACTTATCCTGCGGGGGGGTTTACACCGGCGCGGCATACGGTACCGACTACACCGGAAGGACTTGCCTGGTAGGCCCGACCTGGTCTTTCCTGCATCCAAGGGCGTGATTTTCGTACACGGCTGCTTTTGGCATCGGCACAATTGCCCGAAGTTCAATTGGCCGAAGACTCGACAAGAATTCTGGCGAGCAAAGATCGAGAGCAATCAAAAACGGGATAAATCCGTTCGAGAAAAGTTGAACAATGCCGGCTGGCGTGTTCAGGTGGTGTGGGAGTGCGCCTTGCTGGGGGCCAGCCGGAGATCAATCGAAGATGTACTTGACCTCTGTGAGGCATTTATCAAAGGTGAAGACGATGCGTTCAATGAGGTGGCCGGTATCTGGAGACCGCCAGACGGAGCGCCGCCCTGAATTGCGCTGAGTACTCGCGGTTTGTTCCTCAATTAAAAAATCCGATCCGATGGTCGCCCCAACTTCATTGCGCTTGCCGCGATACGGTCCGAATACCGTTGCGACAGCTAAGGCAATTCCATGAAAGGCGTCTTCGACACCCGCCCAGTAACCGAGTACGATGACGACATCAGCCGTCGCTACCAATTCCCGAATCGGTATTTGGCGGAAGCAAAACATACCGAGAATGATTGGATTATCTATCGAGAGCCCCGCCGAGGTGGTGGGCGCCAAGCGTATGTTGCCGTCGCTCGTGTTGTTTCAATTGAGCCTGATCCTTCAGACCCGGATTCTTCCTACGCTTATCTCTCTGACTACATAGAGTTTGACCAAGTCGTCCCACTCCGCGACGGAATTCGATACTATGAAGCTCGACTCAATTCAGTCATTTCACCGTCTCACATAGGTGTTGCTCTCCAGGGAAAGTCCGTCAGAACGGTCTCTGAGGAGGAGTTTGGAGCGATTGTGCTGGCGGGTTTCGCAGAGACGCTGCATGAAGATAATCCCCACCGATTAGATTACGGGAATTCGGAAGCCGATCGGGTCTTTCAGGCATTCGTGACAGCAACTCCGGAGGAGCAAAAACGCCGGATTGCACAGATATTGGCAAACCGTCCGCTGAGAGATTGGGCATTCCGGAGGTCAGTTGTAACCGCTTACAGGGAAACCTGCGCTGTTACCGGACTGAGGATGGTGAACGGCGGCGGTAAAGCCGAAGTTCAAGCAGCCCACATTCGTGCCGTCGCAAGTGGCGGGCCAGACATCGTTCGAAACGGCATTGCTCTGTCAGCCACTTGTCATTGGCTCTTCGATCGCCATCTCATTAGTCTGAGGAACGACTATAGTCTGCTCGTCGCGCACAACAGAGTACCAAACGAGTTTCAGGACTTATTCTCCAGGCAGCTCAAGTGCATTCACCTGCCCGACAATGAACAGCTATGGCCTCAGACCGCCTACGTCGAGTGGCATCGGGAAAGGTTTCTCGGAGGATAAAACCGGGTTGCTCATCGAACGATTCTGTGCCCCTTGTGAACCGAATTCGAGCATCCTACGCTTTTTCCTATGCTGAACGGCTATGAACCTGCATTACCTTGTATTGGTATGCAGGTTTCGTCTTGGATTTATTCGTGTACGAGCGAACTAACCGGAAGTCCCTCTTCTGCGGCCGGACCCGCCTGGTCTTCGAGACGACCGCCAAAGGTGCAGGCAGTGATTCTTGCCAAAATAAACATGCTCGCAACTAAGAACACGGCGCATTGAACAGCAATTCCATGTCCGACCGGCTAGCCATTACGTAAGGAGA
>JAPOVX010000198.1 GCA_026707935.1 Paracoccaceae bacterium
ACCAGGCGCTCTGGGAGATCCAGAATGTAGGGCTGCATGACCAGCTCTGGGAGAAGCACTACGGCATCCCGAAGATCGTCAAGGTTGTGCCGCAGCCTTATTTCTGATCGGTTACAGAAAAAGTGTGGGCCATCTGGCGACTCCTGATCGCTCCGGTGGCCCACCTATCGTTTAGAGCCACATTTTCATTCACCTGGTCTGGCGTGAGGTGCCCATGTTGAACTGGAAACGAGCACCCGTCCTCGGCGCAGCCTTTGCAGTGACTATTGTCGTAGGCACAACAGCAGTCTCTATGGCGGAAGAGGGCAATGAGGCGTTTGAACTTCTTTCCGACGACGTCAAGGCGATCGTCCTCGAAACCAACAAGCAAATGGGTGATCTGGACCGCATTTGCGAATTGGAGAGGACCGCGAGACTATCGGAGATCAACCAGGTCATCGCAGACCTCAGGGCGAGCGGGAAGCTCACGGGCGTCGGCTTCTTCAGTCTGGACGTCGGCAATTACTACAACAGGCGCTGCCGGGATCGCAGCTAGAGTCAGTCAGGCTCGGACGGCCCCGGCCCGCGCCATGCCGTCCTGTCGCCGTCCCGACGTCTCAAATTCGCGAATCTTGCCGGTCACCCACGGAAACGCCTTTCGGGCGTGACCGGGCGAGGGAGCGGCTTTTGGTGCCGCCAGGCTGCGAGAACGAACGCCCATATACGCCGCCGATCGTCTTTCGAAACGATCAAACGCTGCCAGTTCCCGTTTTGTCGCAGATTGGGGAGGCGTACCGAATCCCTCTCAGTTTGAGATATGCAGCCATTGGAGCTGGTCTTCAGGCGGCTTCCGAGAACCGGTCAATGCTGTAGGGACTGAGGTCGAATGAGGGCACCTTGCCGGCGATCTGTTCGGCAACGAGTCGGGCGCAGACCGGGCCGAGGGTTAAACCCGAATCGGTTGGGATCGAATTGAAAAACCCGGGAACGCTCGGAACCTCTCCCAGGATCGGCATGCCGTCGCTGATGATGTTGATGCCGGCCCAGCTGCGAAGCATGCGGAGCCGACCGAGGCCGGGCACCACCTGAATGGCAGTGAAGAGATTCCCGGTGATGCTGTTGCGCACGACGGTTGGTTGCTGATGGGCCTGGTGGATGCGTCCCTGCCAGCCGCCGCCGATGATCACATTGCCATTGGCAACCTGTTTCAGGGACAGGATTTTCTGGGCATGACAGACGAGGTGGGCAACCGTTCCGGCCGGCGCGGATTCGGTGATGTGGGTCTGCACGCATTTCTGACTCACGGGCAGCCTTACACCGACCAGATCTGCGACCGCAGCGGAGAATGCGCCGGCGGCATTGACGACGCGCCGGCACCGGATGAGCCCGGACGTCGTCTCGGCGAGAAATCCACCGCTCTCTGAGTTGAGGGAGATGAGCCGGCGGTGGCGCAGGATGCGCGCGCAGGCGCGCTCGGCACCGCGGGCCAGTGCCGGAATCGCCCGAATGGGGTTAAGCTTGCCTTCGTCGGGACAGAACTCGCCGCCAATGACTCGATCCGAAAGGTAGGGTGCCAGTTCGCGGATTTCGGACCCGGTGAGCATCTCGACATCGAGCCCCTCAGCGCGTTCCCGCGATATCTTGGCGTCCAGAAAGCGCATCTGCTCGTCGGTTTCGGCAACCATCAGGCCGCCGCAACGGCTCAACTCGATGTCGCAGTCCAGCTCACGGCCGAGTTCGTGCCAGGTCTCGGCCGCCCTGAGGAACAGCGGCAGCACCCTTTGCCGGCCGCGCCGTTCGGCCAGGCCGGCGCGGAGAAACGAGAACGGCATCAATTGCAGGTGCAGGCTGCCGGCATTGCGACCGGAGGCGGCAGAGTTGATTTCGTCGCGGTCGATTACCAGGACATCGATGCCCTCGCGGGCGAGGTAGTAGGCCATCGAACAGCCGGAGACGCCACCGCCGATGACGAGGACATCGGTCTCTGTCGGTGACGCCCCTAGTGGTGTGTTCGATTTTTGGGATTCCATTTTCCTGCAGTGTGTGGTTCAACCGCTCTCGTCGAAAGGCGCACAGTTTTCATACGGGAGCAGAGCTGCAATGGCAAAGAGCAACAGAACCCGGATCGTCCTCGGCGAGCAAGACCGAGAGCGTCTTGAGAGGATCGGGTCCGATCCCCATTCGATCACGAAACCGGCTCTCGCGAGCCGTGGCGACGGCGTTCAAGTGCCGTCGGAATCTGCACTCTGAGGCCCCGATGGCGTTAGTTCGATTGGGTATCGCGGCGTGAATGGCGTTTGAGTGGGTTCGGCTCCGAGAATTCTGTCGACCAAATAGCTGCGCGGCTGGCCGCTGTCCGCGCGTACGGCCATGAGCAACACGTCTCCGGCCTGCGAACGGCGGAGCGATTAGGCTTCGATTGCGCGTGTCGAACGATTGCCCTGCTTGTCGCGGTAGTCGATCTCTACAAGAAGACGGTTTGCGGCAGCGAAGCGGATCATTTCGACGAGATTCGGACTTCGGCTGCCTGCGGGAAAATCAAGTACACGCTCGCGAATGAGCGTGTCGCCGGCGCCGACAGGCATCGCCGCAAGCGGCGGAGCGACGGCGCCTTGGAGCCAATCGAAGATTTCCGGGAGCGCGTCCCAAAACGTCGTGACCGGGAGCAGCGTGGGGAGCTGGTGCTCCAGCATGTGAATCCACCCAGTCTCAAGTTCCGCACGGTGCGGCTCAAGGTCGGTCATGTGCGGAATGCTGATGCCCTTGAATTCACATTTGGCACGCAGGACTTCGATGAAGCGCTGCGGCTCCGGATGTGCGTCGGTATTCCGGTAGAGATGTACGACATCATAGGGATCGCGCGGGCGCGTCCGTTCCGCGAGCGCTCTGAACTTCTCCGCGAATGCCTCGGTGTAGTCGTAGGCCAGGACTTTGATGCCGTCTTCCGGGGCATCGCTGCATGGATGGAAAATCTGCACGTGGACCGGCGGGAGAACGATCCGCTCGTCGGCGGTCAAGTCAAGCTTGATGCGCGGGCGTGGGTCGATGAGACGGGGCCCTTGCAACTGACCTTGCCTTGGCACGAGAATTGGCCCCGGGGGTTCACGTAGATATCGAACTCCTGTTTGTCGGCCGGGATCTCTATGCCGGTTTGGTCGTAGATCCATTCACGAATTTTGGAAAATGCGCCCTCCAGGAAATTGGCGTCGAGATGCTGCGGTTCGCGGAACGTGAAGTCGAGATCCTCCGAGAATCGATAGGTCTCGAAGAAGCACTTCTTCAGGCACGTGCCGCCTTTGAATATCCAATTCTCTGCGAGATCCTCGTGCCCGAAGATGCCGGCGAGCATCCAGCCGAGAACTTAGTCTTTCTTTACGACGTGTGGCGTGAGCGATGTCTGCTGAGCTATCGCGAGGATTTCGCGCTTACCGATCATGGCGTTTCCTCGCGAGCCCAGCGCCCCGGCACGCGGAGCCGCCATTTGGTCACGACGAGCGGCCCATCCTGAACCGGATCGAGCTTCGCATGACCGCCGCTCAGATGCCGCTCGCAAAGACGGCCCAGTTCAGCGCCTCCAGGAAAGCGCTCGGCCAGATATCCGAGGCGCTTGAAGACAGCGCCGTTGCGGAGGCTCACCGCGTAATCGACGAGCTTCTCGTCGTCGCGATCGTCGCGTCGCAGATAGACTGCGAGGCAGTCGGATACGTGCTGGATGCCGCCCCCGATAGCCGGGTCGTCGAACATGTCGATGATCGTTCGATGCACGTCGGAGATGGGCACTTGCGTCTGATGCCGCCAGACATTCTTCGTGCCGAAGACCTTCCGTTCGTGGATGTGTTTCAGCGAAAAGAGCGTGCCGTGCCGCTCCTGGCGCTTCTGACGCACCGGCCGGGCGGTCATCACGAAAACATCCTTGAAGATCTGGTCGGTCAGGGCCCAGTGCTCGGCTGCCGTGCGGCCTCCGATGTAGGCAGGCGCGAATAGTGCGGGAACGAGCACCCATGGGTCAACGAGGACGCGATTTGATCCCATGGTGTCGATGGAAGCGGCGACTTAGGCACCACGGCCCACTCGTCTCAGCCATCCCTGTTCAGCCCAGCGGGACAGACGCTGGGCGGCGCCGATACGGTCAAGGTGGAGGGCATTCACCACGTCATCGACGCGAATGACGTCGCCGGCGGTGGACAGCACCCGGACAAGTTGCGCTCGTCCTCGGGGGAGGCGAATGGTTTTTTCGCCCATATCGTCTGTTTAGCATAAAATGTGAAGTATTGCAATCAGACTAACGATCGCCGGCAGTTCATTTGCAATCAACAATTCGCAGTAATCGTGAAGTAGGGAAAGTCCGATAACAACAATGCGACGCCAGCCTTTCTAGCGGCCGGGTACGCGCTCAGTGTTGCGGTCGCCTAAAGATCGTGAAGTCCGCTGTAGGGCATGTCGACATAAAAGCCGTCACCATGCGCACGCGCGTACATTCCATTCTGGTTGAGAATCCGTTCGCTCAAGCCCGTTTGGCGATTTCACCCTCGAGAATGCCAGCGTCGGTCAGGATGTTGCGCAAATGGTTCTCCTCGGCCCGGTTTAGCGGCAGCACGTGCTCGCGGGGCAGTCCGCCGGGGATTCCGATCATATTCATCGCCGCCTTGATCGCCGCCGGCGGCTTGCCGACCGACCACATCAGCGCATCGCTTACCGCGCCATAGCGACAGTGGACTCCCATACGCTCTTCGGGTGTCATGTGGTGCACGCCAAAAAACATCTCCCGAGCGTGCTCGCCGAACAACTCCGGGCCTGTGCCAACGAAGCCGCCCGAGCCGAGCAGCAGTGCCGGAATGAGCGTGTCCTTGTGCCCGTAGAGCACCGGGACCCGGTTGCCCACTTCAACGATCATCCGCTTGATGTGATCAAAGTCTGTCGGCACATCCTTGATGATCTCGGCAGGCGCGACATCGCAGATGCGGCGCATGGTCCCCGGGCCGATGCTGAAGTGCGAGAGGTGCGACATGTTGTAGATCATCATCGGCAGTGGCACGGCCTTTCCGACCGTCTCGAACCGTCGGACGACCTCGCTCTCGGTCATATCATAAATCTGTGCCTGCCCGAGGGCGATGCCGTAACCGCCATTTTCTGCCACGATCTCAGCGCGCGCGAGGCATTCGGCGAGCGGTGTCCGCGTTACGCTGACATAGTAGGGCATGCGGTCGCCGAGGGTCGCGTTGGCGACCATCGTAATCTGGCCGAGTTCGCCGTCGCTGATCGCGTAGCCCTCGCCATTGCAGCCGGCGATCAGCAGGCTGCCGGCACGCACGACCTCCAGATGATAGCGCAGGACCACCGCAAAATCGTCGAGTAGCAATTCGCCGTCCGGCCCGAAGGGCGTGACCGCCGCCGGGCAGTGGATCTGCCCGCGCAGCCTGGACTGGCTGTAGGTCTTATCGTTCAACTTGAATTTCTCCGCTTGTCATTTTGTCGGATGCCTGCCGGGTTGGCCGGCGATCCGGGAACTTGTCCGGTTCTGTTGCTTTCGTTCCCGCCCTACGCCAGATGGTGGGGAAGAGCTCGCAATCGGGCATCTGGCCATCGGTTAGGCCGGGGTCCCTGATCATCTGCAGCATCTTTCTCTTGAGATGAAAGCGGACATCATCGCCGAGCCAGCGAGTCGAGAGCGCGCGGCGTCGGCCGTCGGTGAGGTTGGGCGGGGCGTAGTGCAGGGTCATCGCTGCGAAGATCAGCGCGTCGCCCGGTTCCAGTCGCCAGCGCAAGATGTCATACTTGTCCCGGTTGGCCTCGATATCAGGCTGCGGCGGGGCAGTGTCGATCGCTTCGGCGCTGTCGTCGTCGACTTCCTTGGGCTGACCGTCGCGATTGCCGAACAGAGTCGCGCGCGACATTGGGTGATCGTACCATTCATGGGATCCGCTGACGAATTCAAGTGCCCCGTTCGTTTCGTCGACGACGTCCAGAGGCACCCAGACGCTGCAAATTTGTTTGCCCTTGAACGGCCAGAAATTGCAGTCCTGATGCCAGCCGGTTTCGGCCTTGGTGCCGGGTTCCTTGACCAACAGATGGTCGTAGAAGAGGTTAACCTTGGATGACTGCATCAGGTGCCCGGCGGCGGCGGCAACAGGGGTGTTGAAGACATAGTTCCGGAATTCCGGATCAATGGTCCAGAGGAACTTCTCGCTGAAGAAGCTGAAAGGCTGGTCCGGCGAGTAGCTCTCGCGCATCGGTCCGGGGTTTGCGGTGATGCGATCCACCGCGCGACCCATCCTGTCGATCCAATCCGCATCCAGCAGGCCGCGAATGCAGATAGCGCCTTGGTTCCGGTAGGCCTCGATTTCCTTTTCCGATATTATCTCTTTCATCTCTATCGCCAGACCAAGCCTCCCGGCAGATTATCCGTTCTCGCCGCGCAAGGCGGTCGGTCCTGTTGGAGGCCCTTCGCGGTTTTGCCCAATTCTATAGAACAACTCGAACGTTTCATCAAATCTATGGACCCGATCAGCACGTTTGGTATGGATTGACCTGTCGGGGGCGGGAAGCTACCGCACCGTTTCCCCTCCGATCAACATGACGGAACCGGGACACGGGCAGCTCATGGCATCGGTTGATCTCCCAGGTATTTGCGGGTTGGGCGCCCCTTGACATCAATTCGTCGTGGAGCTGCCTCTTTTTGACTTCGTCGGTGCTCGAACTCCCAGGTCCGTTCCACATGGACAGCAATTCTCAATTTGGTCATTCCTGTTTTGGAGGTCTCTGCCCGTGTCTTGCATGGAATTCAGCGGCGGTTGCGGCGGTGGCCGACAGGAAGGTTAGGGTAGCCGCTCTGGCGCTTGTATGGTCAGGCTCGCCATGAACTGATCCCAGCCATCGAACAGCATCAGGCATGGGGCAGAGCGGATCAGTTCGAACATCCGCCGCCGCACCGGGGTGGGTACTGGTTGGGAATGAAATCCCGACCCGGATTGTCCCTGACGCACTCAAAAAAACAGCCGCCAGTGAATGCGGAAAAACCGGCCTTCTCAAGCGAGGATATGCAAAAACCATACAGCCCCGCTCAAACGCATCGCTGCTGACAAAACCACATTTTATCTGAGTGGCCCCTAAATTCAGGATCCAGCTTTCAAGTCCACTAGAATTTCGTCAGCGTCCGGCGTCGATCCTGATGTGTTCCCCGGTGATCGCGGCCGCAGCGTCGGAAACCAAGAACAGCGCCGTGGCGGCGATTTCTTCGGGCTGAACCACCCTGCGTAGCGCCGCCGGATCGGTGAAGCTCTCGGCGATCAGTTTCGCCTCGGTGATCCCTGCCGCCTTGGCCCGACCGGCAATTCGCTCGCGGAAACGTTCTGTCTCAACCGTCCCAGGGCAAATGGAATTGACGCGGATACCGAAGGGGCCGGCCTCCCTGGCAACGGATTCGGTCAGGCCCCGCATGGCAAACTTGCTGGCCGAGTAGTGGCTCTGCATCGGCGCGCCGTGAAGGCCCATGCGCGAAGACATATTGAGTATGCTACCGCCATGTACCTTGAGCAACGGCATCGCGTGCTTGGTGCACAGGAATGCACCGCGCAAATTGATATCGAGGACGACCTGCCAGTCGGCGAGATCAATCTCCCAGATATTGACCTGCGGCGGCACGATGCCGGCATTGTTGACGAGTATGTCCAGACGGCCATAGGCACTTTCGCATTCGCTGAAAACGGCCCTGACGGCCTCCTCGTCGCGAACATCGACGGCGATTCCGAGGCCCGAGATCTCCTCGGCCAGCGATTTGGCCAGCGTCGCATCGATATCGGCGACAACGACTTTGGCACCTTCGCCAGCGAACAGGCGGCAGATTGCGGCGCCGATTCCGGCGGCGCCGCCAGTGACGACGACGATTTTTCCGGCCAGCAGGTTCATTTCAGCGCAGCGCCTCTGCGCATTGTGTTCGACTATGCTAGTGTGGTTACTGACTACCACCAGGGCGCGCAATGAAAAACGGTCTGCAAAATCGACTGCGCGCCATCCGAGAAATGGACCCCGTCAAGAGGAACTCACTATGGCCAATCTGCGCCTTGGCGCCAGCACATTTTCCTATGTCTACACGCACTCCGCGCTCGATTCGATGTTGCATTTGGCGACGCTGGGGTTCAGAGATTTCGAGCTCGTCATCACGCCTCCGCATATCTGGCCGCCGGAGCTCGACTCGGCGAAACGGGCGGAAATACCGCGCCAACTGGCGGCGCTGGGCCTGACGATCCGCTCGTTCTGCTTTCCGATGGACGACAACAATTTGAACAGCATCCTGCCGGAGATCCGCACGGCGACTGTTGCCATCTATGAACAAGTCATCGATCTGGCGGGCGAATGGAGAGTCCCTTACGTGCTGCTGCTGCCCGGCAAGGTACATCCATTCTTTCCCCAACCCCGGGACTGGATGATGGACTGGCTGGTCCAGTCGATGCGCACCCTGGCGCCACGGGCCGCCGATGCCGGCACCCAGTTGCTGATCGAGAATATCCCCTCGGCTTTTCTGCCACGTGCGGACGACATCATGCGGGCGCTGGATCATGCCGGCGAAGCGAGTATCGGAGTCAACCTGGATATCGCCAATGCCCGAACCGCTGGCGAGGATCCGGTGGCTGCCGTGCGGAGGGTGAAGGACCGCCTGAAGCTGGTGCATCTCGCCGACAATGACGGCAAGGGCCACCGCAAAGAAGCGATCGGGCGCGGCAACATCGACTATGCGTCTGTCGCAAATGTACTTCGCGAGATCGGCTTTGAAGGGTTTTCGATACTCGAAATGGTCACGGTGGACGACCCTGAAGGCGGACATCTGCAAAGCCGCGAGGTGCTCGGAAAGTTCGGCTGGGCGTGAGGCGCGCCCTGTCTGCCGAGAAATCTGGGCGCCGTGACTAGGAGCCGCAGGGTCCGGCAATTCCTGCCTGGAGTTTCCCCCTGTCTGCACAGACCTTTGCGAAGTGCCATGAAGGCAATATTTGCAGACTTTCCTGCACTGCGCTTTCCCGCTCCACGAGAAGTTCCAGAGTCGGGGGCACACCGTGGGATAAATGTCGATTTCGCAGATAATTGCAGATGCCCGGCATGCTGCGCAGGATGCGCAGCGTCTTCCAGTCGATTTCAGATCCCGTCAACAGCCCGCGATTATGTATCAGTTTACCCTAGAATAAAAGTCAATAGAATCAATGATTTACACCGTGATTCTGTCCAAAATAACGGTCGGTGCGTCTTTCACTGGAATTCCCCGCGGCCCGTGCGGACGTCCCCGCGGCCAAGGAGAATTAAACTACAATTGAAGGCGCTTCGTACATCTTCAACTCATGTGGTTGAAACCTGGCGCCTGAAAAATCTTCTTTCTTACTATCAAACCAAGTACACAAGATGCCGTATTCTTCTGATATTTCCTTTACGGTCATTTTTGGGCCACCCGACTTGTGTTGAACGTCGTCACCGAGTTTGAAATCTTGTTCACTCATTATAATTTCCTTTGCGTCTCTCGTTTTCACAACGAGAGACGCACATAGAGGACTTGCCCCTGTGTCACAAGGGGTAAATTCGGTGTACAGTCAAGCTATAATGTGCTTGTGTAAATCTTCCCAACCATGTCTTCGATCCTTTGCAATCGTTCGAGGACGTCGCTATGAGTTTCTAAGATCGAAGGCTCCAGACGACGAACGATGTCTAGCGCCATTTCAAGAGCCTTTTGGTTTGAAATTTCAAAAAGAGTCTGGTAATTTTGTGCGATTTCGCCGCGTGCGCCGGATATATGGTGGTCCAATTGAAGTCGAAACACTTTGGGATTGAGTTCGACTTCAAGAAGATAAAAGTCATCTACTATGCCGCCGTAATACGTAACTGGTTTTCCATCTTGATTAGTCTCTGACACAGTCGTTTCCCTTCAAGTCAAGTCGATACCCGTCACTGCAACAGCCAGTGCGAAGAGAATGAGAACTCCGATCACGATGGCGAAGCCCTTCGCATCTTCGAGAGTTATTCTTTCGTCGTTGTCATCATCGTCTGATTCTGGTTCTTCAAGACGCTTCCAGTCATTCCAGTTCATCGGAACAGACCTTTAGGTTCGTATTGCTCACTATCCAGTTCTCGATGATAGAAGGCGCACTGGTCATGGAACGGAACGATCCACCGCTCCCACGTCTTGATCCCCTCCTGCCTGCTAGTCAATGCTCCGGCGAAGTCTGCTCTCTGTTCGTCAGTCTGGGCGTCGCCGAGTAGGGCTATGAGTATCTGGGTGTCAGTGTGAAACAGCCCATTGACCAGAAGTGACACCCCAACTACTAACTCACAGAAGGCGAGTGTTGTTGCCTCATTCTCATCAAGTTGATCGACAACGCTGACAGGACTATCGACTTCCTGTCCATGCGCACTATACGCGGCCACAACTGCGGCCACGACCGCGACACCTGTTATTCTCAACATGAAAAAATCCCTCTTGACTGGAGGGAGAGCGCACTTGCCGAATGGGAGAGACTCTGTAAGTTCCCCCGCGCCCCGTGCGGTTCGGTGCGCTCTCCAAAGCCAACACCGAGCCCAGCGGCAGGGTCGGAGCGAGACTAGACCTCTCGCTTCGGCCACGACTGGCGCCGGGCCGTTGCAACGTCAACAGGTTGTGATGAGTCCCGCCTATTCACCCCAGACTTGAGGGAGCTACCCTCTGCCGGATCGGGCTGTTCTATTCAGCAGGCGACCCGACATAGCGGGACCTGTTGATCGTTGCGAGAGTACGACTATAATAGATTCTGGCGTTTCACAACAGCATTCTTAGGAAACGTTTTTAACAATGAATGTACATTGACAATTTTTTTGGTATGATATTATTCAATCAACAAGGACAGGAGAAGAGCTGTGGCACGCGAAGGCTATCCTCAAGACGATTCTGCCAAGAAACGTTCCAAGTGGGACGTGTCAGACCTTATGGGATCAATCGACGCACCCCCTGAAGAGATTGCTCAGGCTCTCTTCCGTTCGGGTCCTATGACCAACAAGGAAGTCGAGGACCGAGTTCGAGCAAAACAATGACACAAAAACCACCTGAACAGCCGCGGCCCGAACCACCTACACGCCCGCAACCCGAGCCACCCGCGCGGCCAACGCCTCCATCGCGAGAGTACGAAGAAAGATCAGTACCGGATAGGAGGCCTCCACCACCACCAGAGGAATAGAGTGGACTGTGACTGAAAACTTGAAGGAACAAGTCAGCGACTTGGATTTCGGGGTTGAAAAGTCGATGCGCTACCACTCCCGTATGGCTGGTCGTTATGAAGTCATTCACAAGATTTCAATGTTTTTGACGATAGCTGCGGGGTCGGCAGCATTTGCTGAATTCTTGAGTGAAAATTCCATGTGGTTCGGTGCCGCTGCCGCTGTCTTTGCCGCTTACAATCTAGTGTATTCCCCAGGATTGAATGCTTCTAGTCACAGAAGATTACATGACAAGTTCAGTGATCTAGCGATTGAAATTCGAACTTCACAGGAGTCTCAAGAAAATTTCAACCGCTGGATCGCATGTCGTCTCCGAATTGAACAGGGAGAACCCGCTATCTTTTGGGCATTAGAGGCTGACTGTGACAATGAAGTCCGTAGAGCTTGGAAACGAGATAGTAAATTGGCAGTCATAGGATGGTGGTTTAGAGCCACGATGTATATCTTTCGGCATACTAAGAAAGTCTTTCCTCCAGAAGTTAATCCATATTATGGAGGCGACTACCAAAAGACATAAAGGGCGAGCAAAACATCAGGTCTCCCTTCCTGTCAGGACTGAGTACTTCAAGCGCTTGCGTTCCATTCTCCTGACCATCGTCTCCATCTGGTCAATCGTATCCATTTCGCGGACATTCTGGCGTCCCTCAAACTCTTGGACGTACCTGTGAAGGTGCTGTCTCCCCATGTGGTGATAGGTGCCGTGGAACCCGCGCTTGAACATGCTCCAGAACGACTCGATGGAGTTTGTGTGAACGTCCCCTCGGACGTACTCGCCTGCCGAGTGGTTCACCCATTCTTGATTGGGCAACTCCCTGTACGTTGTGGAATCGCGTTCAAAATTGACCCACTTTTGGGGTGATTCGCGTTCAAAATTG
>JAPOVX010000143.1 GCA_026707935.1 Paracoccaceae bacterium
TGACAGACACCTGGGATTCAAGATTCACATAACCGTTTGGTTCCCATAATCACGCTAATGGAAACATTCGAATTAGCGTGACCGTCTGGATACGCTGTCGACCAGTCATGAAAAAATGGCGCCGCATGCCCCGAAATTTTTGTACTCCGATATCATGGCCTTAACCCAACAAAGACCAATAGCCCCACGAGGAAGTTCGTTTTCCTCTGAATGCGGTATCCCGTGAACACGAACGACCCGTGTTCTTGTCCTTCAGCAGCACGGGTGTGCGCCCGGGAAGCCCCCGTGTGAGCTGATTTTTTTGCCATGCCGAGCGCTGTTTCGCGTGCCCGGCGGAATCCCAAAGGCGTCCTATGCTGTCGATGGCTGTGAAATAGCGCGTAATTCTGGCGATTCGCCGCGCTTTTGCGAGATTGCGCTCTTTCCCTTATGTTCGACTCCTACTGTTTCTGTCGTCTACGTCCAGGTCGCTCGTCTTGTCGTCACGGCTCTGGCAATGATCCGGTTGTCAACGTCCCCAGCTGCATGAATCGGCACAAGGATGTGCACGATGTAACCGTCCCTACGCCTGTCCGGTGCCCGAAGGTATGCGGTCACGACCCTCAAGACGAAGAAAATTATGATCTGGCCGCATCAGAGAACAAATTCGTCCCGAAAAAAGCGCAGTTTTCCGCCAAGATTCCGAGCCTTTGGAAAACCGCCGACATCTTATGCCGCTCCACATCTTTGCGCAGTTTCGGTGATCCGGTTTTCGGTGCGGGCTCAACGATGGTGATCGAGGTGGAGTTCTGGGATTCCGATGTGGCTGACCTCGGGCGGCGTGCCTTCCATTGCATCAAGTATTGCGCCCGGATGAAGGCCATGATGGATGTCCGGCTGAACGCGTCTGTCGACCCTGTGCTGGTGATCCAGGCAAATGTTCCCGGCAATCTGAAGAAATTTCATCTCGCGGCACCACATTCGACATTTCACGATCCACAAGGAGCTGCGGAAATGTGCTGCCGCCGGTGTTTGCCAGGCGTGAGGCTCAAACCAGTTTGGAGAAGGTCATTATGAGACTGCTCCGGGTGCTGGGATGGCCGCTGGAAAGCGTCGATCGACCCGTCTTCTTCTTCACCCAGGCCCCGATGGATCGGTTGACAATGGCGCGTCCGGGCAGGCGGGATGACCCATGGTGCTCGCAGAGAGTGCCGTATTCATGAAACAGGGCCGGATCGTTCTCGATGATTTCGAACAGTTCATGCGTCACTTCCTCCTTGGGTACCGGAGGCAGGCGGTCCAGAGCGGCTTCGACAAGTTCTTCGATCGACGATTTGGGCATGTCATTCCTCTTGATGTCGGATCCTCCGAGACAATAGGCGATCGGGGTCGAGAGGGATACGGGTTTTCTCGGAATACCACCAGTATGACAGAACATTGTCCTGCGCGTCAGTGTGTTTTCCAGTCAAATGGGCGGCAAGCGGACGGCAGTCAGGATAGCAATGATTCCTGCACCCTGAATTCAGGGAGCACGGTAGAGCTTGCTAATCTTGCAATGCGGGCAGCTGTGCGGGTGTCGAAGACCGTTGTGGCCATGAGGGTCTCCTTTGTTGTTTCTGCTTGTGGGCGCCTTGCCGCAAACGAGCGACAACGCCAGGGCCGGCCGCCTGGTTGCGGGCATACAGGGCGTGCGAAAAACCGTAGCATCAGGGTCGCTTCCCTTATGTTACGTACTTTCGCCAGGCTTGGGCCAACGCCCGGCGTCTGCAGCGTAGTCTCGTTGCAACTCGCGCAGCATCGCCTTCTTCTCGTTATCGCAGTAGGCCGCCTCGATCGCGTGGTCCTGAACCGCGAGGATATCGCCGGTCGTCCAATCGAATGCCTCCGCAATGTTCCCGAATTCATCGTTGATCGAAACGTTCATGGCCATCGGATCATCTGAATTGACCGTCACAGGCACACCTGCCCTGTAAAGGGCATCGATCGGACCGTCGGCAATCGATTCGTGCAGTCCGGTGATCACGTTCGAGGTCGGGCAGATGGTCAGCGGTACCCTATTTTCCGCCAGGTGCTCCACGAGTTCGGGGTCTTCGATTGCACGCACGCCGTGGTCGATACGATCGAGGTCAAGGAAGTTCAGGCCGTCCCATACCCCCCATGGACCCGAGGATTCGCCGCAGTGTGCGCTGCGCCCCATGCCGAGATCGGAGGCGCGTTCGAAAGCCCTTGCAAACTTTTTGCTCGTCCGGCCCAATACCTCTTCATTTCCGTCGAGACCCAGGCCGACCACCCGGTCGACGCCGACCATCCAGTCGACCAGGTCCATCGCCCATTCCGGCGACTGTTCGCGGCTGATTGACGGGATCAGGTAGCAGTCGGTGAACCCGTCCCGATGCGCACGTGCAAATCCCCGGCACAGGGCCTCGATCTGCACGTGATCGTGCAGCCACGCCCAGTAGCGTGGACCGGTAAAGACCTCCGCATAGACGATCCCGTCGCCATGCATTTGCCTTGCGGCCACGTACGCGACCTGCTCGGCGATTTCCTCCGATCTCAGGAGATCGACCCACCATTCGTAGATTGACAGGAACTCGGCCAGGCTGCTGTATCGAAACAATTCCGATTTGGGCCGGATCATCGGGACGCCCAGTTCGCCAGCCAGTTCCTCGATCGTGTCGCCACTGATGCACGCCTCGACATGCACGTGGAGTTCGACCTTTGGAAGTCCTTCCACAAATTCCCGTGTCACGTTTGTCATCATCGCATTCCTCTGAAAATCTGCGCCGCGTCCGGAAGGTCCGCAGGATCGAATCGGCAGGGATCAGCGCCGAAACGGCAATCCCAATGCCGCCGGCGCCTTGAGGTGAAACCTGCTGAGGCGGCCCGAAGCGAGTATGACCGCGAGCAGCGTCAGGAGATACGGCAGCGAACTGAACAATTCGGCGGGCAGGGTGTAGCCGAGCGCCTGCAGGGTAAAGCCCAGGCTGGTCACGACCCCGAACAGGTAGGCGCCGATCAGCACGAAGAGCGGTCGCCAGAACGCCAGGATCACGAGCGCGATGGCGATCCAGCCCGCACCGGCCGTGATATTGTTCACCCAGTTCACGGATATGATCAGCGAGTAATACGCTCCCGCAACCCCGGCGAGCGCGCCGCCAATCAGCGTGTGGACGTAGCGAGTCGCCACGACATTGACGCCCATGGCATCGGCAGCGTTCGGCTCCTCTCCCACGGCGCGCAGATGGAGCCCGGCCCGGGTCCTGGTCAGGTAAAACCAGACGCCGGCCACGATGGCCCATGAAAAATAGACCAGCAAGTCCTGATCGAAGACCAACGGTCCGACGACCGGGAGATCTCCCAATCCAAAGAGATCGAGTTTCGGCAACCGGTGCAGGCCCGTTGTCGACGTCAGGTTTCCCACGGCTCCCAGGTAGTTCGACAGGCCCAGGGGGCCGCAGAATATCAGTAGTGCCAGGCCGGATACGACCTGGTTCGCCTGCATGGTGACAACCGAGAACGCCAAGATCAGCGCCACGAGAACACCTACACCGGCACCGACCAGTATTGCGGCGGTCAGTGCCAGCCAGTCCGGACCGCCAGTAAATGATTGCGAAGTCCAGAACGCGGTTGCCGCCCCCATCAACATGATGCCCTCGACGCTGAGGTTGAGGACGCCGCTGCGCTCGGCAAGAAGTTCGCCAATTCCGGCGATGATGAGCGGCGTTCCGTACAGGATCCCGGACGCCAGCAACGTCACGACCATCAGGTCATTCATGGTGGTGTCTCCCGCTTGCCGGCATTTGTAAAAGGCGCGGTGAGAATGGCTTTCTTCCTGTAACGCAACACGATCCGGTAGCGCGCGCTGATTTCACTGGCCGCCACGAACAGGAGGATCAGACCCTGGATGACGCCAAGCAATCCGAGTGGTAATTCCGGCCCTTGAAGACTGAGGTTCGCGTTGACCAGGCCACCGATGAACAGCGCGCCGACGACAACGGCAATGGGATTGTAGCGGGCGAGCGCCGCAACGGCGATCCCGGTATAGCCGTAGGCCGCAAACTGGAGGGTTCGGGGTTCGAGCCTGTAGGTGAAGTCCCCAACCTGGCTTGCTCCTCCGATTCCGGCAAGCGCGGCCGACAACAGGAACACGGTGATGAACACCCGTTTTGTGCGGATTCCGGCGTAATTGCCCGCGGATGGGCTATCTGCCGTCACCAGCACTTCGAAACCGTATTTCGTTGAATGCAGGACGGCCTGCATCACCACGGCCACGAAAACTCCGAGCAGGAACCCGAACGGTATGACCACATCGGTTCCCAGACTGGGCCATATTGCCTCGAAAGGGAGTGGCTTGGCCTGCGGAAACACCTTGGCACCGGGGCTGGTCAGATCACGCCACCACGATTTGGAACTGAAGATCAGGTAGCCCAGAAGAAGCGGTGCCAGGTAGTTCAGCATGAGCGTTGTCAGGACTTCGTTGGTTCCGGACCTGGCGCGGAAATAGGCGGGAACAAGGCCCCACAGGGCTCCGCCCGCAGCTCCGGCCAGGATCATTGCCGGAAGGCTTATCCATCCACCGAGGTTCCCGAGCGCCACACCGGCAGTTGCAGCCGCGAGGGCTCCGATCATGAGCTGACCATCGCCACCGATGTTCCAGATTCCGATCCGGAACGCGAGAGAGGCCGTGAGTCCGGTGAACACGAGCGGTGTCGCCGACAAGGCCGTCGCCGTCAGCGCACCCGGCTTCGTGAATGCGGTCTGAAAGATGTCGATGTAACCTGTGGCGGGATCGCGGCCCGTCGCCCACAGGATCAGCGCACCGGTGAACAGGGCCACGAAGATCGCCATGATCGGGAGGCTCGGGCCAAGCCAGGGCGCGACCTCGAGCCTTCGTTCAAACCGTAGCTCAAACGGCAGCATGGCTGGTTCCGCTCCGGCCCTGACCCATCAACATCATGCCGATCTCGTCCAGTTCGGCACCTTCGGCGTCCACGATTCCCTGGATTTCGCCGGCGCAAATCACCGCGATCCGATCTGCAAGATCGAGTATCTCGCCGAGGTCTTCCGATATCAGGAGGACGGCCACGCCCCTCACGGCTGCCTCGGCCAGCAGGTCGCGGACCGTTTCCATTGCGGAAACATCGAGGCCCCGCGTCGGCGTCGCCACGACGATCAGACTTGGATCCGAGGTCAGTTCGCGGGCCAGGAGTACCTTCTGCGCGTTGCCGCCCGAAAGCTGGCGGACAAGTGAAGACTCATGCCCCTTGATGTCGAAATCGGCAAGAAGTCGCCGCGTGTCTTCGCGTATTGCCCGTTTGCGCAGGATCGGTCCGATGCTGTGCAATGGCCCGCGATAGGATTTCAGGGAAATGTTCTCCGACACCATCATGCCCGGCGCCAGCCCGGTCCCCAGCCGGTCTTCCGGAACGTAAGCGACACCGGCTTCGATCGTCTTGCGAACATTCCCCGAGGGCAGGGGTGATCCGTTAATGCGAATTTCGCCGCCGCTGTAGGGCTGCAGCCCGGCGATGGCTTCCGCCAGGGCCCTTTGCCCGTTGCCTGCGATCCCGGCGACCCCGAGGATTTCTCCCGCGTGCACGTCCAGTGAAACGCCCTTCAGCAACGCGGATCCATTGCTGTCGTGCGCCTGGAGGTTGCGGATCTCAAGGACGGTCCCCGCGTCCGGCCCGCGACCGGATGCCGCCTTTCTCTGAAGGTGGATGTCGCGCCCGACCATGAGGTTGGCAAGGCCCTTGGCATCGACCCTTTGCTTGCGGAGATCGGCCATGCCGGCCGACCGGCCCTGCCGCAACACGGATACGTGATCACAGACCTCTGTAACCTCGTCCAGTTTGTGGGAGATGAAAACGACAGCCTCGCCCTCTTCGGCCATGCGCCTGAGCGTGACGAACAGCTGCCTGGCTTCCTGCGGAGTCAGAACCGACGTCGGCTCATCGAGTATCAGTGTCCTGGCGCCCCTGTAGAGCGCCTTGAGCAGCTCCACCCGTTGCTTCTCTCCAACCGAGAGCGTCGCAACCATCGCACGCGGATCGATCGTTATCCCGAATTTCTCTGCCTCGGCGGCGACCTGTTCTTCAACTGTCCGCCGGTCGAAGCGCCAGGTCGGATCCTGTGTCCAGCCCAGAACAACATTCTCGGCGACTGTCAGGGGTCCGACAAGACTGAAGTGTTGATGCACCATGAAAATTCCGGCTTCGAATGCCGAAGCCGGTGACGGGAAGACGACAGGGCTTCCATCGGCATAGATCTGTCCCTCGTCCGGCTGGTGAAAACCGGTCAGGACCTTGCACAGGGTGGTTTTTCCGGACCCGTTTTCCCCCAGGAGCGCGTGCACCTCGCCCTTGAGCACCTCGAAGTCGACATGATCGTTGGCAACCACCCCGGGAAAGGCCTTTGAAATCCCGCGCGCTGCCAGGGCCGAATTCCGCAGCCGCGCTTCGCGGTCTTCGAGAGAACCCGTTCTGCCGGGAGTCACCGACTCGTCACCCGTGTTCATCCAGTCTGCCATTTCTTGTGACCGGACCGTTCCCAGACCGCCCGCCCGGTCGACATCCGTTTCCGCTCAGGCAGTCAATTCCGGCGATCCAAGTCCGAACTGCGTCACCAGGTCCTTGCGATATTGGATCGAAAACTTGTCGGCCGGAATGTGAACCTCGGCCGAGATATCCAGAGGGAGTTCCTCCGGCCTCTGGCTTTCAACGATGGGAATGTCCTCGCTGTTCACGAAATTCTGGAACGTGATGAGGTCATCCGGGCTGATGCCGGGCCTGTTCGTGGCCAAAGCCTGGAAGACGGCCGTTTTTCGCGAACTGACGGGCGAAGCGATGTCGTAGGCGATCAAGGTAAAGTCCTCGCCCCCGTCCTCACCTTCGTACTGCATGACAAGTTCCATCGAGAACGGATAGGTGAGATTCTTGGTGTAGACCACGTCGCGTTCGGCGACGGTGTCCGTATCGCCCAGTCTCTCGCGAACACCTTCCTTGTACGGCATGCGGAGGCTGAGACCGACGCCAGTCTTCCACATCTCGTAATTCGGAATGCTGAAATCGTCCATGTTGCCGAATGTCCCCTTGTGGACAAAGGAAAAATGCGCCACGTCGTTGAAATTCTCCACATGGCGGGGTGCCGACGTTTCCCAAGTGCCCGGAGGCGGCCTGGTAATCGTCCAACCGTTATTCCTGTCCTCCAGGATTGGCCAGTCCGGCATTGCGCATATGGCTTGGTCCTTCAGGCAAACCCAGATCAGGCCATAGCGTTCTCGGCATTGATAGCAGATCAGCCTGATGGATTTCGGTATCGGCCTGGTCTGATCGTCCATTGAAGGAATCCTGGTGCATTGCCCCGAATGGTCGTAGTGCAGCCCATGAAACGGGCAGATGATATTGTTGCGTTCCGCGTCCAGCCAACCCAGGCTCATTGCCGCGCCGCGATGCATGCATATGTCTTTTGCCGCGGTCAGTCCGTTGTTGGTGCGGTAGAGGACAATATCGATATCGAGAAGGGTGGCCCGCACCGGTTTGTCAACAACGTCGTCCGAGAACGCGATCGGGTGCCAGAAGCCGGCCAACACGTGCCAGTCGCTCTCGGAAAAAGTACAGTTTCGAGGGAGTTCCGAATACGGAGTTTTCTCAGTCGATACGAACATCCCGTTTCCTTCGCAATGATCGTCGTCAGTTGTTCGTCACAACATTCATGTGGGCGTCCCCGCAGCATCTTCCCCGCGATTCCCGTCGCTGTTCGTCCACAACTCCCTGTTTCCGCGATGCGCGGTGCTCGCGACCGTCACGACTCACGATGGCGAATCCGCTTCCGAACCGACCGCGTTCATCCAGGCGAATTCGACGGGAGTGTACGCGCAGGTGGAAAATGGCTCGCCAATTGCGCACAAGGATATTCTCATATCACCTGGTGCGCAGGTTGAATTCCGGTCAACACCAGAGGTGCCCCCAGGTACGTCTTCCGGATGAAATCGTTTGTTGGCGACAGCTCCTTTACTGCTTGGGGCCGGACGGCACTTTTTACCCGGCATGGCGGGATGGAAAACCTCGATGACATCCTCATCTCCGGTCTCTCCGTGGATCAACCTTCGGGCGACTTGTAGCCTGGTGACGCCCAAAACTACTCTTGCCTCGTACCGGCCCATTGTTTTCTTGCTGGCGATGTCGCCACCAACTCCGAGACGATGTCCCGGTGTCGAAAAATTGGTGATGGTATCTGCCGTGAGGAGACCGGAAGTAACGAGATGTATGCTACCTTCCATCATTATAAATTATAATTCGATTTGATTTCGTCAACTGCGTTTGCCTCCGGCACGGGATTAATTTCAGAAGGTGCCGAACATCGAATTTTCATTCCTTGGCCTGCCAGGCAGGATTCGAGAATGCTGCCTTGAGGCTCTCCTCGGTTTCGTGAAGATGGGTTTTCAACAGCTGGCGCAAGCCCTCCTCGTCACGCGCTCCGAATGTCCGGGCAAGCTGCGTATGAATTTTCCTGAATTGTTCCTTGTATTCCTGTTCTTGTTCATCGTTCATTGATTTGATGGCGATGGCCATGAACCGGTCCACGTTTGTCCAAAGCCGTTCAAGCACTGCCTGGGCGGCCTTGCCGGACGCGGGCTCGATCAGGCACCAGTGGAACCAACGGTGTGCTTCAAAAAAATCCGGCGAACACAGTTCCGCGGACAGCAGGGAAGCGAGCGCATCGTCGCATTTTTTCAATGCCGCGTCGTCTGCACGCGTTACTGCACGTCGAGCCAGTTCGACTTCCAGGATCTGTCTCACATCGTATACTCCGGCAATATCAGCGAGCCCGATTTCTGCGGCAAACGTTGCGCGTTGCGGAGAAGAAACGAGCAAACCTTCGGCCTCAAGTCGTTTGATCGCCTCGCGTACCGGCACGATACTGACCCGGAATCGCTCTGCCAGGGACTTTGCAAGAACGCGTGACCCTGCCGGAATCGTCCCGTCCAGAAGGTCGCTGCGTATCTGTTTCGTCACGGCCTCTCCGGTACTGGTATGCAATCTTGCGGAAATACCAGCGCCAACAGGGTCTTTCATTGCCCCACTCCGTTCAGATGTGCGGTTTGCCTCGTTCCGGTTACTGTAATTTGAATCATGATTTAAGTGAACCGACCGGGAATTCATCGTAAGCCGACTCCTGAAGTCGGAATCGGATACCGCTTGTACCTGGGGCCGGCAACAAAAGGGGACCATTGCCGCTGTCGAGGACCAGACATTCTGGCGAGATCGGGGACGATCTGGTTCCGTCACCCGGACTGCCCAATGCGGACAGGCAGTCGCTCGTATCGGGGGTGCCGTTTGAATTGCCAAGCCGGACCCTGATGCTGTGGAGGATGTAGGGGCCAATACAGAGTGGTTCCCGGTTTGGAAGCGCCGGACGCCGGTTGTCCTGCAGTTCGCCGAGTGTGCCCACCAAGCCTGCCGCCAATCCCTTTCGCAAACCTTTAGCAACTGCGGCGTACTCCAGGTGTTTGGCCCATTGATGCCAGAACACGCTTTCGGTGTTGCCAAAGGACGGATCGAACCGTCTCGATGAGAAGATGCCTGCTTGGCCTTGTGTGCGGACGCAATTGATCTGCCGTCAGCCAGCGCATGTTATACTTCACGGATAATCGGCGATTGGATCGGTTAAGCGCCTTTCAGAAGTGCGGCATTCGGGGTGGTTTTGCGCGGTTTCGGTGTTCTGTTCTTTTGATTGATCCGCGGCTTCGGGAGTGTTTCCGGTTCCCGGGATTGTCCCGCACTTGGCGGTTTTCCGTCGGATTTTCGGCAGTGTGTATTCGGATGTTGCGGGTGAGGGCGGGCAGTTGGAACGGGCGCGCCGGGAGCTCTTTTCGCCGTGCTGCCACCCTGGTAACCGGCCTCGCCAAAGTCATGCCCAGAGTTTTTTGCGATTTCAATTTGGCACTCCCGTAGAGTTTGGCGGCCTGTCTCCTTCGGCGCGCCCGCAGAAATCGAAACTGTGCGGAAGAAGGGGCGATTCCGTGACTGGCCGTACGACGAGGAACTCCTGAGCGAGCAGTGCGGTATCTGGGATATCATTGGAAACTTGGCCCGCTGCGGGCGAATTCGAGAGTTCGCGCTGCAAGATGACGTATGGTGTCCTTTCGCCAGGACAGTCGTTTCGCTACCCGATCGAGCAGTGCCCCTTACACCCTTTATGCACCCGCTGTTCAGGCGATTGCTCCCGAAAGGTTATCGTGTTTCTGATGGGCCAGAATGGGAAGGGCTAGGCAGGCTTGATCGACATCGGTCTGTTTAGAATTGGGAAGCATGTCTGGCTGTGTCCAGAAAATAGCAACAAATCAGAGCCGTCATTTCGGCTGTTTGTTGCGCATTGATGGTGGCCATTCACATGCTCTGCCTTGGCCTCGCGCGCCCAGTGGCGTCCCTCGATGTAGGTGCCATCGCGCTTGCCGCCGATGTCGAGCGCAAGGTTGCGCGTAATGTTCGGCCATACGGTGGCGCACATCACGTCGTAGAGAGGTGCCAGCCGCGCGCCATGCGCGGACAGCATGAGTGAATGGTTCTTCAAATGTGCGTCCGTGTTGCAGCACAGGACATTGAAGACCAGCATGTCCCATAGCTGCATGACCTCAGTGCCGCCGCCCACTTGCCGCAGTCGATCCATCATCTTCGAAAAGCTGCCCTTTTGACCACGATACCGTGAATGCTGGTATTTGCCGGCCGGCGGCAGCCCAAGCGCTTGGCAGAAGTCCTCCTGATGCCGCCGGCGCAACAGGTCGCCTTCCTGCACCCGATCGTACCGTTCTACCATGAGAAAGCAGCGCTGCCCCGCACGGCGCGTGGTCACCGCGGCCGCAGGCAGGCCGACCCGGTGCGCAAGTGTCAGGCAGAAGGCCTCGTTCTGCACGCTGCCCCAAAGGCGATCCGGGTTGTCCGGCTTCAAGATGTGGCTCGACGGCGTCCCGTCTACGGGTATGCCGATCTGCCCATCCTCCAGCAGACGCACCGGCAGCTTTGACTGGACCCCTGCGAGCGACATCGACACGCCCTCTTCGCCGACCAGAAACGGTTTTGCCGGCAGCTCGTTCAGGATCCGTTCAAGCTCGGTCTCGGTCGCAACCGGCAGGACTTTCCGTCCGGTCGTACCGCGCTCGGAAAACGACAAAGCGCCAGAGGTGTCGCGACCGACCTTTGCCAGCAGTGCGAGCACGTCGGTGTGCGGTACATCGAGAATGCGCGCCATCATCCGCAACTCGTCCATGTCCTCCGGTAGTAGATTGATTAGCCATGGCGCGAGACAGTGCCAGTCGAATGCCCGATCCGAGAGGGGCACGGTTGTCGATACGGGAAAGGCGCCGGGCAGAGCCAACCACTCCGGTTCATATCGGAAGTCCGGCGCCGGTTCGGCTGCGGTTTGGATCGACCCGACCAGATATCGCTCGAAAAAGATGTCCATGTCCGGTTACGCCTTGGGCAGCGCCGAAGGCGCGCCGCGGTGGACTTCGAAGAGCATTGAGATGTTGATGCCCAGGGCTTCGGCCGCGGCAAGCGCGGGCCCGAGATAACTGGTTCCCTTGCCCCGTTCGAGTTCGCTGATGAAACGCCTGTTGGTGCCGATCATCGACGCCAGATCCTCCTGCGTGTATCCTAGCGTCTTTCGACGGTGCCGAAGGCTGGCCCCGAATTCCCGCGCGAGGCGTTGCTCTGCCAACTTGATGTCCATTGCAGAGTCGCTCCTGTTACAATTCGGTATCTCGGCTGAGCATTGAAGGGTGATGATACCGCCTTGTAGTTTTTTAGGTCAAAACCCATGAAGTTACAAGTCTGTATCATTATTTGGCTCAGGCGTTTGGTGTGAGTGATCTGTAGCATTGGGCTGAGGCTTTGGGTGTCGTATCGGGCAGCGTGCCCGCCATCCCCGCTGGCATGAACTGCGGCAGCAGGTTGAACGTCATCGGAGAGTCCGGACAGTAGTATCGGGCAATCTCGAGCCCGACCGGCGTCTTGCGCGCGTAGGTGCCGTGACGGGCAAACCGGCAACCCCCGTCGGGGTGG
>JAPOVX010000216.1:0-9079 GCA_026707935.1 Paracoccaceae bacterium
CAACAGTGACGCGCATCAGGTCGCGACACAGGTCCACGGATTCCGCCCTGTCTGCCGCCGCCGCCCAGCGCCGCTGCAGCCGCCCGACGATTATCGCCAGAGAAGGGAACAATCTCTCCAGCCTGGCGCGGTTGAGTGCGGCGATCACAATCCGTCGTTGCCGGCGCCAGTCTTCTCCCTCGGCGGCGAACACGCCCTTGAGCCGCATCTCGATGGCCACCTCCTCCAGCATGGCGGTACGTCGAAAACCGTCCGGGCGCTGCACCAGAATGCGTTGAATGGCCGTTCGGTCCGAGATCACCGCAATGCGTTGCGGTCCGATGCGAATGGCGAACATCGGGCCATGGCGCTCTGCCCATTCTTCCAACCTCAGGTGAAGCCGGTCCAGGCGGATCTGAAGCAGGTTGCCCAACACGGGCAGGCCACGGGGTCCGGGAAGATCCCGAAGCAGCCTCAACTCCTGGTCGGCTTGAGTCATGCGGCCATCCTCCACCCTGTCCGATCGGCCTGCAGGCCCAATTCAGAAACAGATTCCCGTTTCCGGATCCCGGGTTACGTCACCTGCCGGCTGCCGTCGCTCAAGAAAGTCGAGACCTGCCCCTGACCGGCACTATCGGCCCCCGCCTTCACCTAGTCAACGCCAGCTCGATCATTGCCGAAATGAAAAAGGGCGCGCCAACTTCGTGCTGGCTGGTCGGTATACGGAGCTTTGGGGAACCTATTCGGGGCGTACCTCCTCGTATGCGCGCGCGCCTCCAGACGGCTCGCCGCACCATGTCATCAAAATCATGGTCCAATTCAGAACAAAACGATCGGCACGGTGCGATTGCACGAGCCGGTAAAGCAGACGCTCGATCTTGTCGTGCGTGAGGATCAGGTCGAATTCCTGGCTCCATTCCTTGCTGATCGCGAGGTGGCGGACCCGATCCGAGGCACCGATATCCTTGACCGTCCCAGGCATTGGCAGTGATTTCCTCGAGTTGCGGGCGGATTGCCGTGGCCACGCCACGGCGCTCTGCATGCCGTGCAATTTCGGCCGGGCGTGCCTTTCGTTGCCGGAGAGTCTCCGGCAGGCCCGCCAGAGCGATCGACCGGCGATGACGAAAACAGTCGGCCATCGTCTTGGCGGCGCCGAGGGTTTTCAAGGGAAGTTTCTCGATGTGCACGATGAGAAAACCGTTCGGGGGAAGTGGCAAGTTCGACGGAAAGAGAGAATACGCAAATCCCGAGAAATTTTCTGGCTCTGTCCGCTCAGGAAGGACTGGAAGAAAACCCTCAAATAATGGCAACAGGCAAGGCAAACACCACGTAGTGGCTTATTTCGAAGTCATCGCCGGAATACGACAGAACTTGCCAGAGAATTCCACACCGACTCACCTGCCGCGACAATGCCTTACACAAGTTCCACCACCTGGCCATAGCTCTCCAGCGCGCGATCGCACGTGAGCAGTGTCCAGCCTTCTCGGCGCGCCTGTGCAATCAGAATACGATCGAAAGGATCGGAATGGTGCCGCGGTAGTTCTGCAATTTCCAGCGCATGACCGGCCGTGATCGGCAACTCCTTCCAGCCATTCCCCGCAAGGCCCGCACGCAGGGCTACAGGATCCACCCGGAAATCCGCCCGCCCGAGACCCGCCTTGATCACCACCTCCCAAATGCTCGCCGCCGAAACATGGGGACGCTGCGCTTCATCGGTAAGGCGCGCGTGCGCAACCGGGCTCAATCGTTCGGGCGCGTAAGCTGCCCAAAGCACCAGATGGGTGTCGACGAGGAGACTCATCCCATGAAAGCGTCCGTGATTTCTTCTGCCCCCATACGATCAAAATCGTCGGGAATGGCCCCTTGACCGGCCAGAAAGCCAAGTCGGCGAGGTCCCTCAGGCGCGATTGCCTCGACCTTCACAAGTGGCTTGCCGGCGCGCGCAATGATGAACCCCTCGCCCCCTGCGGCTGCAGCCACCAATCTGGACAGATTTGTCTTGGCCTCGTGCATGTTCACGGTTTTCAATCTGAATCTCCCTTAGTCCATGAACTAAGCTAACCTAAGTGTCCGTGCAAGCCCGAATGTACAGTGGCCGTGCCCATCGATCCGTTTACGCCCCGGTAACGGTGAATTTCGCGACCGCCCTCATCGATATTCACCTTGTCTCCGGGGCTGTTGATAAGCGAGCCCGTTCAACCGGTTCAATCAATGGAACTTGGTCTTCCGGGTCTGGAATACCCCGGGACCTGACAAATCCTGCCCTTCTGCAACCCTTCTACTATCAGCGGTTTTCCTGTTTCGTCGTTGGCCGGGCCTCTGATTGCGCATGGCCCGTGAAACGAAATCGGTTCCGTCACTGCTGCTGGTGCGACAACCGGGGAAAAGGGCTGTCCCCGATCCACCGCATTGCCAGTTTTCCGAGCCATTGAACGGTTGCCGCCACGATCAGCCATGTCGAAAGGGCAGGTGAACAAATGCCGACCGTTTGGCTGGAATTCCGGGCCTGCTCGACCCGGGTCAGATTGCGGATGAAATCATGTTACCGAAGCATTGGGAGCAACGAGCTGTACCGCACCGCGCGGGGGGCAGCAGCTCGAAGCGTCCGGACGAAAACTGATTTCAGGCTTGAGACTGGACCGAAATTGAGTGGAGAAACAATGCGGCGCAGTTTCGGAAGTCTCCGGAACGCAGCGCTCCAGAGAGCGGCTTACGGTCCGTGAATCCTAACAGGCAACAAACGCCGTGGAGCCGCGGCCGGAGACAAGTGACACTTGCCAAACCCCGTTCCAAACGTGTAGCTCACTGTCACCGTTCTGATCATGGTCTTGATGGAAAATCGATATGGCTGAAATCCGACTCGAGAATCTCTCCAAACGCTGGGGTTCATTTGTCGGCGTCAGCGATCTCAACCTGACAATACGGGACCAGGAGTTCCTGGTGCTTCTTGGTCCGTCAGGATGCGGCAAGACAACGACCATGCGCATGATTGCCGGCCTCGAAGAGGTAACCGAAGGCGAGATCTCGATTGATGGGATACGGGTCAACGAACTCGACCCCAAGGACCGGGATGTCGCCATGGTCTTTCAATCCTACGCCCTCTACCCGAACATGGACGCTTTCGAGAACATCCGGTTTCCGCTCAAGGTCAGAAAAGTGGATCCTGCAACCCACCAGGACCGGGTCATGCGGGCTGCGGAAATGGTTGAACTGACAGAGTTTCTTCACCGGAGACCCGCGGAGCTCTCGGGTGGCCAGAGACAACGGGTTGCGCTCGCGCGCGCCATTGTTCGCGAGCCCAACGTCTTTCTCATGGACGAGCCCTTGTCAAACCTGGACGCGAAACTCCGCGTGTCCACGCGAGCCCAGATCAAGAACCTCAGCCATGAACTCAAGGTCACCACGATCTACGTCACCCATGACCAGATCGAGGCAATGACCCTGGCTGACCGGGTTGTCGTCATGAATGCCGGTGTTGTTCAACAGGTGGGAACCCCGACCGAAATCTATGACCATCCGGCCAATACGTTTGTCGCGGGATTCATCGGTTCTCCCGCAATGAACCTGCTGGACGGCAAACTCGAAGGCGGCCGGTTCAGGTCCGAGAACGTGAGCATCGAAGGGCTCGATGGACGGGATGGAAACGTCGTGCTCGGATTTCGCGCGGAGGACGCATCGGTCATCGGCCCTGACGGGCCGTCCCAGATCACGGCCCCCGCCTACACCCAGGAATTGCTGGGTGACGCCACCATGATCACGCTCAGGGCCGGAAGGTCACTGGTGTCGGTCAAGGCGGCAAAGGACGTTCGTGTCGAGATCGGAGACACAGTTTCGGTCTCCATTCCCACAGAAATTTGCCATCTCTTCGACAAGGACGCAGGCATACGGTTGAAAAACTGATTGCCGAATTTGCGACCCTTATGGAACCGGTGCAACCCCGACGACGCCTTTCATTCCCGCTTCTTGGCTCGTTCTCTCCATCCATCGCACACGGAAGAGGGATTTCGATGCTGGTGCGACATTTGCGCCTGGCGGCCGCCCTGCCCGGGCGAATCCGACGGTGCCGTTTTCGACCGGCCCTGAGTGTGACCAACCCCCGTCGGCAGCCCGGGGATTCATGCCTTCGCTCCTGTCCATGCAGGCATGTCGATCGTGCGGGGCAAGAACGATGAAAGGATCACGGCCCGAACAGGCGCTGCTGACCCGGGAAACGGACATGACGCGGACCGAGGACACGCGGTGCGTCATTGACGCGATGATCAACGGGTTGAACGACCATCGGATTGACGACATCGGCGAGTTTTTCGCTGCGGACTTTCGATGGCGCGGCAACTACGGCTGTGGAACGAAACGCGGAGTCAAGCAATTCCAGGACAACTGGCAGCATCCGTTCCAGGCTGCATTTTCCGACAAGGTATGCATTGATGAAGCCAGGTTGTTCATGGGGGAATGGGCGGCCGCATTCGGTCGACAGGAAGCAACCCACACCGGCGAATTCATGGGCGTGGCGCCGACCGGCAAGCGGGTCGAGATCCGGTACATGGACTTCTGGAAGGTCCAGGACGGAAAGATCGTGGAGAACTGGGTGATGGTCGATTTTCCGCATGTGCTTGCACAACTCGGCGTCGACATTTTCGATGGAGAAGGCTGGGAGGCGTTCGATACAGGCGACCGCGTTCCACCACGAAGGGACCAGGCACATGGCAATTGAATTTCTCAAGACAGGACGTTCCGAGAAACAGCGGTCGGAGGACGATTCCCGGGTCCGTACGGTCGTCGAAAACACGCTCGAGGACATCGAGCGTCGCGGAGACGCGGCCGTCAGGGATCTCAGCAGGAAATTCGACAACTACGATCCGGCATCTTTCCGGCTTTCTTCCGCCGACATCGAGGCGGCGGTGCAGAAGGTTTCCGCCAGGGACATGGAAGACATCCGCTTTGCGCAGGCACAGATCCGCCGCTTTGCCGAGGCACAACGCGCGTCGATTACCGATATCGAAGTCGAAACGCTTCCCGGCGTCATTCTTGGTCACCGCAACATTCCCGTCCAGTCCGTCGGCTGTTACGTCCCCGGCGGGAAATTTCCGATGGTGGCGTCGGCCCACATGTCGGTGCTGACGGCGAGCGTCGCCGGTGTTCCGAGAATCGTCGCGTCGGCCCCGCCCCGCGATGGCAGTCCGCATCCGGCCATCGTGGCCGCAATGCACCTCGGAGGCGCGCACGAGATCTATTGCCTCGGCGGGATCCAGGCCGTCGGGGCCATGGCGCTCGGAACGGAAAGCATCGATCCGGTTCACATGCTGGTCGGCCCGGGTAACGCGTTCGTTGCCGAAGCCAAACGCCAGTTGTTCGGCCGCGTGGGGATCGATCTCTTTGCAGGCCCCACCGAGACGATGATCATCGCCGACAGGACCGTTGATGCTGAACTCTGCGCGACCGACCTGCTTGGCCAGGCGGAACACGGCTACGATTCCCCTGCCGTCCTGATCACGAATGACCGGGAACTCGCACTGCGTACAATGGCGGAAATCGATCGTATCCTGGACATCCTGCCCACCGCGGACACCGCTGGGGTCAGCTGGCGCGATTATGGACAGGTTATCGTCTGCGGCGGTTATGGAGAGATGCTCGAGGTCGCCAATGACCTTGCATTCGAACATGTTCAGGTCATGACCGATCGCGACCAATGGTTCCTGGACAACCTGACATGTTACGGTGCGCTGTTCCTGGGTCCGCGCACCAACGTATCCAACGGAGACAAGGTGATCGGGACCAATCATACGCTGCCGACCCGCCGCGCCAGCCGTTACACGGGCGGACTCTGGGTCGGCAAATTCCTGAAAACGCACAGCTACCAGAAGATCATGACGGATGCGGCGGCGGCGGACGTGGGAGCCGTTTGCTCCCGCCTTTGCATCCTGGAAGGATTCGTCGGACACGCGGAACAGGCCAACGTCCGCATTCGCCGTTATGGCGGCCGGAACATTCCGTATGGAGCCGCCGCTGAATGATCTCCGGAAAGGCGCACACCCTGACTGATCCCGATCGGCGGTTTCCGGAAACCCGTTTCGGAGTGGCCCATCTACACCCCGTCATCCGCAATCGGTTCGATTCGGACGCGCATGCGCCGGTTCGCCTTCACAACCCGTTTGAATTGCCGCAAACGACGGGGAGTTCTTGGACTTGACCCTTCACCGGCTGCAAGCGGCGGGTCCCGGCCCCGAACTGCAAGACGCCATCGTCCTTTCCTGCGCGCAACGTGATGGCAGGGCCGGGCACAGCGGAATCTTTACTGAAAACCTTCGAATTTCCCGCCTGGGCATTGCACCTTCGTTGCAAGGAACTACGATGTGCGGCCTCGACTTTCGGCGCGCGCAGACAGGTCCGCTTCCATGAACGGCATTTCGAAAACTCCTTCATTTCGCCTTGATGGCAGGACGGCGCTCGTTGCCGGAGGCACATCCGGGATTGGTCGTGGCGCCGCATCCGCGTTGGCAGAGTTCGGCGCCGACGTCACCGTCGCCGCGCGATCGACTGCCGGTCTCGCGGAGACCCATGACGCGATGATCAAGCACGGGCTTGTCGTGAGAACCATGGAACTTGACCTCGCCGATGTCGAAGCAATCGAAAGAATGGTTGGCGAAGCCGGACCCTTCGACATTCTGGTCAACTCGGCGGGAATTGCCCGCCATGCCTCGGCAATCAGCGTGACTGCCGAGAGTTTTGACCAGGTCATGGCAGTCAATCTCCGGGGAGCTTTCTTCCTTGCACAGGCAGTCGCGAAGGGGCTGATCGAGTCAGGACTTTCCGGTTCCCTGATCACGATTTCGTCCCAGATGGGTCATGTCGGAGGTGTCGACCGATCGGTTTATTGCGCCTCCAAACATGCGGTCGAGGGCTTCACCAAGACCATGGCGATCGAGTGGGGTCAACACGGAATCAGGGTGAATACGATCTGCCCGACATTCGTACGTACGCCATTGACGGAGGCGACCTTCCTGGATCCGAACCGGGTTTCGTGGATCGAGGAAAAGATCAAGCTCGGTCGCGTCGGGCAGATCGAGGATGTCATGGGTGCCGTCGTGTTCCTGGCGTCGGACGCGTCGGCTCTGGTTACCGGCTCTGCGCTGACAGTCGACGGCGGGTGGACAGCAGGGTGAGGTCGAAAGACAGGAAGCATCCGGGCGCGTGCCCCGGGCGTGGCCCCGATCCCTGGATGTCGAACCTGAGTGTTCGACCGCCGCGACCCCGCTGCCGTTCCTCCGTCGCCCTGATTTCAAGGAAAGGACACACGTATTGAGCCGTCACAAGCGCGAGTACCGGGATCTCCCTGAATTCATTATCGGAATTACACGGGACATCTGGGAGAACCGGAATATTTCCTCTCTCCGCGAGTTATACGCGCCCGATGTCGTCATGTGTTCGCCGGCGTCGATCGTTCGTGGGAACGAGGCGGTCATAAACGCGACCATGGCGACGCTGGCCGAGTTTCCCGACCGGTCCCTTCTCGGTGAGGACGTGATCTGGTGCGGGGAACACGGGTCCGGCTTTCTGTCCTCGCACCGGCTATTGTCCATGGCCACGCATCTGGGGCAGGGATTCTACGGGAAATCGACCGGGAAGCGATTCGCCTATCGAGTCATCGCCGATTGCCACGTCATGGCCGGGAAGTGGTGCATCGACGAGGAATGGCTCATTCGCGACCATGGGGCCATCGTCCGCCAACTCGGCAAGACACCAGAGGATTTCGCGAGAGAGCAGATCATACTGGAGGGCGGTCCTGGCAAGGCAACCACTCCTGTCCGGCATCAGGATACCCTGGGCACCAAGTACAGTGGCAAAGGGAACGACAATCCCTTCGGAAAACACTACGCGGACATCCTGGGCGAGATCATGGACGGAAGCTTCGCGGTCATCCCCAGGGAATACGACCGCGCATGCCACCTCGAATACGCCGGTGGAATCACCGGCCACTCCCACGGGGATGCCGACAGGTTCTGGATGGGGGTTCGTAGCAGTTTTCCGGATGCCGTGTTTCGCATCGAGCACCGGATCGGCCGGCACGATGACAACATGCCGCCCCGGGCGGCATTGCGGTGGAGCCTGGTCGGCTCCCACAGCGGCACCGGTGCTTTCGGGCACCCGACGGGCGCGACGGTTCACGTCATGGGCGCATGCCATGCGGAGTTCGGCCCGTGGGGCCTCCGCAGGGAGTACGTGCTTATTGACGAGGTGTCGATCTGGAAGCAGATTCTCATTTCTTCGGAAGGGGATTGAACGGAACCGGATGCCACGAACCGGTTGTGCAGGAACGTACCCCGCAGGTTTCCCGTTTACGGAATTTTCGCCATGCAACCATGCAACAATGTCTCGGCCGGGACCCGGGACCACGTTTGCATCGCATCGTGCCAACCGCACTGCCGGCTGGGGCCACCCGCTCGGGACCCGGCCAGATCCATGTTCCGGAAACAGGTGGGAAATCGCCTCGAGATGAATTGGCGTGTTCTTCTCCGCGATGGCCGGTCCCGTTCCGGGGCGATGCGGTTCGGCGTAGAGTGGGCCGTGGGGAATGTCGCCCGGGAATTCCGGATGCCGGCCATGATCATCCATGCGGGACGGACAACAGGTTTCCGCGCAACTCCGCCGCGGTGATCCGAGTTGCGTTTGTGCCTGTGCGCCAGCCCCCATGCATTGCCTTGTTTCCTCGCGCTTCATATAGTGCCGCGCTGAAACCGTGCAACGGTTCGGGAGCTGTCCCTGCCGGTGCATGGCGGACGCTGTCGTTCAAGCGCCGATCGGTTAAAGTGCCGGGCATGAAACGGCTCGCATCGTCCGGGAATTCAGGCAGTCGGAAAGCGGGATGGAGATACCCTTCGGCAATGGCTCTTTCACTGCAAGCGCCTTGCGGGACCTGGACATGAACATGACGGGAGACACCATGGGAACAGTCGACGCTGAAACCCGGATCGTAAGATACGGTACGCTCAAGCCGTGCCGGACGGCATTCATTGACGCCCACACGCCGGGATCCGACAAGAAGGAAAATTTCGCCATCGTGGGCGGGGGCGATCACCGACGTGGCCGTCCCCGAGAACGCGGA
>JAPOVX010000216.1:9089-12039 GCA_026707935.1 Paracoccaceae bacterium
GGGGGCGTATCGGAGAATCCCGACCAGCACGTGCATATCGTCGACACGCCAGGCTTCAATATCGGCGCGGCCGGCCAGCCGCCGAAGTGCCGGAATTCACTCCATTCGCATCGAACGGCAGAAGTGTTTTTCGTCCTCAAGGGACGTTGGAGGTTTTTCTGGGGACGCTGGGGAACCGCGGGTGAAGTCACGCTCGAAGAAGGGGATATCTTCAACATTCCGACCGGGATCTTCCGGGGATTCGAAAACATCGGCACCGATTACGGAATGCTCATGGCGATACTCGGCGGTGACGATGCCGGCGGAGGCGTGATCTGGGCACCCCAGGTCATCGAGGACGCAGCAAGTCACGGCCTGGTGCTGGCGGAAACGGGCCGCCTGTACGACACGAGGAAAGGCGAATCCTTGCCGGACGGAACACCGCCAATGAAACCCCTGACCGACGGCGAGTTGGCGGGCTTTCCGGAGTTCAAGACCAGCGAAGTCGTTCCGCGTTTTGTCGCCAGGTATTGGGACATGGTTGCGCTTTCCGACCGGGAACCGGCAAAGGTCATCGGTCCGGACGCCATCCTTCGCGACCGACCCGGTTTCGAGGTCGATTTTCTCTCCCGTCAATCCGGGAATATCGCGCCCGCGCCGACCGACCGTCACGAAGTCCTGATGGTCATGCGCGGACACTGGCGCCTCACCTGGGACGATACAGAGGCGATTCTCGCGCCGGGTGATTCCTGTGCGGTCCCACCGGGGGTCACGCGAGGTCTCGCGCCGTCGATGTCGGGCGAGTCCAGCCTGTTCAGGGTCAGAAGTACGCACGACCCGGCTGGCCCTACCCATTGGCTGTAGCGGGACCGCGCCCGCCGGCAATTCACCGCATTGAGGAGACCTTGTCATGGCTTCGATCCTGACCACGCATGTTGGCTCGCTTCCACGATCCCAGGATGTGGTTGATCACATTTTTGCTCGCGAAAACGGCGAAGAGATCGATGTGCCGGCGTTTGATCAATGCATGGAAGCGGCGTGTTCCGAGACGGTTCGCCGGCAGGTCGAAGCGGGAATCGACATCGTTTCCGATGGCGAGACTTCCAAGATCTCCTATTCCACCTACGTCAAGGACAGATACTCGGGATTTTCGGGAGACAGTCCACGCCAGCCTCCCGAGGACCTCAAGCGGTTTCCGCAGTATCTCAAGCGGCTGGCGGATTCGGGAGGGACCGCGAAATATTCGAGGCCGCGTTGCACCGGCCCGGTGGTTGCAGGGGATCAGCGGGATCTCCACAAGGATATCGCCAACCTGAAGGCCGCGATGTCCGCTCACCGTGCCCGCGACGGCTTCATGAATGCCGCCTCGCCCGGAGTCGTGTCGCTGTTCCTGCCGAATGACTACTATCCGACCCGTGACGCGTATCTCTCAGCCCTTGCCGACGCCATGCGTGAGGAATACCGCATCATCATCGAGTCCGGACTGTTGCTTCAACTGGACTGTCCGGATCTCGCGCTGTCGCGGCACATGCAGTTCCAGGATCTCTCGGACGAGGAGTTCGTGCGCGTCGCGGAGACCAACGTCGAGGCCCTGAACCACGCGCTTGCCGATTTGCCCCCGGAGCGAATTCGCGTTCACATTTGCTGGGGGAACTACGAGGGTCCCCATGTCTGCGACATCCCGATGGACGCGGTTTTCGCGACGCTGATGAAAACACGGTCGCGGTTTGTTCTCTTCGAGACATCGAACCCCAGGCATGCCCACGAATGGGAGGTGTTCGTCGAGCGGAAATCGGAGATTCCCGACGACAAGGTCCTCGTCCCCGGCGTCATCGACAGTACGACGAATTTCGTCGAGCATCCCAGGCTCGTGGCCCAGAGGATCGACCGCTTCGTCGATATTGTCGGCACCGAACGGGTCATTGCCGGATCCGACTGCGGGTTTGGTACGTTCGCGGGCTTCGGCGCCGTCGATCCCGAAATCGCTTTTGCCAAGCTGCAATCGCTGGCCGACGGCGCCCGGGAATCGCCTCTGGATCGTCCTGTTGACAACCGGCCCGGCATGAGCCGGTATCACGGCCTCCGGTTCTCCAGTCGCGCTGGCCCCGATACCCGCGAATGCCGCGCATTGACCATGAATGCCCGCAGCCCGCGCTCACGATCTCCCGCAATTCGGCCGTAACCGAAATCCCGCCGAACGTTCCGCCGGCGGCCTGAAACGACCCGACCTCAATGGCCACGGCATCCGCAAGGTCAAGTCCCGAATCTGCCAAGGCTATCGCGTTTGGACTTTTCCGGTTTCGACGTCCTTTGCGAGGCTTGATGCGAAGCTGACGAGTTTCAGAAGGAAATCGTTGTCCCGGCTGGCCCTCGTCAGCTTGCCGCGCATCGATTGCTTCCTGGCTGTTGGCGTGACCGGTGCCAGGTTCAGCGCCAGTTTCCGCATCAGCGCCAGGTTCTCGGGACCGTTGTCCTTCCGGTTTCGCAGGCTGTCCTCTCCCATGGTCACGTCCAAGACCCGGTGGAGGGAGTTTTCCACGGCCCAATGCGCGCGCGCTGTCCTGGGGAACCGCTCCGGATCGAGCCGTTCGCTGAAAAGGAAGTAGCGGGTCCCGGTGCTCCGTTCCCCCTTGGTCTCCCGTGTCGCGGTGAGCTTCCCGACGGCCTGTAGGCCGGGCCAGTGACGCAGGTCCACCAGCGTGTAGATGTCGTGGCAGACGGTGGCCTCGCGAGTCTCGATGCGCCCGTGACCCTTGTCCACGTCATTGGAACGAAGCATCCTTTCCGCGTTCTCCGGCTCCGCCATGTGGAGCCGGACATCGTCGTGAAGCGTCTCCTGGTTGCCCTTGAGCGCCAGGACGCAGGCGCCGCCCTTGGCCGTGATCTCGTTGGACTTGCCGTCAACCCTGACCTGTGCGAGCGTCAGGCGCGCGCCTGTGGCGAAGGCGTTGACCACGTGCAGCGGCGCGCG
>JAPOVX010000220.1 GCA_026707935.1 Paracoccaceae bacterium
TCGCTCATCAGCTCCGCGAAACGGTTTGGCCCTTGTTCGGCGCAGGAAAACTCAAACCTGTCACCGGGACCACTCTGCCCTTCACCGCCGCCGCCGACGCCCACAAGATGATGGAATCCGCCTGCCACACCGGCAAGATCCTGCTGACGATGTAGGGGTCGGCGTGCTCTGAGCCTGAATTGCCGTCAGACCGGCACCAGATTGTAGACCATGGTCGCGGGATACATCTGGCGGATCTACTTCTCGCAGTCCAAATCGGTCGCCGGGTGATTCGTTGCGCGATTGACCCAGATCAGCACCTCGCCTTCGTTCCTGTTGTGGCGACAGGTGAATTGCAGATGGGCCGAGAAATCGCGGAAGTCCCGTGGAAGCGTGTCGCCCTCCTTATTCGCCGTTCGCTCCTTGCACTACCGGTCGAGCCCGCCGACCAGAACGTATTTCAATTCGACAAATTCATCGATGGCATATTTGCCGCCCTCGCGCCCAATGCCGGATTCCTTCATGCCGCCAAAAGGCGCGGTTTCGTTGCCAGAACTGCCGACATTGATCCCGACGACGCCGGACTCCACGGCCTCTGAGACCCGCCAGACCCGGCCAAGGTCGCGGCTATAGAAGTAGCAGGCGAGTCCAAAGCGTGTATCATTGGCCATCGCGATGACCTCGTCCTCCGTCGAGAACCGCACGATCGGTGCGACAGGGCCGAAAATCTCCTCCGCCATGCAGGCCATCCCCGGCTTTGCATCGGCGAGCACGGTCGGCTCGTAGAAATTCCCGCCCCTTTTGTGGCGCTTGCCGCCGGTGAGCAACCGTGCACCCTTGCCGACGGCATCGGCGACGATGCTCTCGACCTTCTCAAGCGCCGCGACGTCGATCAGAGGACCGACCTCGGTCCCCGCCTCCAGCCCCGGCCCGATTCTGAGCGCGGCGGCGGCCTTGGCCAGCCGCGCGACGAATTCGTCATAAATCCCGTCCTGCACGAAGAACCGGTTGGCGCAGACACAGGTCTGACCTGCATTCCGATACTTCGAGGCCAGCGCGCCGGTGATCGCTGAATCAATCTCGGCATCGTCGAAGACGATGAACGGCGCGTTGCCGCCGAGCTCCAGGGAGACGTTCTTGACCGTATCCGCACACTGACGCATCAGCAGCTTGCCGACCTCGGTCGAGCCCGTGAAAGACAGCTTGCGGACAACGGCGCTGGAGGCCAGTTCGCCACCCACGCTGGCCGGATCCAAGGCCGTGACGATGTTCAGCACACCCTTCGGGACTCCGGCCCGCTCGGCCAGCACTGCCAGCGCCAATGCAGAGAGCGGCGTCGCCTTGGCCGGTTTGACCACCACCGTGCAGCCGACGGCTAGCGCGGGTGCACATTTGCGAACAATCATGCCATGGGGAAAATTCCACGGCGTGATGGCTCCGACCACGCCGATCGGCTGGCGCATGACCAGAATGCGCTGGTCAGTCGCGGCTGACGGCACCATGTCGCCGTAAACCCGGCGCGCCTCTTCGCTGTACCACTCCAGAATATTGATGCCGGTGCCGATCTCGTTGCGCGCCTCCTTTTGCGGTTTGCCCTGCTCGATCGTCATGATGGTCGAAAGGTCGTCCAGGTGCTGCTGGATCAGGGCCATCCACTTGCGAAGCAAGTGGGTGCGTTCCTTGGCGTTCCGCTTCGACCAGGCCGGAAACGACGCTTCGGCTGCGGAAATGGCGCGCCTGGTCTCGGCGACACCCATATCGGGCACCGACCCGATCACGGAACCGTCGACAGGATTGGTGACGTCGAAACTCACGCCGGACTCGGCATTCATCCAGGTGCCGTCGATATATGCCTGCTGGCGCAGAAGCGCCGGGTCATTCAGCTCCATTCGAAACTCCTTGATGCCGGCGGAGGACCCGGCGTCGCCGGTTCCAGATCGTCAAGGGGCCAGGGCAGGTGCCTGTTCGGCCGCCATAGCCCTTGTGCCGTTGATCCCGAGCTCTTCGAAGCCCTCGCGCAATTCGGTGAGATGGGGCTCTCCTACCGGTTGCAGCGGCGCCCGGGGATAGCCGCCCCGCAGCCCCAGCACATTCATCGCTGCATGGGAGGCGCTGTACATGTAGCGGCCGTTCGCCTCGATCAGGCGGCGCAGCGCAACGCCCTTCTCCTGGACCTCGAGGGCCCGGGCCAAATCCCCCCGCCTGGTCGCGTGATAGATTTCCGTGGATTCGTACGGCCAGTAGTTCTGGTTGCCCTCGACATAGCCGGCCGCACCGACGGTGAGCGCAGCGACACCGAACAATCCGCCAGGACCGATGAACACATGGATCCGGTCACCGGCTGCAACATAGGTCTGATAAAAGTTCACGAAGTCACGCGAACTCTCCTTGATCGCCACGACGTTCCTGACGTCCGCCAGACGGTCGACGACATCCGGCGTCAGCGGCACCGAGGCTGCGGACGGGATGTTGTAGAGCATCATCGGGATCTCGACTGCCTCGGATACCGCATTGTAATGGGCGACGACATCGTCGATCGGCGGCTTCACGAAATAGGGCGGCAGTACCATGATGCCGTCGCAGCCGGCCTGCTTTGCGGCCCTGGCATGCTCGATGGTTTCGGCCGACGGTATCGCCGAGGCGTTTCCGATCACCGTCGCGCGCCCGGAGGCGACCTCGACACAAAGCTCCAGAATCCGTTGCCGCTCGGCGGCGTTTAGCGACCAGAATTCGCCCATGCAGCCATTCGCGACCAGACCCGTGCAGCCGTATTGAATGCAAAGATCGGCATTGAACTGATAGGCCTCCTCATCGATCTTGCCCTCTGAGGTGAAGGGGGTGACCAGTGCGACCCACGGGCCAAACCAGTTGACGTCCGACTTGTTCACGGATATGCCCCTCTTTCCTGATCTTGCTCACCTTCGTTCTTAATGGAAGCAGAATGAGCGGCGTTTCGCAATGGCCTGTGGTTGGACGAAGCGCCTCGGGACAGGTTTGGCTGCCCCGGACCGAGTGAGACGCATCGAGCTAAAGATATGGAGAAATTTCCTATATGAGCATTACCGACGCCGACTATGCCAATGTCGATGCCGAGATTGATGCCTGGGTGGACAAGACAAAGGCGCTGACTAGCAAGGTCTGCCATGAACGCAAGCCCTGGAACAATGTCGTCTCGGCCGACGCAATCCAGCATTTCGCCTTCGGTACCAGCGACTCCAATCCGCTCTGGACCGATCCGGACTACGCCGCCAAGTCACCCCATGGCAAGCTGCAGGCGCCGCCAGCCTTCCTGGTCTCGAACCTCTATCCGATCCTGCACGGTGCGCCGATGAAGGCGCCCCTGGCCTCGCTGATCGGCGGCGTCGAATATGAGTGGTACAAGCCGATCCTCGTAGGCGACCGCCTGAACCCGGAAGCCCGTCAGAAGGACTTTCAGGAAAAGACCAACAAGGCCGGCCGGCGGCTCAATTTCGTTACCTCCGCCGTCACCTATCACAATCAGGACAACGATCTGGTGGGTCGCGCGACCTGCCTAATGATCATGGCCGCCCAAATCGGCACCCAGCTCATGATGGATCACGAGATCCGCGCCTACTCCGAAAAAGAAATCGCCAACATGGAGAAGGCCTGGCGGACAGAAGAGCGCCGCGGTGGCACACCCCGGTGTGTCGAGGATGTCAATGTGGGCGACGAGATTCCATCGATCCTGCGCGGACCCCTGACCATCGGTGACATGGTCGCCTGGAACGCCGCCATCGGGCCCTCCTACAAGGCCGGCAGCTGGGGCTATCTCGACTTGAAGGGCGCCATGCACACTGCGATGTTTAATCCTGTAACGAACTTCCCGGTCAAGTATTCCCAGCAGCATGAGGACTTCAAGCTGGCCGCCGGCCGTGGCATGCCGGCGCCTTTCGACAATGGCGTTATGCGTTTTGCCTGGATTGCCCCGCTGTTTACCAACTGGATGGGCGACGCTGGATTCCTGAAGCGGCTGAAGGTCCAGATTCGGATGCCCGGTCTCTATGGCGACCTCGTCACATACCGGGCCAGGGTTACAGAGAAGAACGATGAAACCGGATCGGTCATTCTCGACCTCACCGGTACGAACCAGAACGAAAAGGTTGCGACCGTCGGCTCGGCTGAGGTGATTCTGCCAAGGAAAGGCTGAGCGACCGGATTTCGAGCGCTTGGGATCTGTCTTGAGCGGGACACCCTCGGCACCATCCCGGACACGACTTCCCCCCGGTCTCGGACTTGGCGAAGGAGAGTCGGTGATCCGGGACCCGGATGCCGGATCGGGAGCTTGGCACCGAATCCTGAATGCCAAGCTTCGCCGTTGACGATGTGATCATCTCCGGGCTCCCCTCAGTTCTGAAAGGGTGTATGAGAAAAACTCGAGCCCGGGCCCCCCTGCGGCGGCCATCGCTGCCCCGTCCCCCTCGGCCAGCGCTATCGGGAAACAAACGCCTTGCCACGGGCTTCCGGCGGCGACGCCAGGCCAAGCCGAGACCTGACCGGGTTGCGGTCTGGATCCTACCAATCTCGAACACCGGCGGCGCCTTCCGCAGGAACGACCTTCATCCTGTAGAAGCTGGACGCCGAGCCGAAGCGGTTCCGCTCCGGTGTCGGGTGCCCGGGATGGGAGACCCGCGGCGGCGATGAAGGCACTACCGCCACAGTCCTCTGGCGTCACTGCGAGGCCTATCACATCAAGGATGCCACGAAAGTCCCGTGCCTTGGTCAAGCCTCCGATCCGAGAGCTTGGAGAAATTGAGGTTGGTCGCATCCATTACCCTGTCGCCAATGGCGTGCAGGAGCGCCGGGATGCTGTCGATGACCTCGTCCAGTTCCCGCGGCGACGCCATCTGCCACCGGATGGCCAGAGCCTCCTCAAAGGTCGCGCAGGGCTGCCCGAAACAAATGTCGGGGCCACGGCAGGCCTCGATTGCACGCGCTGCTCCAGGAGACAGCTCGTGTTATGTTCGTTTTTGGGAATTACGTTTTCCTGCGAAATGTGATCCAACCGCTCCAGGCGCATGCGGCGCAATTTTTTGAAAAGGGAGCAGAACCAGGACGGCAAAGAGCAGGAGAACCCGGATTGTCATCAGGGAGCAAGACCGGGAGCGTCTCAAGAGGATCTGGACCGATCCCCATTCGATCCTCAAGCATGTGCGGATGACGAAATCATCCTTCACCACGGCGACGGCTTCACCCTGTCGCAAACGATGAGGGCCACCGGCATGTCGAAGCCGACGGTCTGGCGCTGGTGGGACCGCTTCCTCAAGCAGGGTGTTGACGGCCTGCCGTACGACATCCCCCGGAGACGGGGGCGCAAGCCGATATCCGAAGACAAGGTCAGCGAACTGATCGCGTGCTTGCGGTGATATCCCGACACCGACACGAATTCGTCCAGGTTCCGCGACTTGCCCAAGCGCTCCGCCTCGCGGTAGCGCTGGCGCAAGACCTCAAGAAATTCGTCTCGTGCTGACATGCTCAGTTTCCTCATTCTCCTGCCCCCAAAACAATCGGTTTGGGTAACATTCTCGATGAGGCAACGGATCCATCGAAAGTAACACCTTTTGTAAGGCAACGCGAACTGCCATCCAGATTGACGCGCTATACACTCCGCCACCATCGCATTTACGCGGGCGATGTCCGGATCCGACTCACCGCCGATCATCGGCTGAAACTGCCCGCACCCCTCCCTGAGCGCCTCGACCAGTGACGCAGACATCATGTCCGGCGTATCGCGGAGGATCGACTGGCAGACTTCGACCGTCTCACGGGTGCGCCCGCTCACGTTATTCGCATCTTTGGCTCACGCCGCCATCGCAGCACAGCTCGATGCCGGTGGTGTTCTTGGCTTCGTCGGATGCAAGATAAAGTGCCGCATAGGCCACATCCCATGCATCGCCCATGCGGCCCATCGGGATCCCCTTGCTGCGCTCGTCGATCAGGTTTTGCAGGTCCCCGCCCCGATATTGCTTGGCCAGCCGGTGCTCGACCAGCGGTGTCAGCACATGGCCGGGAATAACCGAATTTGCGCGAATGCCTTTCGGCGCGTATTCAACGGCCAGCGTTCGCGTAAAGTGCATCATTCCAGCTTTCGCTGCCTCGTAGGCGGCATGATAGTGGCCCGTGTGGCGGATACCTGCCAGCGATGACACACAGATGATTGCGCCGCCCCCCTGGCGTTCCATAACAGGGATCACATGCTTGCAGGTCAGAAACACGCTCTTCAGATTGAAAGCTATCTGCTGATCGAAGACATCCTCGGGCATGTCGACCGGTCCGCCCGGGACCGATCCGCCGACATTGTTGTGCATGATGTCGATGCGGCCGAATCGCTCGAGGCAGGCCTGGATCATCACCTTGACCGAGGCGTTCTTTGTCACGTCGGCCCTGAAGGGAAATGCCACACCACCCTCCTCGACGATGAGCCCGGCTGTCTCTTCCGCTGCGTTCATATTGATGTCGACCGCAAACACTTTGGCGCCTTCACGCGCGAACACGACCGCCGTTGCCTTGCCGTTACCCCAACCCTCCGCAACGGAGCCCGCCCCCGTTACGATCGCCACCTTGTTTTCCAGTCGTCCCGCCACCGCAATATCCCTCCGAGAGTTCCAAAATGCTTGACACGCTCCTGATCATGATCAGATACTTGCTCATGGCAAGCCCGACACAAGAGAAGCAGTGACTCCCGCTAACTCGGTCGTCGGCGGTCCGGCGACCGCGCGCAGAGCCCGGAATGGCCCGATCGTTCGGGGCGGGCGCGACTTCCGGTCGGGCCGTGCGGACCTCCCGGCTCATTCGTTGCCATGAGGGGTGGGAGCGGGTTCGTTCGAGCGTGGCCGGAACGGCTAACTCCCGGAGCGGAACAGGCTGACGCAGTATTCCTTGCCCGGTTCCCCCGCAATCGCGGGGCAGGGGGGCTCCCGGTCCGGGAACGGGTATGCCCTGAACAGTTCCCGCAGTCCGTTCCGGAGGTAGAGGTTGCGCGCCTGAAAGGGATCCTCGCCGCGGCTGACCTGCCGGTTGATCCGCAGAATGGAGGGTATCCTGAACGCGAATACCGCGGGTCCCGAAGTCAGGCAGTCGGTAAGGGGGACGCGACGGGTGTCGGGCGGAGCCGGAATCCGGTCGAGGAAATCGCGTGCCACGGGAAGCATGCCGGGCATCGACAGATGCCTGCGCAGGGAGTCTCCGGACATTATTCTGCTCCGCTTTGCCCGTGTTGCCGCGGACAGGCGGATCCGGCCTGGAAGGTCCGCGAACAAAAGATCACGTTGAACACGCAAAAAAGGCCGTGATCCAACTCGAAAAAACAATGACGGGAATTGCCGCAAGAGAAAGCCGATCAAGCACGTGATTCCCGATCTCGATTCACCCGGCGCAACAATCGGAGTCATTGGCGCCGGAACCATGGGCCGCGGCATCGCGCAGGTCGCCGTAACCGCTGGTTATTCCGTGCTGCTGACAGACCTGTCTAGTGCTGCTACGGAGGATGCCGCGATCTTCATAGCTGCCATGCTCCGGCGTGCAGCCGAAAAGGGACTCATGTCGGCCGAAGAGGGCGAGGCCGCTATCGGCCGGCTGCAGCTGGTCCCGGGGCTCAAGGCGCTGAAGGCGTGCGAGATGGTCGTCGAGGCTATCGTCGAAGATCTGGATGCCAAGCGGAAGCTCTTCGCCGAACTGGAAACCACTGTCTCCAAGGACTGCATCCTCGCCTCCAATACCTCGGCCCTTTCGATCACCGCCATCGCCGTCGTCTGCGAGCGACCCGGGCGCGTGGTCGGCGCCCATTTCTTCAATCCCGTGCCACTGATGAAGCTGGTGGAGATTGTCGATGGCGAGAACTCCGACCCGGCGGTCGGCGATGCCGTGGCGGCCTTCGTGGCGCGCATCGGCCACCGGGGGGTCAGGGTCAAGGATGCCCCGCTGTTTCTTGTCAACCATGTCGGGCGCGGCTACAGCACCGAATCTCTAGCTATTCTGGACGAAGGTGCGGCGACACCTTTTGATATCGACCGCGTGATGACCGACGTCGCCGGATTTCGCATGGGGCCATTCGAACTGTTCGATCTGACGGCTCTCGATGTCTCGCACCGGTCGATGGAATCCAGTTTCGACCAGTTCTATGGCGAGCCCCGGCTGCGTCCGTCGACCGTGCTGCAACGGCGGATGAATGCCGGGCTGTTCGGACGCAAGAGCGGACGCGGCTTCTATGTCTATTCCGACGGCAAGATCGAGCGCCCGGAGGAACCCCCGGCACCGTCGGTGCTGCCGGCCTCCGTCTGGATCAGCTCCGCCGATCCCGACGGGTTCAAGAAAGTGCATGCCCGACTTGAGGGCCTCGCCGGCAAAGTCGGAATTGAATCCGCCGAGCGGCCGTCCCGAGACGCCCTTTCCCTGGTCACGCCGCTCGGCAACGATGCGACCACTCAGGCCCTTGCGGAAAACCTCGACCCCGCACGCACTATTGCCGTCGACACCCTGCTGAGCCTCGAGACGCGTGTTACGTTAATGACAACCCCGGCGACCACGTCCCGGAATCGCGACGAAGCCCGCGCCCTCTTTGCAGCCGCCGGCAGCAAGGTCACCGCGATTGCCGATTGCGCGGGCTTCATCGCGCCGCGCATTTTGGCCTCGCTGGTGAATATCGCCTGTGTGGTGGCGCAGCAAGGGATAGGCACACCCGACGACATCGATGAAGCCGTCCGCATCGGGCGCGGCTATCGCAAGGGGCCGCTGACCCTCGGTGACGAGATCGGCCCGGGCCGTATCCTGACCATCCTTCAACGCCTGCATCACCTGACCGGCGACCCGCGCTATCGCCCCAGTCCGTGGCTCCGGCGGCGGGTGCAGCTCGGCCTCTCATTGAAAGCGCCGGACGCGGCGAACTAGGAACGACAATATGGAAAACGCCTTCATCTACGGTGGAATTCGCACACCCTTCGGCCGCTATGCCGGCGCACTTTCCTCGATTCGGCCCGATGATCTGATGGCCAGTACCGTCGCGAACCTGCTCGCCAGCTCGCCTTTCGACGGCGGCGATGTCGAGGATGTCATCATCGGCTGTTGCAATCAGGCTGGCGAAGATTGCCGCAATGTCGGACGCCGCACGGCCCTGCTTGCCAGCCTCCCCGTCGACGTCGCCGGCTCGACCGTGCACCGGCAGTGCGGCAGCGGCATGAACGCCATTCTGGACGCGGCGCGCTGCTGCGAGGCCGGCATGGGCGAGCTGTTCGTGGCCGGTGGCGTGGAGTCGATGAGCCGAGGCCCCTACGTGGTCAGCAAGGGCGCAAAGCCGTTCGACCGTGGCGTCGAAATGTATGATTCGACTGCCGGCTCGCGCTTTCCTAACCCGGTGCTCACCAAACTCTATGGCGACCACACCATGCCCGAGACCGCCGACCATATTGGCTGGGACCTTGGCATTGGCCGGGAGGAAAGCGACGCCTTCGCACTCGCCTCCCAGCAGAAATACGCCGCGGCCAAATCGCGTGGCTTTTTTGATGACGAGCTGATGGATTTGGAGGTGCCCGGCCTGCGCCGGGGCGAGACGGTGACCGTGTCGGAGGACGAGCATCCCCGCCCCGACAGTAATTCCGAAGCGCTTGCGAAACTGCGCGCGCTGAATGAGGACGGCGTCGTGACGGCTGGCAATTCCTCCGGCATCAATGACGGGGCTTCTGCCCTGATCGTCGGCACCGTGGCGGCAGGGCAACGCGCCGACGCCAGGCCCATTGCCCGAATCGTGGCCGGTGCCGTCAGCGGCGTCGAGCCACGCGTGATGGGTCTCGGTCCCGTGCCAGCCAGCAGGAAGGCCCTGGACCGCTCCGGGCTGACCCTCTCCGACATGGATGTGATCGAGATCAACGAGGCTTTCGCCACCCAGGTGCTGGGCTGCGCCAAGAAGATGGGCATCGCCGGCGACGACCGCCGCCTCAATCCCAATGGTGGCGCCATAGCCATCGGCCACCCGCTTGGCGCATCGGGCGGACGCCTGATTCTGACGGCCATCCGCCAACTTCGTGCGACCAGCGGCCGCTATGCCCTGGTGACATTGTGCATCGGTGTCGGTCAAGGCATCGCGACCATCGTTGAAAACCTCGCCTCGACCTGAATGGCACTCCTCCGAGTTCAGCGAAAATCATGGAAGGGCTGCGCCGGGCCGCAGTGTGATCCCGCACCCCGGGCGAAACGATCTCACAAGAAAAAAGGCAACTCTGATGGCAAAGAAAACCTATACCCAATCCACGTTCAGAGGGCAGATCCACATTCCCGCGCCGGTGACGCCTTTCACCACCAGGGGCGATCTCATGCTGGATTCCTACGCAAATCTGTTGCGCCATTATCTGGATGTGGTGCAGGTCGATGGTCTGATGGTCGCTGGCGACAATGGCGAGGGCTATGCGCTCGAAAACGACGAACTGCGCCAGGTCGTCGACACGGCGGTCGCAACCGTGAAATCGCGCGTGCCGATCTATGTGCACATAACCCGCACCTCCAACCGCGAATGCATCGAACGCGCAGAGATCGCCGCGACGGCAGGTGCGCAGGGCATTGCCCTCGGCCAGCCTTACATTCACGACTCCTCTGCGTCAAAGGTCGTCGATCGCTTCGAGGAGGTGTCCAAGGCCGTGCCGTTACGGATGATGGTGTACAATCTGCCGCTGATCAGCCACTTCAACATCACCGCGCCGGTGCTCCGGTCGATCTGTGATGCCTCCCCGGTCGACGTTGTCAAGGACGCGCCGATGGACATGCAGCACATCACTGACATGCTGTTCGAGATGGGTGACCGCTTCCCGATCCTTTACGGCCAGCGGCTGACTCTGGTGCCCGCGCTGCTTCTCGACGCCGGCGGCTTCGTCGGTACCGGCCCGGAGCTCTACGGCAGACGTTGCCGTGACTTCTTTCGGGTCCACGATATGAGCCCGGCCGAGCGGCTCGACCTGCACGCCAGGTATGTCGTGCTCAACGATGCCTTGCTCAACTCCCTCGGCAAGGCGCCGGCCGGCATCAAGGCGGCGCTCAATCTACAGGGCTTCAATGTCGGTGTCCCCCGGGACCACGTGGCCCCGCTGACCGAGGGCGAGACTGCCAAGCTGCGCGCCGTCATGATCCACGCCGGCGTTCTCGACCGGGAGCCGGCGAAGACGGCGTGAAGGTCGCTGCCCAGAAGGCAACGCCACCCGCTTCGGCTGATGCAACCGACAATGGGTGTCCTTTGCCGCGCAACACTCCGGCGAAAGACGGGGTCCATTTGCCTACCTGTCCGGGTCGCCGAAGCGGTCGATGGAGAAGCGTCGGAGGTCGTCCGACGGGCGGCCACCCAGCAGGACTTCGGCCAGCAGACGAGCCGAAATCGGACCGGTCGTGTAGCCGGAACTAGACGGCACCGCAAAATGGAAGCCGGCGACCGGCGGATACTCACCGAGAATCGGGTTTCCGTCAGTGATCAGTGCCTCGCCGGCCCAGGATCGGAGCAACCGTAGGCCGCCGATCATCGGCACCGCATTGAATGCCGTGGTCAGGCTGGTCTGAAGTATCTCCCGCATCACCGTGACACCGTTGGCGGTCGGCCTGCCCGGCAGGCCCCCGCCGATGACAATGTTGCCGTTGGACACCTGCTTAAGCGTCAGGCGCCGGCCGATATGCTGCACCAGATGCGGAATTGTCGCCGGTGCAGCCTCGGTCACAATCATATTCTGTGGCCGGGGCATGACCGGCAGCTCAGCGCCGACCATCGCGGCGACCCTGCCTGCCGAACTGCCGGCGGCATCGACCACCAGCCGGCACTTGATCGCGCCGGCGCTGGTCTCGGCGACGAAGGCAGCGCCGCACGTATCGAGCCGCAGGAGTTCGACGCCGCGGCGGATGCAGCCCCCCGCCTCGGCGGCGGCTTCGGCAAGGGCCATGGTTGCCGCCCGTGGATTGACCCAGCCCGCGCCCGGGCAGAACGCCGCGCCGACGATCCGCGGCGCTAGATAGGGCGCCACCCCAGGAAAGTCGTCGCCGC
>JAPOVX010000211.1 GCA_026707935.1 Paracoccaceae bacterium
CGAACTGAATGAGGAAGAACGGACTCAAGAAACCAAAGGCGTGAAAATCCTATGGAGGAATCGGTACCTATGTTGGGTTAAGGCCCATTAGCTACGTTCAGGAGTGTCTCCCCTTTCCATGAAGCTCCTTGCATCTGGCGGTATGCCGCTTGCGGTCTTGATTCACGGCATTGAGAAAGCCGTAACCGTGGTTGGTAGTTCGCACGGTCGAATCCGACTTCCAGACGGCGTGCGGAACCGGAGACTGTTTCGTGGAAGCAGGCTCTGGTTCCGCAACTGCGGCATCCGTCTCCATCAGCAACTCGTCAATCCTGTCCGCGATCTGTTGAGCCATCCCGCGAAGACGCTTAGGCGGTGGCGTGTTTACGGCCATTCTTACCAGACTTTTGCCATACGGCGACTTATTTACTATCGATCAATACGCTAATGTCCTCTTTTGTCCTCTAGCCATATAGAATTGTGTATGGCATACAACGCGTCAATTCATCCGATCCCAAGGAGATAGATGTGAGCATCGATCCAAAACGACTGAAAGATCTCCGCAAGCAAAAGCGGCTGAGCCGTGCGGACCTTGCGCATAAGTCGCACATCTCACAGCGGCAAATCGCGCGCCTCGAGAGCACAGCTGCGGAGGGGAGCAAGGTGCGCGATAGAACGATAAACGAACTCGCCAAGGCGCTTGATGTTGAACCTGGCGTTCTGACCGGCGAACTCCCGATCCCGGAAGCATTCACGCCCCTGTCCCGCAGAGGTGCCCGCAGGCCACGGCAGGTGAGCGCCTGGATCCAACCGGAGGTCAGCCTGGCCTATGCGCTTATCAAGATGCGATACGGCGTAAATCTTACGACGCTTGTCAATGCAGCACCGCTGATGTTCGTGCTGCTTGCCGAGGGAAGCTTTGTTTGGCGTCGTGAGAAGCTGAATGAAATCGAAGAGGCTCTGAAATCCCTTTTTGATCTGTCGGCCGGATACAGGCGTTTCCCTGCCGGCTTGTCCGATGTCCACAATGGGGCCAGGCTTGAATCCGCGTCGATCGAGAACCGCGACCTGTTCGGAGAAGAGGTTGTTGAAAGTTGGGAGCACGGCCTCGGACACAATCCCGAAAAATACAATCCGTTCGCCGATTTTCTGCGCGAACTGTCAGAAATGACAAACTTCCAAGACATGATCGAGATCTGGCCAGACTGGATAAATGATCGCGGTCCACTGAAGGGCTTCCCTCAATTCAGTGTCTGCACTGACGCTGTAGATCGTTTCACGGCCGGCTCAGAAAAACTCAACACAGCGCTTGAGTTCGGATTCCTTCGCCTGGATCACATGCCTGAAGAACTCCTCACTGACGATGCTGTCGACAAACGGAAGGAATGGCTTGAACTTCAGTTCGAGAAACTGCCAGCGAAGGCTAAGGAATTCGTGAAAGACAATCTGGCATTCTATGAATCGTTCCGGGCCTCGCTGACTACAGGAAAGGGAGCGGACCAGTGAATACGCTCGTCCATTCCCACCATGCCGAACAGCGCATGGGGCAACGCGGTATACGGCCTTCGGACCTTGACCTCGTTCTGCGCCATGGCTCGATAATCGATGGCGATACGCATGCGATTTATTTTCTCAGAAGCAAGGACGCACAGCGTGCGATTGAGCGCCTGAACAATCAGATCCGATACCTGAAGCGTGACATCCAAATGCTGGAACGGATGAGAGGGGTAAAAGTTGTCGTCGCCGATGGCACTGTCGTTACATGCTACCGCTCCAACCAACGCGACCAAAAACGCATTTTCCGTCGCGCCCGGAGCAATCACAAACGTGTTCAGAGGTAAGGCAAAATGCGTGATCCACTCTTGCCGGGATTCCTCCTTACCGTCGGGCTTCTCGTAGGAAGCGTCATCATATTGGGCGCCGATTTCGCAAATGAATTGATCAAGTCACTCATTGTTGTTGCGGCCGGGATAGGTGTGATGGCCGTTATGGCCTATCTTAGCCGTTGATAACGCGGAGCTTAGGGCATCGCGATCGGCTGTGACAACGAACCGGCACAGTCACCTGCGGTGTTGGCGGCGGCCAACCCGGGGCAGTGAGTTCCCAAACAACTGCTTTACGGACCTGAAGGACTGAATGAACATTCCCCGAGTGAAAATGAATTCTGCCCGGCTGATTATCTGGGAGCGGGTTGTACCGGGGACGGCGGGTTTTCCCTAATCGGCAGAGTGGAAATCCCGCTGCGCACCATCTTCTCCCCTGTCCGGAAAGGCGGTTAAGGACACCCCCCGGGAACCCTGTCCATAAACAGGCTTCAACACATTGCGGACAGGGGGTATGATGCGGACAGCGTTTCCGGACAGGCAGGGCAATGGCAAGAACCTTCGCATATCTCAGGGTCTCCACACCCGAGCAGACTACCGAAAACCAGGTGCAGGAAATCACCGCTTCAGGATTCCGGGTCGAGCCGCACCGCATCGTCACCGAAACAATCTCGGGAAGTGTCGCCATCAGCCAGCGGCCGGAATTCGCAAGGCTCGCCGACAGGCTTGAGCCCGGAGATGTCCTGGTCGTCACCAAGCTCGACCGCCTCGGGCGCAACGCCATAGATGTCGCAGCCACGGTTGCAGGCCTCGCCAAGGCTGGCATCAAGGTTCACTGCCTGGCGCTCGGCGGTGTCGATCTCACCAGCGCGGCGGGCAAGCTCACCATGTACATGATCAATGCGGTGGCTGAATTCGAGCGCGATCTCCTCATCGAGCGCACCCAGGCCGGCCTTCGCCGCGCCATGGCCGCGGGCAGGCATCCCGGCCGGCCGCACCGCCTTTCTGGCGAGGAGCGGCAGTCGGTGCTCGAACTCCTGGCTACCGGCGCCAGCGTTTCCTCGCTCGCCCGGAAGTTCGACACCAGCCGCCAGACCATCATGCGCGTGAGGGATGGGGTTCCTGCTGGCCAAAGCTGATCCCGATAACGCAGCTGGGACCCTTGTAAGATTCACTCCAATGGGACGGCGGCCCGGCCGCGCAGCTTACGAATGCCGGCACCGGCGGCGGCAGAAGAAAAATCGGGCGACTAGATGAGCGCGAGGCGTCCAACCAGGCGGCTCGGTCGATCCGCATGAGGTCGAAGGCGGGATGACCCTGAAATAACCGAAATTGGCCAAGGTCGCTCACTCGTGCTGACCGTGGCCAATTCTTCTCCGGTCAAATCCACAATTCAATCCGGACACCGATTTATCCGGAGCGCAGAGATTTGAGCCACTCCAGCGTCCTGAGGACGGGCGCGTTCTGCTGGTCCGCTGGGATGTAGGGCGGTTCATTCAAATCCAAAACTACGGCCGTCATGTCGTTGGTGGTTATTTCCCATGCGTTGATGACCGTCAGATCATGCTTGCCTATTCGTAGGTCAAAAATAGGTTTTGGCGATGTCTGCATGTTTGGGAGGTGTGCGGGAAGCAGCATATACCGACCGTGACGCGCGTATTCTGCGAGGAACTGATCAAGGTTATGTGTTGAATTTGGGTACATGCGATGAAAACGTGACACAAATCCGATGACTTTCTCCTCCGATACGGGAACATTGTCCGGATTTTGACTGACCATCACAGCATACGCAGCGGGACTATCGCGTGATATGCCGCGAACGATTGTAATTTTGAGATCGTCCTTGACGTCGTCATCGCCGTACCGCTTACGCCAAGATTTAAAGATGTCTTTAGCAGCCGTAAGGTTCTTATACGCGAGTCCCAGCATGGGCGGCGACATGTCGGGGCCGAGCGGGGACCACATGAAGAGGGTGGCATTCCATTTTGCCTTGTCCCACTTTTGCGTATCGATGGGTGAGATCCAGCGCGTCTTCGAGTGCTTGCCATTGACCGCATCGCGCAATTCTTTGGGCGCAAGGCCTTCGCCACGCTTTGTGTTGCCAAACGACTTAATTGCATCAGGAGCTGGTGCAGGGGGCCAAGCTTCCGTGCGTTTGACTTCATAGGTGGGATCGGCAGGATCGATCCAATCAGCGAGCGAAAGCTGCGCGCGATCACCGTGTAGATTACCGAGCATGATGGGAACGTTAGAGAACGTCAGCGCGCGATCCATGGCGCGTTCGTCTTCGAACAGCGTCTTACCCCACGTCTCGACATCCAAAGGCGCGGCGAAGCGAAGGAAGATTTCGAGAACGGCGTCCTTCATCCAACGCGGAAATGATAGCGCATCTTCTTTGGTCTTGTATTCCATTACCAAGCGATGCGTGATCGTACCGATGGGCTCACCTTCAACATCGGAGAACGTCAGAATGGGGCTGAGGCCAACGTCATCGGACGGCATTACCCGCAATTGCAAGTGGTCCACCTGAGGCAAGATGCGATGATCGAGACTCGTCGCAAGCAAGGCTTCCAGTGACCCAAGGACAGCCTCGCCAATTCCGATGGAAACAAGATTGTTGGTGCAGGCCAACTTGATGCGGCACCCGAGCACATTGGATGAGAGCGTGACGGTTTCCCCGAGGGCGAAGTCTGGAACCGGATAATCCGCTTTCACGCCGATTTCGCGCAGGCCTCGCATGAAGGTTTCAACTCCTTCGGGTGTTTCTTGTTCCGGTATCCAACCTTCCGTTCTCAGGACGCCTTCATTGCCCATCAGGTAGAGCAGAGCGGCGCGCGACATCGGCAATGCGAGCCTTTCGAGCGCGTCGGGAAGTTGAGCAATGTCGCCCAATTCAGCGACGGGTGTACTCAGGAGCAGCGATGCAATCTGCATCATGTGCGCCTCTTGCATCTGGTCGAGGTGGCGGCGCTGCCCGTCAATGCGCGCTTGTGCGTTGCGAACGACCAGTTCAAACTCGTGCGCACTCAAGATCTGTGGAACGCGACCGAGTTTCAACTCGGTATCGAAGTATCTAGAGAAGACAGAAGCCCGGAGCGCGCCAATTCCGCCATGTCTTTTGAAATCTGAGAATTCCAGACTGACGGCGGCGAGGGTGTAGTTCCTGGCGGCCCATGGAAGGCCGACTTCTTCGAAGGCGCAACCTGCGCCGAGCAAAGCGTAGATAAGTTCGTCTTCGTACTCCTCCTTGACAAGGAGCGAGACGGCGCGGCCGAACCAGCGGATAGCTTCGCAGGGCGATCCCTTCGTAAGCTTCTGGTACGCCCGTTGCACATTCTTCTTTGCTGCCTCGCCTTCCCCGCTGCGTGACGCGAGGGCGTCGGTAATGGCCTCAAACAGCGTGTCGAATTCGTCGCTGTCAGCGATGAACTCGCCGATTTGTGTGAGGGCGTCAGCGATACTGCTGAACGGGAATGTCCCTAGCCCTTCGGTTCGTTCGATGACGTCGGTGAACGCGACCCAGATTTCCTTGAGCGGGTCGTCGCGATGCTCAACTCCTTTTTCGGAGACGCGAGCCAACAGCAACATGGCTTCGGCATGTAGGGCGTTGTTGGGACGATTGGTCTGCATCGCCAGAGTTTTCAACGCGGACTTGAGGGCGTCGGTGCGGTGCTTGAGCTTTCCTTTCGATGCTTCCATCGAGCCCGTATGAACACTCGTTCGTATCAGGGGCAGTAAATTGCTCAGACGCTCCAGATCATCTGCATCGTCGGAACCGAGAGCGAGACGTTCGACATCGTCATAGAGTTCAGACGTGCGAAGGTGGTCCTCATGCCAGAAATAAGAGGTCCATGCCCACTCGTAGGCAATCGCGAGTTCGAGTTTTTCAAAGTTATTGTCTCGCGCGAGACGGAGTGCGCGATCAAAACGCCCGTTCACGTCGGCGCTCGAATGCTCCAATCCTCGAGCCAGAAGCGCGGCACGTCGCGCATCTTCGACCAGCGCGGCAGATTGCCCCTGATACTGCGAAACGTCAGCGATCTTTGCCTCAAGGGCATCCAACTCCGCCGTGCGTTTGATGTCATGTGGCCCCAGCTTCCTGACCTGCTTTTCCGTACCCTTGCCAACGCCAAGCTCTTCAACGGCAATGGCCATACCGCCGTGCTTGAAGACGCGGTCGAGGAGCCATGTGCGATCCAGAATTGTGACTGGAATGCCGTGCTCCTCAATTAGCTTGTCCTGTAGGTCGGCTGATTTCTTCGCGGGGACGAACTGGTTCGTGACGCAGATGATCTGATCGTAATCACGCTTGGTGCCAACGATTGCGGCGACGTCAGACCTGATTTTCGACCGCCACGTCTTCTTGGCGCTGAATGCGAAAGCCTTGCGCTCGCCGGCCTTGTCGTTATCGGGCACATACCAGCGCGCAGAGATTTCACTCGATACGGGGAATGTCTCTGCGTCGGTCTTGCCGTCGCCCCCTCCAACCGGACCCGTCTGAGGACGAATATTCGGCGCGATGAATTTCTCGCAAAGGCGCTTCGCGAAATCCTCAAAGGCGGTTTCGTCCTTCTGATTGGTAAGCGTTTCGAGGTGGTAGGACAAGACTTCGCGGTCGACCTCGTATTCCACTTCCGACATCGAGTCGGAGAACAGATCGGGGTGGCGTTCGCGCATGAAACGCGACGGCGCATACTTGGTTTCAACGGATGCGGTCTTTGCTCGTTCGCTCATGGGTCAATAATATGGGATGCCGCACCACTTAAGAAGTGGGGATCTGTATTCTTGCTGATTCTGAAGTCTTCAACCCGTGTCCTGGCCCCAAAACCGCATCCAGCATCATCCCGGAAAATTGGGAGCCGCCAAAACGGTGAAAATACCAGTATTTCAATGCAAATTCCTATGGCGGAACCGGTATGTTGGGTTTAGGCCGTGGAGGTCATTTGCAGAAAAACCGTTGGTTCAGGCTACCGTCGACGGCAGTTCGGACTTGTCGATCGTGACCTCGTCCTGCCAGTCTCCCCAAGGTACATATAGGGCGCGGTATGCCAGTTCTATGGCTCGCTTACGTATCTCATTTTGCCGATTGTCAGCGTTCAGAGCCACCGGAAACACGATGTCCGCGTGGTATGGATTCTCTGACAACGGAGTGGGTCTTGCGCGACAACCAGCCTCGGCTACATCGTGTGCAGTGAGTGTATACCAACCCCTGAATAACTTGCCCTCACGAGTGGTGTTCTCCTCGGCCAGTTTTGCGAGCTCGTCTTCGTCAGCAGCAAGATCCATTCGGTCGACTGAAACATCATTGTGACCCGTCCTCGGTTCAAATTTGTTGGCGCGTATGTTCGCCTTTTTGCCGAGTTTCAGCTGTCGATAAGCCTTTTTGGCCGAGGTCTCTGACCATTCATGCCGCCCCAGTCGTTCACCGTCGGCTATGGGTTCAGGTTGATCTTGACCAGCCGCAACATCCACTACCGGATACCTGCCCGCTTCAACTCGTCAGCACCACGCTTCTCGAACAGGTCCGCCGCGTCTGCAACCGAAGACCAGCCATCTGAATCACGTGTTGGATAGAACAGCGTACCAGATCCGTCCCGTTCAATTACAAACAACACGCCGCTCCTGCCATCAGGCGTGCGAAAGTCGATTGCTAGGCTTGCCTCGCGCATAGGGTAGATGTCCGGTGCGGACTCAACGCATTCTGACATTTCGCGCAAGAGCTTATCGGCCTTCTCGATCGCCAAGGCCGAAGGAGGGGATAGTTCCTCTTCGGTCGCGCATTCGTGACTCCCTTTCAACTGCCGCAGGGCCTCCTGAAGCCATGTTCCAAGAGTCGGTAAAGCCTCGGGGATTGTCATAGCAACCGGCATAGTCGGGACAATGTGTTCGTGCGACTGGATGATGGCTGTTCGACCGGTTGGAAGTCGATTGACAGTTATGTTGTAGTCACGCTCGTGCTTTCTCCGTTTAACCCGGCTTACGTCAAAGTCACCAAAACTGTCGGAGGGAAACCTCACATTCGAATAGCTGAGGAAGACGCGCTGGGGATCAAGTTCTTGCCGGGGTGGCCTGTGGTGTGCCTCGCTCTTGCGGTGTGCCTCGCTCTTGCGCGAAGTCAGTGCGTGAGAGGGGAAAACGGAGGATAACATAGTCTATCTTCGTCAACTTACCGACAAACCGATTGATCCGGCAACCGAACGCCAGATCCCAGCGACATGTTCAGCCCTGTCGACAAACTTCTCGGGACTGGATCCCTGCCTGTATTCCGCGGCAACCAGAAGGAACAGATGTGTATCCGGCAACTGTGATCTTTCGATCTTGATGGATGCGGTCCAGTTGGCGGCAAGGTTCATGCAGGTAAAAGTTGCCTGCGAGGTCACCCTTTGGGCTCCGATTCTGAACGGGTCATTCAATTCAGGCTGCCATCCAAGGCGACGGATAAGAGCTTCCGCAGCGTCGTATCCGCCATCGACCGTTAACCAGGTTGGGGTGGTGATTGTGTAGCGATCGGGCAGACCGTCAGATAAGAAGTGACTGACGGCGTTATCGAACAACATGGCAAATTGTTTGGCCTGCTCGACGGCTTGGGGTGATCGCAGGTCAAGAAAGTGCGCCTCGAATCCGTCGAGCCGTACCTCGAATGTTTGTAATCCGGAGGACAGGGACAAGGAAACCTTTGCGGTCGCAATGGAATTGCCGTTCTCAACGCAAAGAGCATCGGAAGGAATCCGCACGCCTTCAGCATCGAATGCGTCGTACAACGGTTCTATAATCTGCGTAAATGAGGCAACCCGGCTGAAGGCGGGTCGAGCGAAGACGACATCACAGTGAAAATCCAATCGGGCTACACGGGCATCCATGCCAAGTCGCTCCAGCTTCAGTCAATCAAGTGAATACTTCACCCTCCGCTGCGCTGCAATGCCTGGCGATCCGCCGTCCCGAACGAGTCGGTAGGCGGTCGAGCTTGGTGACGACCAGGACATCTCCGGGCTCAAGCCTGTCGGCGAGCCTTGCGAATTCCGGCCGCTGGCTGATGGCGACACTTCCCGAGATTGTTTCGGTGACGATGCGGTGCGGCTCGACCCGGAATCCTGAAGCGGTGATTTCCTGCACCTGGTTTTCGGTAGTCTGCTCGGGTGTGGAGACCCTGAGATATGCGAAGGTTCTTGCCATTGCCCTGCCTGTCCGGAAACGCTGTCCGCATCATACCCCCTGTCCGCAATGTGTTGAAGCCTGTTTATGGACAGGGTTCCCGGGGGGTGTCCTTAACCGCTCCTTTACGGACAGGGGAAGATACGGGTTGGGGCGGCTATCAAGGGCTCAATTGGCATTTACCCGTCAGGGGCAGGTTTTCCTTTACAATCCGTGCGCAGATAAAGCGGGTGCAGCTTGGGTCGATTCTGGTAGCATCTTTGATTGGCGTCCCCGTATGTGATCCGGCAGCAGAATGATCACTTCATCGAAGAAGAGCAGCAGCGAATTGATCCCGCCGCCTTCCTCCGCTAGGCAAAGGAAACAGGGTAGTAGTAAGCTGTCTCATTGCGACTCTACCGTTCCCGGGATTCCGATCCGCAGGGCTTCATCAATCGCTTCGTTGATCTTCTCGATGGACACGACGACGCCAAGGCCGGCATTCTCTCCATCACTGGAAATCGGCATTGCGCAAACCATTCCTATCAGCCGATGTCTCGGATACCAGGTCGTGCCCATGGTCTTCGCCGCCCCCACATCCGCGACCACAGGACCGCCGCTATTTCCGGGAAAAATGTTCCCGTCGATCAGAAAGGTATTCGTGTTCTCGCGCAAATATGGCCGCACTTGTGCGATCGTCGCCGACCGCACCAAAGGCCAATCCTTGCGCCCTTCGTACCATCCTCCCTCCGGGAAACCCATGACCAGAGCCGCATTGCCTTCGTGAAGCTCGTAACGCTCGATGAGGGCTCTGTTCAACTGCCAATGCGCCGGCCAAGCGCCCTGGAACAGACTGGACCAACGTTCGTAGTGGGTCGGAGCGATTGCGACTGCCACGTCGTGATCCACGTCGGAAATCCGATATGGCCGCTGGTGTGAGCCTTGCCAGAGTGGCTTCCATTCCGGGTGGCGTGTCCAGTGGCTGATCGGCATTGCTATGGTGGTGATACCTCCCCCTGGTTCTTCCTCGTTCATTCTGAGCTGTGTTTTCCGTCCCGTTGCTTCAATGTCATCGACGACATGTGCACAGGTCGCGAACCAGATACGCCAACCCTCTTCCAAGGAACCTTCCCGGTTATGCTCCTCGGGGTTCACGTAGTTGTACTTGTCTGGCCGAACCACGAGAAAGGCCGTGCCCGATGGTCCGTCCGGAGATCCCGCGGCGGTAATCATGAGCGTCGCGGCGATGAGGGCTGGACTGATCGCTTCGGCCATTTGCAGTGAACTCCCCTTTGCTAGAAATCATGATCGGGGTTCAGAGAAGGGCGCCCATGCAGGTGTTCCTCCAGCCCCCGGGCCCTGCTGATAGAAGGATTTTCTCCGATGTCCGTCGACTATTTTCGAGTAAAGTAGGAGCCCTGCCGGCCCTTGGTTCCGGCCTTGGCCGTGAAAATGGCCCCGCTAGAGGAACGCATGAAAACCTTGCAGGCCGAATTCAGTCCTCGACAGTTGCCGCCTGTCGGCACAAATCGGAGAGCGTAGACCGTCGTTTCATAATTCCATCTAACCATTCTTCCAGCTTTTCTCGGTAACTTTTTTCTGCTCCCGGTTCCATCGCGTTTTGCGAAAAAAAACGATAACCGTAGCAACCATCCTTCTCCCATGGGTCCCCGGTTTCCTCCTTCAAATACTCACAGATCAGATTCCCCAGCTTCGACACGTTGTCGTTCTTCGGTGATTGGACGCCAAAGTAGTACGCGTCGTCGGCGTGCCCCATCGCCAGCCACCACTTGAGACCTCCGTCATGGGGAAGATAGAGGCGGACCTCGCCCTTCCTCATTCGAAACTTTCCGTATTTTGGCCGGGACTTGCCAACGAAAGCCACGTACTTTTTGTTGAGGTCCGACCTCAGGTTCAACGCGAGGTCGCGAGGCGTGAATTCCCGCAGCTTGCGTCCCGCACTTACCAGCGACGACTGTTCGAGCATCTCTTCCAGATGTCTGATCTCGGCGTCCGAAAGACTGTCGTCTGTGTCGAGTTGCAGGCATTCGATGAAAGTCTCCACAAAATCCACCGCATCCCTCAGCACTTCGGCATCGTCAATCTCTTTGTCGCTTTCCTCTGGGTCAGCCGCAACATCCCGCGTCCGTGCCAACTTCCTGCGGATCAAGGCGAACTCTTCGCCATTCTCGATACCACGGTGCAGGGCGGAGATCCGTTCGGCCGACACCGGCGCCTCCGTCAAGTAGTCGTAGATCGCTTCATAGCGTTCCAGCATGCATAGAATGGCGAATGTGACCCGACAGGCATGCCGACTGCGTTCAATGTCATCCGTTGGCGCTGAAGCCGACCTGATCGCTTTCTTGTCGTGGCTTTTCTCCTCCAGGATCATTAGCAGCTGCAGCGTATTGAGCAGCCTCTTCATCGTGCGCGGATTGAAACCAACCGACTGTCTGACCAAGTCGCAGTACAATTCGATGTCCCGTTCCGGATCGAAGTTCACACCGATCTGTGTCAGCAACTGCTCAATATACCTGTCCACCTGATAGCGCCGGATCGGCATTTTGAATGGCACTTGGATGATCTTGTCGAAGAAGCTCTTGCCCTTGAGTTGGCCTTCAGAAAGGCCGAATTTGGCTTTGAGACCGGTCGCTACCACACTGTAGTCGCACGCGATGACGTAAACGCAACGGTCGATATCGAGGAAGATCTTCATGGCCTCGAGGAGTTCAACCGCACGTCTAGGCACAAGCCTGTCGAGGTCATCGATGAATACAACGACCTTGTCAGTAGGTCGCTTCGTCTGTTCCTGTACGATCTTCGTTAATCCTTCCTTGATCCGCTCGATCGCAGTCGCGGGATCCTCGGCGGGACCGCCGCCTCGGTTTTCCATTTGATTCACAACTTCCTTGGCTGTGTCTGCCTGACCAATCACACTTGCGCCGCCAACGGCAAATGCCTTCGCCGCCACCGAAAGGTCACCTTCACCAACTCCTTTCAGACAAGGCATACCAACTCGCAGTCCGTCCATC
>JAPOVX010000350.1 GCA_026707935.1 Paracoccaceae bacterium
CTCAATCAATGACAGCCAGTAAGGCCATCACCCCCTTACCGAACGCTTACTCCCGGGGTATGGCAAGCGCCGTCGCGGACGCGGCATCCAACAAAAAAATTGCAGTCCGCCATTTCCGAAACAGGGTTTTCCGGCACATACTGGTGCAGGTGAAAGCCGTAACCGGTCATTTCCGAAAAAGAGTCGCGTCAGGGCAAAACGAACGACTACTGTAACGCCTCCAGGCGTGATATGGTGCCTTATGGTCAAGATTGCGACATTCTTCCTTGTTGCTTTGGCAATTCTTGCTTTGCTGGGTCGCCTCCGCCTTCCGAGACTGGGTGAATTCGGCAAACGCAGGAAAACCATCAAGGCAGCCAAATGCGAGAAGTGCGGGACCTTTCTTTTCGGCCGGGACCGCTGCCCATGCGAGTCGAAACGATTGTGACGCCGACCACCGGCGGTGGCCGGGGTACCGAGCGGATTTCCTCAACGGTTTCGATGATTGCTCCTCGTGCCGAAGCATTCATGTCGGTTGTCTTGCCATTCGGATGTTTCGGATGAATGTACGCGCCGCGCTCGTGACCGGTGGTGCCCGGCGTATCGGGAAGGCCATGGCTCTTGGTTTGGCAAAGAGAGGCGCAGCTGTTGCCGTGCATTTCTCCTCGAGCAGCGGCGAAGCGGCCGCAACGGTCGCATTGATTCGAGATGCTGGGGGACACTCTGTCCCGGTCAAGGCAGACCTTCTTGATGAGGACGCGTGCAGGGGGCTTGTTGCTCACGCGGCAGAGGGTCTCGGGCAACCGCTCGACGTGTTGATCAACAACGCGTCGATTTTCGAAAACGATTCAATTGAAACGGCGACGGCGGACAGCTGGAACCGGCACATGATGTCGAACCTTCGGGCTCCTTTCGTATTGATGCAGGAATTCGCCCTGCAGGCTCCGAAAGCGGACCAGGATCCGTTCGGGGAATTGCACCCGAAAGCCGCGGTCATCAATATGGTCGACCAGCGCGTGCGAAAGCCGACTCCCGAATTCATGACCTATACGCTTGCAAAGATGGGTCTCTGGAACCTGACCCGGATAGGCGCCGCGGCACTCGCACCCGATATCCGGGTCAACGCCATCGGGCCGGGTCCGACGGTTCGTGCCGAACGGCAATCGGAAAAGCACTTCCGCAGCCAGCGAAGTGCGACGCCACTTCGGAGAGGGGCCTCCCGGGACGAGATTGTTGCTGCAATGAATTTTCTGCTGGATTCCCCGTCGGTTACCGGTCAACTCATCTGTCCTGACGGCGGACAACACCTCGCCTGGCAGACGCCCGACATCCTCATGAGACGGGCATGACACCCCCTGTTCTTCAAAATGATCGCGGAAAAGGTTTTGTCAAAAGGATTTTTCCACCGGTTGATTCCCTGAACCACAAGACCGCTGTATTTTTGGTGCAGAATTGGAACAGCTGCGGGCAGAAGGAAAAATTCATACGTAAAAACAATGGCTTAACGTTTTGCCCACATTTTGTGCACATTTGTCCAAGCCGCGATAATCAAACACATTTTTGGATATTCCAAAGAGTTATCCAGATACTTATCCACAGGCCGTCACGGTGGAACTTTTCAGGTCGTGTGCAGGCCAGGGGCGCGGTTGGCGCGGCTTTTCGGATGGACTGACGATGACCGTTCGATCGCATACGCAGGCCAATTCTGCCCCGGGTGCGCCGAGAGAATGTTCCGTCCCGAACGAAGAGGCGGAGTCCGGTGGCCGTCTGTCAGGCCACGAGATCATCAGGAGTTACCTGGGATCCCTCGACGGGAGTCCCGGGGTTTACCGCATGCTCGATGCCGCGGGAGCGGTTCTCTACGTGGGCAAGGCGCGTAACCTGAAGAAAAGGGTCGCGACATACGCCAAGCCGGCCGGGCACAGCGTTCGTATAGCCCGGATGGTTGCGGCAACCTCCTCGATGATGTTCCTGACAACCAGGACCGAGACTGAGGCGCTCCTGCTCGAGCAGAACCTGATCAAGCAGCTGAAACCCCGTTTCAACGTGTTGTTGCGGGACGACAAGAGTTTTCCCGGAATCGTCATCACGACGTCCCACCCGTATCCCAGGATCGGCAAGCATCGTGGCCGGAGATCCGACAAGGATGATCACTTCGGGCCGTTCGCGTCGGCCGGCGCGGTTAACAGGACACTGAACCAGCTGCAAAAGGCCTTTCTCATTCGAAACTGTTCCGACAGCATGTTCTCTTCGCGGACGCGCCCGTGCCTTCAGTACCAGATCTCCCGCTGCTCTGCTCCGTGTGTCGGCCGGGTTACTGAAACGGAGTATGGACAGCAGGTCTCGGACGCCAGGAGATTCCTGGAAGGAAAGAGTCATTCGGTCCAGAAGTCGCTCGCGGGTAAAATGGCAGCTGCAAGCGAGATGCTGGAATTCGAACTTGCTGCAGCGCTCAGGGACAGAATCCAGGCGCTCAGCCAGTTGCAGCTGTCACAGAGCGTCAATCCCCATACGGTTCGGGAAGCCGATGTCATTTCGCTCCATCGCGAGGGCGGGCAAGCGTGCGTTCAGGTCTTTTTCATCAGGATCAATCAGAATTGGGGCAACCGGGCCTACTTCCCGAGGATGGGCTCGGGAGCAGAGGAACCGGAGGCGCTCGAGGCATTCATCGGTCAGTTCTACAGCAACAAGCCGGCGCCCCGGCTGTTGTTGCTGTCCCATGGGATCGAAAATGCCGACCTCGTGGAGAATGCGTTGAGCGAGCAGTCGGGGCGGCGGGTCCGGCTCGCGGTGCCCCGACGTGGCGAAAAGTTCGACCTGGTCGCCAATGCATCGAGAAACGCGCGCGAGGCACTGACGAGCCGGCTGACGGAAAACGCGGCACAAGCGTCGCTGCTGGCGGAACTGGCGAATAAGCTGGAACTTGACGAAGCTCTGTCGCGGATCGAGGTCTACGACAACTCGCACCTGCAGGGTTCACATGCTGTCGGTGCGATGATTGTTGCTTCGGCCGACGGATTTCGGAAATCCGATTACCGGAAGTTCAACATCCGTTCCGAATCTCTGGCGCCCGGAGACGATTTTGCAATGGTTCGCGAGGTTCTCGGCAGGCGGTTTCGACGGCTGGTCGACGAGGGCCCGAACCGTGAAGCCGACAACTGGCCGAACCTGATCATCATCGACGGAGGCGCTGGTCACGTCTCTGCCGCACACGGAATTCTGGCCGAGTTTGGACTCGACGACCTTCCGGTCCTCGGAGTTTCGAAGGGACCGGACCGCAACGCGGGCAACGAGGAACTTCACCGGTTCGGTTGTCCTCCCTTTGTCCTGCAGCGAAACGACAAGGTCCTTTACCTGATCCAGAGATTGCGAGACGAAGCCCACAGATTCGCAATCGGAAGCCACCGCCAAAGACGGACACGTGCGATAGGTGCGACTTCGCTCGACGAGGTGCCGGGCGTCGGTGCAGCGCGCAAGCGGGCGTTGTTGTCCCACTTCGGTTCTGCAAAGGCCGTCAGCCGTGCCGGGTTGCAGGATCTCAAGGTAGTCGACGGGATATCGGATGCGTTGGCGGCAACCATCCATGACTTCTTTCATGACAAGGGCTGATTGTTTGGTTACAGAATCTGTTCGTAGGATCGTGGCGGGGTACAGGATACGACTGGGTCAATGAACTGGACAATTCCCAATACGCTGACGGTATGCCGGCTGGCTGTCACCCCTGCCGTTGCGATGGTTTTTCTGATATTGCCGCGCCCGCTCGCGGACTGGATTGCCCTTGTCATGTTCATTCTGGCGGCGGTGACCGACTTTCTGGATGGATACCTGGCGCGACTTTGGAAGCAGGAAAGCCGTTTCGGGAAGATGCTGGATCCGGTCGCGGACAAGGCCATGGTGGTGATCGCGCTTCTGGTACTGGTCGCACTGGCAGAGCTGAGCGTTTGGATCACGATTCCTGCTGTCGTGATCATATTCCGGGAAATCCTGGTCTCGGGGCTGCGTGAATTCGCTGGAGGGCAATCGCAGTCGCTGTCCGTGACAGGAGCGGCAAGGTGGAAAACGACCGTTCAGATGGTGGCGGTCGCCGGCCTGTTCCTGTCGACCGGCATGGGACAGTTACAGGATCCGGAAACGGCTGAAGGCGTTGCGGGCATGGTTGCGGTTGCGACCTCGACTGTGGAAATCGTGGCACTGGCGTTGCTATGGGTGGCTGCAATCATGACGCTGACGACGGGTTGGGGGTATTTCATGAAGGCGATTTCCAGAAGTCCGGATGAAGGATAATGGCGAGCGCTGCCAGGAAGAAAATCCGTGTCATGTATTTCGCGTGGATGCGCGAGCGAATCGGGCTTCCGGCCGAGACGGTTGAAACCTCGGCTCGGACGGTCGGCGAACTGGTCCGCGACTTGTCGGCGCGGGATGATCGTTACGCACTTGCGTTCTCCGATCTCGATTCGATACGGGTGGCAGTCGACCAGGAATTGTCCGGTTTCGGGCACGCTTTGGACGACGTGGAGGAACTGGCATTCTTTCCTCCGATGACAGGTGGATAGCTGGACGAAATCGGGCGCAATTACGGAAACACTGCATGCAATTGACCGATATTCGATTGGTCGGCGAGGTCCCTGGACGCCGCCGAAAATCACGTGGCCCCGACCGGGAATGTGACCGATGACCGTCAGGCTACAGGCAGAGGATTTCGACGTTTCGGTCGAGGCCGAAGCCCTGCTCGGTGGGCGCGACGATGTGGGAGCATTGGTAACGTTTGTCGGAATCGTGCGAAACCGCGACGATGGATCACTCCTTTCCCTGGAACTGGAGCACTATCCGGGAATGACCGAGAAGGCGCTCGGCACGATCGAACAGGAAGCGATTTCGAGGTGGTCACTGAATGCCAGCCTGATCATCCACCGTTACGGGAAAATGATCCCGGGTGAGAGGATCATGATGGTCGCCACGGCCGCCGGCCACCGCCGTGACGCGTTTGCTGCCGCCGAATTCCTGATGGACTATCTGAAGTCGAGGGCGCCGTTCTGGAAAAAGGAACACACGACGACAGGATCGGACTGGGTCGATGCGCTTCCCGAAGATGAAAATGCGCTCGGTCGCTGGGCCGGCGAAGTCTGATCCCCGGCCCGTTCCAGGAACGGAAGGATCGGCGAAACGGAATTGACGCACGCGAGCCAGGCGGGTCCCGACCCTCACATGTTCCTGTCTTCCGGATCCGCGTTTCCGACGTATTGCTGCCTGTAATACTCCGACTCGCGACGCGCCCGGCCAAGTTCATCCAGTGCCGCTTCAAGATCCGCCGCAGACTGCCGCGCCTGACTGTCGAAGGCAGCCTGCGTTTCATACATTCGTTCCACCGCGGCGTCTCTTTCCTGTTCGGCTTCAAAGATCCTCTTTTCCAGTTCCATCTCTATCGTGTCGCCGTCCCTCGCCCAGACGTACTTCATGTAGAGCCAGTGTGCGGTCCAGCCGATCGCAAATGTGACGTAAATCAGGATCGCCAGGGTTACGACGAGAACGAGGTTGGACATCGGCCTTACGGGAACAAACGCCAACAGGGCAATGACACCCAATGCGGCAGATATGCCCACGAGAATACCGTATTTTCCGTTAGTCATTGTCGTCGGTCCCGCCATCTGCCGCGGTCAGGAGGCGAAAGGCAATGCGCCGGTTCTTTTGCTGACCTTCGGGGGTCGAGTTGTCCGCAATGGGAAACTCCTCGCCGTAGCCTTTGGCCGAAAGTCCGGACGTGATGATTCCGCGCTCGATCAGGGCGCCAATCACGTACTCGGCGCGAATCAGGCTCAGGTTCCGGTTCATTTCGGCGTTTCCGGAGCTGTCCGTGTGGCCTTCAACTTCAAAACGGGCTCCCGGACACTCGGCCAGGACCGCTGCGACCGCATCGATCACATCGGCGCTTTCGGGTTCGATGGAAGTCCTGCCGGGCGAGAAAATGATCTGCTCATCGGCGAGGATCGCGGAAATCCGGCCTTCACACTCCCTGGGGTCGAGTCCTGCATCCTGGTCAGCGCCCGCTTCCGGCTCGGCCTCCTCGTCAGAATAGGTTATCGAAACCACATGGTCTCCCCAGTCGCGTGCCTGCGTCGACAGGAGCCGTGCAACCTGTTCCGGAGCGTCCTCGCCCAACCCGGTTCCGGTAATCGATATACTGTCGTCGGTTACGGTCAAGGTGCCGGTACGAAGCAGTTCGAGGGCCTCGAGTCCGGAGAACACGGCCACGGGCCAACCGCCAGGCAATTCGCCGCCGATTTCGATCCGATTGTCAACCATGTCTGTTCCAAACAGGACCTGGGCATATGTCTGGATCATTTCCGTCGACCTGTCATCGGCAATGTCCCCTTCAAGCAGCACGGTTCCGTCTGCGTTCAGAGTCACGCGGAGACTCCCGGGGAAAGTATCACCCTCGGCAAGACCGGTGCCGTCAGCAGGCGATTGAACGACCTGCAGCGAAAAGAGATCGGGAAGCGTGTCCTCGATTCCCTGTTTCACAACCGGCAACCGATCGGATTCACTGTCTACCACGAGAACAATGCTGGTGTTGGCAATTCTCAGGAGCCGGCCGTCAGTTTCGGTCATGGCCTCGATACCGGCGATGACGACATCGGCCCACTCCGGATGCGGTGAACCGAGAGCGACTTCGCATTCGGACGATTCCGTGGATCCGGTTCGTTCGACGGCATCAAGAATCCTGCGCGCATCTTCGCTCGAGGCAGCCGTACAGCCGTCCACGAATATGATTCCGTCGCGCCTCGTCGCCCGGAACTCGAAGGTGGGCGCCATGGTCGCCGGTGCGCGCAAGTCCAGGGTCGCCTGGACGCTTTCGGGCCGACGCCCGGCAAGCTGAGGCTCTATGGTTTTCAATTCGTCTTCGGAATCGAGCGCTGCAGTTATCGTTACGCGGTCCGCTTCGATCATGACGGAGGATCGCGGAAGCAGTTCCAGGCTGGTCAACCCATACCCCAGGGCCTCGCTTGAAAAAGCCGATGCTGAATTCTGCACATCGATCAACATGTCGGTGATCACCACGACGTCGAGGGAATCCCGAACAGTATCGTGTATGATCCTCCGTTGCTCGTCACTTCCAATCAGGCCTCCGAGGGAAACCTGATCACCGTCTCTCAAGGCCAATACGATGAACCGGGACTTCTCAAGTTCGCCCTTGATGTCCTTGGGCGCAACCGTGGACTCGTGGACGATCCTGTCAGGAGAAACAACGCTTCCGATCAACCTGGCCAGCCGCTGGCTTGCCTCCTGGTCCGGCGCTTCGCCCGAAATACGGATCAGAATGCCGTCAGGAATGATTCGCGCCCAGGTTTCGCCTGATGCAATGACAATCGGTTCGAGCGATTCAGCGGTTCGCTTCTCGATTCGGGCTACGGAAACGGCAGCAACAGCAGCTGCCGCCATCAGGGCGATGACGAATACAAGGACCGGGACGATCTCGACCTTGAAACTGGGAAGCTGAAATCGGGCTGCCATCAAGATCAAAAGTTTGCTGATTTGGAGAAAAATTTCAACCGCCAGAAGATGGAACCGGGCGACTGCCGCCGCGAATTGTCAACCAGGTCACGGTTTTCGTCGATCCATGTCGCCTGACCGTCAGACCATGGCAGCCAACAGAAAGAAAAATCCCGGAAGCAGGCCGGCATCGCGGTTCGAACGAAACAGGGCCAGGCAGCCGCCGGCGTCGGTGATGTCGAGGACGCGCAACTGGTACGCCAGGTGCGACGCGAAGCCGATGATCCCGAGTGCGGCAAGGATCTGCGTTGGCCGATCCGTAACGGGGATGATTGCCATTGCGACGGCCAGCGCCATCAATACTGTCGCCAGCAGCGCAAATGCCAACAACCACGCTCGGGTCCCCGCGCCAAAGAGCAGCGCAGTCGACCGATTCCCCGCCGGTACGTCGTCCCTGCGATCCTGGTGGGCGTAGATCGTATCGTAAAACAGCGTCCAGGAGATCCCCGCGAGGTAAAGCAGGATCGGGGGCAACCCCAGACTGCCCGTGTGAGCGGCCCAACCCAGGAGCGCGCCCCAGTTGAAGGCGATTCCGAGGAAGACCTGCGGCCACCATGTAAACCGCTTCGCGAACGGATAGACAACGGCCGGGACCAGCGCTGCAACGGCCAGGGCCATGGCGAACGGGTTGAAGACGAACAGTATTCCGGCGGCCAAGACAGCCTGCAGCGTCATCCAGACAGCAGCCCTCGTCACGGAAACCTGGCCGGAGGGGATCGGGCGTGCGCGGGTTCTCGCGACCTTTGCGTCGAGATGCCTGTCTGTAATGTCGTTCCAGGTGCAGCCGGCACCGCGCATCAGGAATGCACCCGCGGCGAATGCCACGGCCAGGATGCCATCATGCCAACCGCCGCTGCCAGGGTCCGAGAGTACGGCAAGCACCAGGCCCCACCAGCAGGGAATCAGCAACAGCCACGTACCGATCGGACGATCCGCCCGTGACAACCGAAGGTAAGGACGCGCCCGGTCGGGGGCATACCTGTCGACCCAGTTTCCTCTCGGAGCGTCGGGAATCCGGATTTCTGCGCTTGCGTCTGGAGAGTTCCGGTCTTCGGTCATATTCTCTGGTCCATGTCGGATCGAGCCGAAAAAATACGCCTGTATGTCGATGCGCCCCTCGGCGCCGAAGAACGGATTTCCCTGGCGCCGCCCCAGGCACATTACCTCAATTCCGTCATGCGTTGCCAACCCGGCGATTCCATCAGCGTGTTCAACGGGTCGGATGGAGACTGGGCCGCAAGAGTAGTTGCCGGGAGCCGGCGGTCAATCACCCTTCTTTGCCAGGTTCAAACCGCGCCGCAGCGCATGCCCCCGGACTTGTGGCTCGTGTTTGCACCGCTCAGGAAGTCGCGGACGGATTTTGTCGTTGAAAAGGCAACCGAACTTGGCGTGAGGAGGATTTTTCCGGTTCGAACGGAATTCACGGTGGCGGCTCGCGTTTCGGAGCGACGCCTCCAGTCCCATGCAATCGAAGCGGCCCAACAGTGTGGAGAAAACCATGTTCCGCCGGTCTCGGGGCTGCAGGGGCTCGAGACGGTACTCGACACCTGGCCCGCGGAGCGACAACTCCTGTTTTGCGACGAGGCCAGGGTGGGCAGGCCGGTCACCGACCTGACGCGGTTCCGGACGCGCAAGTGGGCGATACTGATCGGCCCTGTCGGCGGTTTTTCAAAAACCGAAGCCTCGCGAATCAGGTCGATGCCCCAAAGCGTGCCGATGAGCCTGGGGCCGAGAATCCTGAGAGCCGATACCGCGGCGGTGGCGGCCATCGCATTGTGGCAGGCCAGCCTCGGCGACTGGCAGCGCCAATCGGAGTCCGCCGGATGAGTTTCTTCAGAAAGGATGCGGTTGCCGTGCTGGCCCGTTGGCAGGGCAGCATCCTTGCAACCGCCGTGGCGCTGGTTTCCGTCTCGGCCGCAGCGGGTGGCATCAGGACCGGCGACATGGTCCAGGCCGGGATCGGGGGACTTGTGGCTCTCGGTTCAGTCATGGCCGGCTTTGCCATGTTTCAGCGGGCGCGGTTGAGGCAGCACGGGGAGCATTTCGGCGAGGTCGAGGTCGACGAAGGCGAAATCCGGGTTTTCGGGCCTGAAGGCCAGGCGATCCTGTCGCTCGACATGCTCGAGCGCGTCGAGGTTCGCAGCAGCGAGGGTCTCGGTGTCTGCTGGGTTCTCCACGGGGCCAATTCCGGGTTCTTGCCGATCATCATACCTGTGTCTGCAAGAGGCAGTGAAGCCTTGTTCGACGCGCTGTCTTCACTGCCGGGAATCGATCTCTCGAAATTGGTCGAAATGTCCGTGAGCCCGCCGGCGCGAACCGTTTCAATCTGGAAACGGAATCGATCCATTCGGCGTGGCTGGTGATTGAGCAGGACCCAGGAAGTACCGAACGTCGCCCGTCCCCTGATCCGGGTTGCATCCTCGCAGGCGACATGCGTCGAGCCGCCCGGATTCGGGACCATTATCGAAACCGCCGTAAAACCCCGACCTTCGGCGCGGGGATGTAAGGCATCCTGCCCGTTGACGTGACGCTGCCGCTCTGGAATGCATCCCCTTGCGCTGCGAAAACCAAGTGGCGCGCACGGAGGGATGCCCGTGCCTGCCTGTGGAGGCCTGCTTAAGACCGGAGCACCGCACCGGCGGCGGCCCGCGAAGCAGGAAGCCTCGTCATTCATGGCGAGGTCCATCACCCAAACGGCCAACACGGGATGGAACACCGCCAAGTCGCGATCCTTGTGCCTCGCACCAGCCATACCGCCACAGGAACGGACTTGCTCCCCGGTCGCGTTGACAGTACGGGCCAAACCTGAACTGTTTGCATGCCGATGCCTTTCTCGCGGAGACTCCCCTGATGTCCATTCCCCAGTCCGGAGGCGGTGTGATCGAACGTTTCGATCAACTCGCCGGTTACCTGGAGTCAGGCTGCAAGCCGGCCGAAGACTGGCGAATTGGAACGGAACACGAAAAATTCGGTTTCGTGAAATCCACGCTCGAGCCCCTTCCGTATGACGGCGACTGTTCGATTCGCACCATGCTGGAGGAGCTGAGGAAAGGGTTCGGCTGGTCGGCCGTCAACGAAGGCGGCAACATCATCGGGCTGGAACGCGAAGGAGCGCATGTTTCGCTTGAGCCCGGAGGCCAGCTGGAATTGTCCGGTGCGCAACTTCGAACGATTCACGAGACCTGCGACGAGGCCAACACGCATCTCGAGGAAGTCAGGGCTGTTGCCGACCGGATCGGGGCAGGATTCATCGGGCTGGGCGCGTCGCCCGACTGGAGCCATGACCAGATGCCGATGATGCCCAAGGGCAGGTACAGGTTGATGACCGACTACATGGATCGGGTTGGAAAACTCGGCACACAGATGATGTACAGGACCTGCACCATACAGGTGAACCTGGATTTCCGTTCCGAAGCCGACATGGTCCGGAAACTCCGGGTCGGCCTGTCGCTTCAACCGGTTGCCACGGCCCTGTTCGCAAGTTCAGCGGTATTCGAGGGCAGGCCATCGGGGCACCAGAGCTGGAGATCAAGGGTCTGGCGCGACCTTGACGCCGATCGCACCGGCATGCTGCCGTTCGTCTTCGAGGACGGCATGGGATTTGAACGCTGGGTCGATTACGCACTCGATGTGCCCATGTATTTTGTCTATCGGGACGGGAGGTATATCGATGCTCTCGGGCAGTCGTTCCGTGACTTCCTGGACGGGCGCCTGCCGGCCCTTCCGGGTGAAATGCCGACGCTTTCGGATTGGGCCGATCACCTGACCACGCTGTTCCCCGAAGCCCGTGTGAAGAAATTCATTGAAATGCGCGGCGCCGATGGCGGGCCGTGGCGGCGGATCTGTGCATTGCCGGCCCTGTGGGTCGGACTGCTCTACGACGAAACGTCTCTCGATGCGGCCGCCGATCTCTGCAAGGACTGGGATGCTGAATCCCGGGAAGAACTACGCGTAGCGGCCTCGGTCGACGGGATGAACGCGCGGGTCGGGGACATCTTCATGCGTGATCTCGCGCGGGACGTTCTCGCAATCAGCGAGGCGGGTCTCAAGTCCAGGGCGCGCCCTGGCGCCCTTGGGCTGATCGCTGACGAGACACACTTCCTTAACGCGCTCCACGATGTCGTTGACTCCGGATGCACCCTGGCGGATGAAGTGCTTGAGAAATTTCTCGGCGAATACGACCGGGATCCGGCCAGGATCTATGCTGACTACAGCTACTGACTCTGCTCTTCGTGCTCAGGGAAACCGTTTCCGCCGGGGCTCAAGCGCATCGTTGGGGAATTATATCGATTACTTGACCACGTATCACGCTGCCTGCTTTCGAT
>JAPOVX010000046.1 GCA_026707935.1 Paracoccaceae bacterium
GCGGCGCCGACCGGTTGATCCGGTCGTTGTCGGCCGCGCCGGGATCGCGTCAGAAAAAACATGGCAGCAGGAAAGTTTCAACCCTTCGCGCGATCCATCAAACGCTCGGAATGGAGAACGAATTCAGGTCAACCAACAAATTTGGCGTGCACCCAATTCGGAACTGGCACAGGACACCGATCCGGTTTGAGGCTATGCTTGGATCATCGAATCGACGGAGACTGATCATGGACGCTCCTCGGACGGCAATGGCGAACAAGATCGGCACGGCAATGCGCAACGGCGCAGGTTTGTGACCTCTCCTGGACCTGAGGATCCCACTGCATGAAAGTCGACGGACGGCATTACCGGTCAATCTGGCGCGACCAGGAGAGGGACCGCGTGAGGATCATCGACCAGAGGTGGCTTCCACACGAGTTTCGAATTGCCGAGCTCGACTCCCTCGACGCCTTTGCTACCGCGATCCGTGACATGTGGGTTCGGGGCGCACCGCTGATCGGTGCCACTGCGGCTTATGGAATCGCCGTGCACATGACCTCCGATGCGCGCGACGCGTCCCTCGAGGAAGCGGGGAAAGTCCTGTTCGAAACCCGGCCGACCGCGGTCAACCTTCGCTGGGCAATCGATCGGTGCGCCAGGATACTCGAGCCACTGCCGGAACGCGAGCGCGCCGGGGCGGCAATGCGGCTCGCTGACGAAATTGCCGATGAAGACATCGAAATCAATCGAAGGATCGGCGTGCACGGGCTTGAAATCATCAGGCAGATTGCCCGCACGAGGCCTGACGGCGAACCCGTGCGCGTGCTGACCCACTGTAACGCCGGCTGGATTGCGACAGTGGACTGGGGTACCGCGACAAGCCCGATGTACCAGGCGCACGACGCCGGCATACCGGTGCATGTCTGGGTCGACGAAACCCGGCCCCGAAACCAGGGTGCACTGACGTCATGGGAACTCGGAAGCCACGGTATCAGCCATAGCTACATCGTGGACAATGCCGGGGGGCACCTGATGCAGCGCGGTCTCGTTGACCTGGTCGTCACCGGGACCGACAGGACGACTGCCGACGGAGATGTCTGCAACAAGATCGGAACCTATCTCAAGGCGCTGGCGGCACACGACAACGGAGTCCCGTTTTATGTTGCGCTCCCGTCCCCCACGATCGACTGGACCGTACGCGACGGAGTGCAGGAGATTCCGATCGAGGAGCGTGATGGCTCCGAGGCCACCCATGTCATGGGCCTGAGTGCAGACGGTTCGCTGGGCCAGGTGCAGGTGTCACCCAAGGGCGCCGAAAGCGCCAACCCTGCCTTTGATGTAACGCCCGGCAGGCTGGTTTCGGGCCTGATTACCGAGCGTGGAGTTTGCGAAGCGTCAAGGACGGGACTTGCACGCCTGTTTCCTGAATTTGATGCGCCCTCACGCGCCGCCGTCAGAGACGGTTAGGGAAAGATCCGGGTCATGCATCGGACGTGGCCGGAATCTGTCCGGTCGTGGGGTCGCCAGGACAGCAGTGGACCTGTCGCCGCCCGGTTTAGTGAATCCCCGATTGCACGGACAGCCTAATCGAGACGGATAGGCGGATAACGGTCGGTGACCAGCCAGACCGCATAGGCCGACACCCGAACCCACCACCGCAAGACACCCACGACGTAATCGAACAGCGGCCTGGGAAAGCGGCCGGTAAACAGGATCGCGAACCATGCGATCACGAACACGACAATCACCCCGACCATCAGGACGACCAGGACCAGGAAGTGCGGTATGGCAAGGAACCACTTGACCAGCGGCATCCAGCGGTTGAGGTCGTTTACCGCATCCGGATAGTCGATCTCGAGATGATAGGCCTGTTCGTCAACCGTCGAAGGGTAGCGGTCGGTCAGGAGAAGCGCGTAGCATGCTATTCGACCCGCGAATCGAACGACCTCCCGCAGAAAATCGAACCACCAGCGTGGATAACGTTGTCGAAAGACAATCATCAGGACGGTCGCGGCGAAAAGCCCGCCGAACGATCCTGCCATCGCGCCAGATTCACCGTCCGGGCTCACGAGAAATGCAAAGACGATCGCGATCGGAATGACCAGGATCGGCCGAAACAGGGTCGTGACGCGATCAAGTTGTTCGGGGTAGTCGACCTCGAGGCGGGCGGGATAGTCGTCGTCGTTCATGGGTTGAATATCCTCGTTAGACAAAGAACAGGGCTGCCGTCATGGCTGCGGGTATCACGAACCGGCCCGATGGCGAAACCAGGGGACGTGACATTCCGCGACTGGCGCGGTCCGACCGGTCCCCGGCCAGGCCGGTGCGCTGGATTGGTGTCATAACCAGCCTTCGCCTTTCAGGTCGCGCATAAAGGTCCGGCTTACGGGTACGATCGAATCGTTCGACAATTTGAGAAAGAGCCGGCCACCCTTCCGCACGGTCCCGGTTACCGCGCGACGGGCGACCCAATGCGACCGGTGGACCTGGCGGCCGTCCGCGCCGTCAAGCTCCCTCATCGCGTCGCGAAAACGCAACAGGACCATGTCTTTCCCGCGATCGGTATGAACCTCGACATAATGATCCTGCATGCGCAAGTGCAGGATTTCCTTCCCGAGATGGCTTGGCAAACGCGAAAGGAATTCAGGATGCGCGTGCGGCTCATCGCCGGACAGCACGTCCGGAATGGCCGCCGAAGCGCCGGGGGCCGATGGCGCGGGAGCCCGATACGGATCCTCGAGCAGCCGGTAGGACAGGAATGCGAGGACGAAAAAGACAAGAACGACGCATGAATACACGTACGCGACGCTTCTCGCGGATTCGATCGGTTCGGCCATCCAGGCTTCGAGTGCGAGGATGAGACCGGTCCCCGGCACCGCACAGGCCAGCGTTGCGACGGCCGCGGCCGGCAGATACCCCCTCAGCGTACGAAACCGATCACCAAGACTGTAGGGAAAGACGATCACTGCTAGTGCCCAGTTGGGGACGATCGCCAGTGTCCAGTAAATGACAAGCTCGACTGCCGTCAGGCGGCCCGAAGTTCCGAATGGGCCAAGATAGGAAAACACGGCCACGGTCACCCCGACGCCGAGAACATGTCGGCGAAACCTCGGATTTCGTGTCAGTTCACGTATCGTCAAATTCAGACCCTGGTCCATTCGCGAAAGATTCGGCCTGTTTGCGAAATCCGGGTTGTCGCCTATTCGGGCGTCACAGAGGACTCGGATATTCGCCAACCGGATATCTGCATCCGGCGGCCATGCTAACGACAGGAAAAAGGAGATTCAACGTGAGCAAAACAGCAGGAATCACCGCGGCGGCGATCGCCCTCACGGTTTCGGGCCTTGGCGCGGAGCGCGCCTCGGCTGGCGACATCACGATCGAGCTTCAAGGTCTTCGCAACGAGTCGGGCCGTGTCTATCTCGCTCTGTTCTCACCGGACAAGGGAGTACCGTTTCCGGAAGAGGAGGGAATGATCCTCGGCGGATGGCGGCTGGCAAGCACGAAGACGCTGGCAGTGACCTATCATGGACTTCCGGACGGGGAATACGCCGTCACCGCGTTCCATGACGAGAATGGCAATGGCGAGCTGGACGTCAATGTTCTCGGCATTCCGACCGAGGGATACGGGTTTTCGAACGATGCCGCCGGGTTCATGGGTCCGCCGAAGTTTGACCAGGCGGCGGTAACCGTCGGCAAGAATGCGGGTTCGACCACGCTGACCATGAGATATTGAGGAGGTCCCGACATGAATCGCAGACAGTTCGTCGCGGCATCGACCGCCGCTGGAATCGCGCAAATCCTGACGGTGCCGTCAACCGGCTCAGCAGGACAGGAGGTTTTGGACTGGGGCAGGGACTTTGGCGAGAAGCTGGCCCGTGATTCGCGGTTGCTGGGATGGTCGACGCCGAAATCGGATCGGCTCGATAGCATCGCGCTCGAAATCGAAGGCAATCTGCCGGAGGGCCTGAGAGGTGTCTTCCGGCGCAACGGACCGGCTGCCCACAGCAGACACGGACACCACTACCGGCACTGGTTCGACGGTGACGGCATGATCCAGGAGTTCCGGTTTTCCGATGCCGGGCTGTCGCACCGCGGTCGCATGATCGCGACACCCAAGATTGCCCGCGAGGATGCCGCCGGCAGCAGGCTTTTCCCCGGGTTTGCAACGCCCGTCGAGGGTATGGCGTCCGTGCGCGGCCCGGACGACATGAACGCGGCCAATATTTCCGTGCTCGAGCACCATGGCGAGCTGATGGCGCTCTGGGAAGGCGGTTCTGCGAGCGTCCTCGAACGCGAAACGCTGGACTGGAAGCACTTCAAGTCCTGGGGAAGCGACTTGAAGGGGACGCCGTTTACCGCGCACCCGAAAGTCGAGGCCGATGGTACCCTGTGGGCCTTCGGGTACGCGATGCATCCGTCGCCCGTTCTCATTCTCTACCACATTTCCGGCTCCGGAGGGCTGATCAAGGCCGCGGTGATTCCGGAAAGACACCTGGGCATGGTGCATGACTTCGTGATCACCTCCCGACACCTTGTTCTCGTGATCCCTCCGTTCGAATTCGACCTTGGGCGGGGAGAGTCGTTTCTCGACTCCCATGTCTGGAGACCGGAACTCGGATCAAGGGCATTGGTGGTGTCCAAGGATGATTTCGATGACAGGCGATGGGTTCAATTGCCCGCCGGATTCGGGTTCCACCATGGCAATGGCTGGGAGGATTCCTCGGGAAACATCCATTTCGATCACTGCATCTCGAAAGACGTGAGCCTTGTCGACGATGCATTTCGCCACATCATGCGTGGCGAGTTCCGCCATGCGGACGCGCCCCGTTACACGGAGTATGTCCTGCATGCTGACGGACGGGTTGACATCGCCGAGAGTCGTGAACCTGCGGAGTTCCCGCAGATCGCCGGACGTCTTGTCGGGCTCCGGAACCGTTTCGTCTACACCCTGGGACCGGGCGAAGGACTCGAGTGGATACCGCGAACTCTCGACCGGCGGGATCACCGGACCGGTTTCAAGGAATCGTACGACTTCGGTGACGGCCGCGTACCCGAGGAGCACGTCTTCGTGCCGTTTCCCGAGGGGTCTTCCGAAGATGACGGCTGGCTCGTCGGAACGTTTCTTGCGCACAGTCAGGGTGTCAGCGGCGTCACGGTCTTTGACGCCAGGAGAATCACAGATGGCCCCGTCATGACGGCGTGGCTCCCCTACCCGATCCCGCTGGGGTTTCACGGCCAGTTCAGCTCCACCTGATCGTTGTCGGGGACCGCCGGAGCGTGCATATCGCGATGGACAAGGCCGCCATCGAAACGGTACTCGACGCGGACGAATGGAGGAGGAAAGGATATGGGTGCACCAGCGATTCCGCCCGCGCTGTTCGGTTTCCTGCTTGAGCTCAAGGAAAATAACGACCGGGCATGGTTCGAAGCGAATCGGGAGCGCTATGTGGTCGAGGTGCGTGACCCGATGCTGAATTTCATCGCGGCCTTTGCCGAGCCTTTGGCTGCGATCAGCCCGCACTTCCGCGCGGACCCGAGGCCGAACGGCGGCTCGCTGTTCCGCATCTATCGCGACACCCGCTTTTCACGGGACAAGACGCCCTACAAGACAAACGTCGGTGCTCATTTCCGTCATTTCGCCGGCAAGGATGCGCACGCGCCGGGCTTCTACCTCCACCTGGAACCGGGACGATGTTTCGCCGGCGTCGGCGTATGGCGTCCGGGCGGCGAGGCGGTTGGGCGCATCCGCGACGCCATGGTCGCCCGGCCCGCCGCGTGGCGGCGCGTTACCGGCGGCGCCTTCGGCAAGACATTCTCCATGCACGGCGAATCCCTGAAGCGCCCGCCGCGCGGTTACGACGCCGGCCACCCGCTGATCGAGGACCTGAAGCGCAAGGATTTCATTGCAATGGTGGAATTCCGGGAATCCGAGGCCGTCAAGCTCGAATTCCTCGATCATTTCGCCGGCACCGCCCGCACGGGCGGCCCCTTCGTCCGCTTCCTGTCCGAGGCTGTCGGCGTCCCGTTCTGAGTCAGGGGTCTTGCCGGCCACCGGGCGGCTTGCCAGCCATTGACTTTGAAGGTGTGCTCCCTCGCACGCATATCGGCGGCAATCCGCTCCTCCCGGCCAATCCGTCAACTCAGGCGCCCCGGGACTGGATGCCGTGCTTCGCCAGGTCGCTCCCGATGATGCTGGCTTGCTCCATGGACGCTTTCTCCTCTTGCCCGTGACGTTGATGCCAACTCCACCTTGGCATGATTCGATGCCTTTTGAAGGAGGCGTCCTTTCCATTCGAAAGATTTGATTTAATGCGGCGAATGGTGGTTAATCTTGCGGACCGATTCGGAGCGGACGCTTGGAGATCCTCCAACTCATCGTCAGCGGGCTTGCCAATGGCTGCGTCTACGGCCTGATCGCGCTCGGCTTCGTGCTGATCTACAAGGCCACCGAGCAGGTCAATTTCGCCCAGGGAGACATGATGATGCTGGGCGCCTTCATCGCGCTCGCGCTCGGCAACGACTCCCATCTCGGCGCGCCGTTCTGGGCCGCCTGCACCGGTGCGATTCTCGCCATGGCGGCCATCGGATGGCTGCTCGAACGAGTCGTGCTGCGCCACGTCTTCGGCCAGCCGCAGATCGCGGTGATGATCCTGACCATCGCCATCGGCTTCGTGCTGCGTTTCGTTGCCGGCGCCGCCTGGGGCCACGACCCGCAGGCGCTGGAAAGCCCGGCCGCAGGTGTCAATTTCCGCCTCGGCGGGCTGATCCTCGGGCTCGACGAGATTGCGACCATCGCGGTCACGGTTCTCCTGACCGGCCTGCTCTTCCTGTTCTTCGCCCGCACCCGCCTCGGGATCGCCATGCAGGCGTCGAGCCAGAACCAGCTCGCGGCCTACTACATGGGCATCCCGGTGAAGCGGATTCACGGGCTGACCTGGGCGCTCGCGGGCGCGACGGCGGCAGTGGCGGGGCTCCTGTTCGCGTCCAAGGGCTCGATCGATCCGAGCGCCGGCTTCCTGGGCATCAAGGCGTTCGCCGCGGCGGTGATCGGCGGTTTCGGATCGCTGCCCGGGGCGCTGGCGGGCGGGCTGATCGTCGGGCTGATCGAACCCTTTGCGAGCCGCTACGTCTCTGCAGGATACGCGCAGATCGCGCCCTACGCGGTCATGATCCTGGTGCTGATCGTCCGCCCGCATGGCATCTTGGCACAGGTCGGCGCGAAGAAGGTGTGAACCGGTGCGCGTCCAGTTCAAGACCGGCTACGATCAGGACATCCGCCTGTTCGCGGATGCGCGCGAGGCCTTGCGCACCGCGGCGCTTCTCGCAATCGCTGCGGCGCTTCCGTTTCTGCTCGACGATTTCCTGATCGGCGAGGCGACCAACGTCCTGATCTGGGCCATTGCCGGGATGGGACTGATGGTGCTGACCGGCCATGCCGGGCAGCCGAGCCTGGGCCATGCCGCCTTCCTCGCTTCTGGCTGCTACGCCAACGCCATATTGATGGGACGGTTCGACCTGCCTTTCCTGGTCGCTTTTCCTCTCGCCGGGCTGCTCACAGGGCTGGTCGGCGTGCTGGTCGCCATTCCTGCGCTCCGGTTGCACGGCATCTATCTCGCCATCGCCACGCTGGCGCTCTCGATCTTGACCGAGGACATCATCGTGCTCGCCGAGCCTTGGACCGGCGGCGTCGTGGGCATGATTGCGCCGACCATCTCCATCGCCGGGGTGGAGGTGGACCGGCTGGCTTCGCCCGGTTTGTTCTACTGGCTCTGCCTCGCCGTCGCGGTCGTCGTGACGCTCGGTTACCGCAACCTCCTGCGCGCTCCGCTCGGGCGGGCCTTCCTCGCGGTCCGCGATTCCGAGATCTCGGCCCAGGCCATGGGTGTGAGCCTTGCCGGGACCAAGACTGCCGCCTTCGGGCTTTCCTGCATGGTCACGGGATGGGCCGGCGCGCTGATGGGGCATTTCTTCTACACCTTCAACCACGAGGTCTTCACCGTGGTGATCTCGATCCAGCTCCTGCTGATGATCGTGATCGGCGGGCTGGGCTCGATCCAGGGTGCCTATTACGGCGCTGCCGTGGTCGGGATCATCCCGCAGGCGATCAATGTCGCGCGCGACGGGGTCGCGGAGGCCTTCGGCGGCGGAGGCGTCGCCATACCCGGGCTCGAGACCGGAATTTTCGGGCTGATCTTGATAGGCTTTATCCTCTTCGAGCCGCTCGGGATCCACGGGCGGATTGCCAAGTGGAGACTCTATTTCGAGCTTTTTCCGTTCTGCCGCCGCGACATGTTCCGCCGGCAGAAGAGCTATCTGAAGACAGAGCGGCTGAGATGAGCTTCCTGGAAATCCGCGACGTCACGGTCCGCTTCGACGGCATCACTGCGCTGGAGGGGGTTTCCTGCGCAGTGGAGGAAGGCGAGATCTTTGCTGTCGTCGGCCCGAACGGCGCCGGCAAGTCGACGCTGTTCAACCTGATCTCGCGCTTCTGCGAACCCGCCTCCGGCGATGTCCTCTTCGAAGGGGCGAGCATTCTGGGGCATTCGCCGCCCGACATCGCCGCGCTCGGTATCGCGCGGACCTTTCAGAACATCGAGCTCTTCGAACGCTCGACGGTGCTCCAGAACCTGCTGATCGGGCGCCACACGCGCCGCCGCGCCGCCATCTGGTCGCAGCTCGTCTTCGCTCCCACTGTCCGGCGCGAGGAGATCGCGCATCGCGGCGCGGTCGAGCGGATCATCGATTTCCTCGACCTCCAGCCCTACCGGGAAAAGTTCATCGCGGGGCTTCCCTACGGCGTCCGCAAGGTGGTGGAGATTGGCCGCGCGCTCGCCATGGAGCCCAGGCTGATCCTCCTCGACGAGCCGGCATCCGGGCTCTCGGTGGAGGAGGCGGGGGACATGCGGTTCTGGATCGACGACATTCGGCGGCGGCTCGGCGTGACGGTGGTGATGGTCGAGCACAACATGAGCCTGGTTTCGGCGGTGTCGGACCGGGTGATGGTGCTGGCGGACGGGCGCCCGATCGCGCTTGGCACCCCGGCCGAAGTGCAGGCGGAACCGAGCGTTGTCGAGGCCTATCTCGGCGCAGACATGGCGATGCCATGACCGACGCCCTGCTCGAAATTCGCAACCTGGAAAGCTTCTACGGCCCGATCATGGCGATCCGCGGCGTGAGCCTCGACGTCCGCGCGGGAAGCACGGTCGCGGTGCTCGGCGCCAACGGGGCCGGCAAGACGACGCTGCTGCGCACCATCTCCGGCATCATTGACCCGGAGAAGGGCGAAATCCGGTTGGCTGGCGAATCCATCGAGTGCGGCGCGCCCGACCGCATCGTCCGCAAGGGGCTGGTCCACGTGCCCGAGGGGCGGGAGGTGTTCCCGCTGCTGAGCGTCGCGGAAAACCTCGCGATGGGCGCCTATACCCGCCGGGACGCGGACGTGGCCGGCGACATGGATTCGGTCTTCGCCTATTTCCCGGTCCTGAAGCGGCGGTTTCGCCAGCCCGCCGGGACGCTGTCGGGTGGCGAGCAGCAGATGCTGGCAATTGCCCGCGGGCTGATGGCGCGGCCCAGGATCATGCTGCTCGACGAGCCGTCGCTGGGCCTTTCGCCGATTATGGTGCGCGACATATTCGTCATCATCCGCCGGCTGAACCTGGAGCGCGGCGTCACCATCCTGCTGGTCGAACAGAACGCCAGGATGGCACTGGAGATCGCCGATTTCGGCTATGTGATGGAGACCGGGCAAGTGGTCATGGAAGGGTCGGCCGAACGCCTCGGCCGGAGCCGGGACATCCAGGAATTCTATCTCGGTACCCGGCAGGCGGCCCCGGGCGCCGCGCGCCGCTGGAAGCGCAGGAAGACGTGGCGATCGTAGACCTGGCCAAGCGCGCCCCGCCGCAGCAAACCGGCATGCCGCGGGAAAGCGGGGAGGACACCGCTCCCCATGTCATCGATGGTTGCGACACGCTGGCCAAGCTGTTCCTCGAACGCTGCCGGTCGCTCGGGCCGCGCACCGCCCACCGGGAAAAGACGCTCGGCGTCTGGCAGAGCCATTCCTGGTCGGACTTTCTGGAGGCCGCGCGGGCGATCGGCCTCGGCCTCTCCGCGCTCGGGCTCGAGCGGGGCGAGGTGGTCTCGATCCTCTCGGAAGACAACAAGGAATGGATTTACGCCGATCTCGGCGTCCAGTGCATGGGCGGAATCGTCTCGGGCGTTTACCCGACCGACAGCGCGGACCAGCTGGCGTTTCTGCTCGGCAACTCGGAAAGCCGTTTCCTGATCGCCGGGAACGCCGAACTACTGGAAAAATTTCTGCAAATCCGCGACCGGGTTCCCGGGGTGCGGAAATGCATCCTGATCGACCGCGAGGGGCTGCACGATTTTGCCGACGAGCAGATCCTGTTCCTCGACGACCTCTACGAGATCGGCATTGAGGTGCATCGTCGCGACCCCGGCCGGTTCGAGCGCGAGGCGCGAGCCTCGCGCCCCGGCGACACCGCGGTCCTGATTTATACCTCGGGCACCACTGGCCGGCCGAAAGGCGCAATGATCTCGCACGAGAACATCGTCTGCTCGGCAAGCACCGTTCTCGGCGCGGTGCCGACGCGCGAGGGGGACGAGCAGCTCTGCTTCCTGCCGCTCTGTCACGTCCTCGAGAGGTTGATCTCGGTGTTTGTCCCGATCGCGGCGAAAACGGTGGTGAACTTCGCCGAGAGCGTCGAGACCGTGTTCGACAATCTGCGCGAGGTCTCGCCGATGTCGTTCACCGCTGTCCCCCGGATCTGGGAAAAGATCCATTCCCGGGTCGCGGTGATGGCCGGGGAGGCGACGCCGGCCGGCCGCTGGGCCTGGCGCCTGGCGCTCGCCTGCGGCATCGAACGTGCCGGGTACAGGCTGGAAGGGCGGCCGGTTCCCGCCCTGCTGGAAGCGCGTTTCCGGCTCTGGGACCGCCTGGTGCTGGCCAATCTCCGGCGCATGACCGGCCTTGACGGCGCCCGGTACATCGCCTCCGGCGCCGCGCCGATATCGCCCGAACTGGTGAAATGGTACTGGGCGATCGGGCTCGTCATGCTCGAAGGCTACGGCCAGACCGAGAGCACGGGCGTGCTGTCGGTCAACCTGCCGGGGCGCAACAGGCTGGGCTCGATCGGCCGGGCGGTGCCGGGGGTGGAAATGAAGATTGGCGCGGACGGGGAAATCCTGGCGCGCGGTCCGCTGGTTTTCAAGGGATACTGGAAGGCGCCGGCGCTGACTGCAGAGACCGTGCGCGACGGCTGGCTGCATACCGGCGATGTCGGGCGCCTCGACGATGACGGGTTTTTCTGGATCACCGGACGCATCAAGGACATCATCATCACCGCCGGCGGCAAGAACGTCAGCCCGGCGGCGATCGAGAACCGGTTGAAATTCTCGCCCCATGTCTCGGACGCGATGGTCGTGGGCGACCGGCGCCGCTATCTGACGGCGCTGATCGTGATCAATCCGGAGAACGTGGAGAGATTCGCGCAGGAGAATGGTGTCCCGTTCTCCGACTTCGCCTCGCTCTGCGCGGCGGCGCCGGTGCTGGAGCTG
>JAPOVX010000109.1 GCA_026707935.1 Paracoccaceae bacterium
CTGTTGAACAATCTCGTCCAACAGGTGGAACGTCCCGGCTATGTTCTGCTCGAACAATTCGCGGTCGGCGGATGGCTCCCACAGCATGGCGGCGGCAAGATGGGCAACGCGGTCGACGCCGGCGACAGCCTCCGAGACGGCCCCCCGGTCCGCCAGCGACCCTTCGACTACCTCCACATCCTCGACTTTGAGGGCCGCGAGGCCCGGATCGCCCGGCAACACCAGTGCACGGATGCGATCGCCCCTTGCCTTGCGAACCGTCACCAATTCCCGGCCGACCCGTCCGGTCGCACCTGTAATCAACGTGGTCATCGCTGGTTAATCTCCTGGTTTCCTGATTGGCCGACTCCCTTCGTTACAATCGCCGTGCCTGTCTCGCGGTCAAAGAAGCGCAGCCTTGCCGAATCCACCGAGAATCCGACTCGATCTCCGAGTCGCACACGTTCACCGATGTCGGGAGCGAGTCGTGCGATGAATTGCTCACCGCCGGCAGACACGGTCACCAACGCCTCGTGACCAAGATCCTCGAACGCGATAACCTCGCCGCCAAAAGCGTCGTTTGCGATGTCTCCGGAAACCTTGATGTCTTCCGGGCGAAAACCGACGATGAAGGTTTCACCGGCTGCCGCCAGCGGCGCCCTTGCAGTTTCTGGACAAGGAACATTTGCACAGTCCCCGACCAGCCTGGCCGTTTCGCCGGCCCGCTCAAGTCGACATGTCACCATGTTCATTGGTGGCGTGCCGATAAATCGCGCAACGAAGGTGTTTGCGGGGTAGCGATAGAGTTGGTGTGGAGGATCGATTTGCTGGATCCTTCCGTCTTTCATGACGACGATTCTCGTGCCCATCGTCATTGCCTCGCTCTGGTCGTGGGTAACGTAGACCGTGGTAATGCCCAGGTTCCTCTGCAGCTGCGTGATCTCGGACCGTGTCTGCACGCGCAACTTGGCGTCCAGATTGCTAAGCGGTTCATCCATGAGGAAGATTTTGGGCTCGCGAATGATGGCGCGGCCGAGGGCGACCCGTTGGCGCTGGCCGCCCGAAAGCTGTCCAGGTTTGCGGGCGAGGAGCCGCGTCAGGTCAAGCGAATCTGCAACCCGACGAACGCGCGTATCGATCTCCGATCTCGAAACGCGGCGCAGGCGCAGCGCGTAGGAAAGGTTTTTCTGCACGTTCATGTGCGGATAGAGCGCATAGTTCTGGAACACCATGGCCACATCGCGATCACGCGCAGAGACATGATTGACAAGCCTGTCACCAATCCAGATTCTGCCTTCGGTTGCGTGCTCCAGTCCAGCGATCATGCGTAGCGTGGTTGACTTGCCGCAGCCGGACGGGCCGACGAGGACCAGGAACTCTCCCTTCTCGATTGAGAGGTTGACCCGGTCTACCGCCAGCTGGTCCGGGTAGCGCTTGGTGACGTTTTCAAGTCGGGCGGTAGCCATGATCTCCCCTGTCAACCCTTGATGCCGCCAGCCGTCAGGCCACGAACCAGGTACCTCTGCAACGCCAGAAAGATAACGGCAGCTGGAAGCGTGATGATCGTCGCGGCAGCCATCACCTGGTCCCAAGGCGTGACGAATTCGCCGGAAAACGAGGCAAGACCCAGCGAAACGGTCCAATTGTCCGGCTGACGAATGAAAATCCGCGCGAACAGAAACTCATCCCATGAGATGATGAAACAAAACAGGAATGTCGAAGCAAGCCCTGGAAGCGACAGTCGCAGGGTGATGTGAAACAGTGTCTGGATGCGCGAGGCGCCGTCGATCAGCGAGGCTTCCTCGAGTTCTACGGGAATCGCGTCAAAGAAGGCCTTGAGAAGAACCGCCGCTACCGGGATCAGGAAGGCAAGGTAAGCGAGCGACAATCCGAACAGACTGTCCAGCAATCCGAGCTGGGCAAAGAAGATGAACATCGGGAGGGCGAGGAGAATTGCGGGAAACATCTGGGTCGCGAGGAGCGCGACTTGAGACGCCTCGCGACCTCGGAAGCGGAAACGGGAAAGCGCGTACGCGGCCATCGCTCCGAACAGGCACGCGAAGAACGCCGTCGCGATTGACACCGCGGCGGAGTTCCAGAGCCATTGCGCAAGTCCGGTCTCCTCGAAGAGCGTCAGGTAGGGGGTGAAGACCGAATCGGCACTCGGAAGAACGCGCGGCGGAAATTCGAAGATCTCGGTACTCGGACGAATCGAGGTGACGAACATCCAGTAGAAAGGGAACACTCCCACCGAACACAGCAACAATACCGCGGCGGCGAATGCTACGCGTCCGGCGGCTACGGTGATGCGTGGCCCAACGGTTTCGACGCTGCGCATTGAACCGAGATCAGGCATTTTCCTGCACGCGCGAGATGAGGAGGTAGGCCGACGTCAGGATGATCGACATGAGAAGAAGCAGCGCGCCCATCGAGAACGCCGAGCCAGCCCTGAAAAAGCGGAAAGCCTCGAAGTAGATGTGCACGACGAGAGCGTTTGTGGCACCGGCCGGACCGCCCTGGGTCATCAGGAAGATGAAGACGAAGTTGCCGAAGCTCCAGATAAGAAGCAAAAGCACAACGATCGCGAGAACCCGCCGCAATCCGGGCAGCGTGATGTCCAAAAACCGGCGCACGGGGCCGGCGCCGTCGATCTCCGATGCTTCGTACAGATCATCGCTGATCGTTTGCAGTCCGGCGAGCAGCAGAAGGGCGGCGAACGGGTATGTCTTCCAGACATTGACCAGGACGATGGCAAGAAGTGCGAATTGGGGATCGCTCAGCCACTTGGGCGTCGCGGTTACCCACGGCAGCAGCAGCAAGCCGAAATTCATGACGCCGAAGTCCGGGTTGTACATCCACTGCCAGACCAGGGCAGCGACGACATGTGGAACGGCCCAGGGAAGGATGACGAGAACACGGACGAAACCCCGCCCGAAGAAATCCCGGTCAAGTACCAGCGCCGCGACGATACCCAACACGACACTGCCGACAACAGTTCCACCCGAGAACAGGATCGTAACCCAGACCGCATTCCAAACGTCCGGATCGGCCAGGAGCGACCTGTAGTTTTGCAGGGTCAGCCCATCCTTGAACCCGAGCCCGATCATCTTGCTGTCGGTCAAGCTGATCCGGAGGCCCCAGACCAGCGGTGCGATCACCAGAGCAAATATGACGACGAGAACCGGCCCAAGCATGACGGCCGGAAACCACCGATCCTGGCGGTCGGCGTAATCAGCGGGTCGCATGGATGGTGCGGGATCGATGCACTGCCGTCATTCCGCCTCCACAGGGTTCCGCCTGCTGCACAAACCCTCGGCGGCAGAAACCTGCCTACCCATCGGGTTGACCCGGGACGGAGGTCGTTCCGTCCCGGGAAAATTCGATAGTCCTAGCTTCCGATCAGTGCTTCGACCTCGGCCTGGGCTTCATCAAGCGAAGCCTCGATCGGGGCATCGAGGTACAGGATTTCCTCGATCTTGTCGGCGATGATCTTGAGGATCTCGTTGCCGTAAGCCTCAAGACCCTCGGGCATAATCGACACGGCGTATTTGTCCGAGGCTTCCTGGAACGTGGCGAACCACGGATTATCATCCAGGTAACCATCCGGCAGGCTCCCGAAACGTGGCGACACGGTGTTCGTGATCGACACCATCTCCACCTGCCACTCCGGGTTCTGCATGAATTCGATCAGCTTGAATGCCGCTTCGGGATTCGCCGCCCCTCGTGGAACTGACCAGATCTGGAACGCGGACGCCGTGAGATGGCCCGGCCACGGCATGAGCGCCGTCGCAAGTTTCGAGGTAATTTCCGGCGCTTCCTGACGGGCGAAACCCATCATCCACGAGCCGTCAAACAGGACCGCCACTTTCCCCTGCCACCACATCTGGCGATACGTGGACTTGTCGACGTCGCGCGGCATGACACCGGCATCGAACATCGCCTTGAAATTCGCGATCGCTTCCGCGTTGGCCGGATTGTTCAGCGTGGGCACACCATCCTTGGCAAAGCTGCCACCGCTGGCGATGACCCATTGCGCCACATCCATGTAGGTCTCGACGTAGCTGCCCGGCTTGACCATGGCCGCATAACCGAATTGCTCAGGTGGATTGGTCAGCGCCTGAGCCATCGCCATGAAGTCGGCCGGATTGTCCGGGAACTCTTCATAACCGGCCGCGGAAAGCAACTCTGCATTATAGAACGGAATGTAATTGGCAACCATGTGGATCACGCCGTAGGTCTTGCCTTCCGTGACGATTGGAGCAGCAAACTGGGCGGGTGTGAATGTCTCTTCGCTGATGTCGCTCTGTGCAATGAACTCATCAAGCGGGAGAAGCAGATCGTTTCTCAGGTAGTCGCCAATGTTGAGATTGGTGAGATGAATAACATCGGGAGGCGCACCGGAACTGATCTCCAACATCATCTGATCGGCATAGGCGCCGTAAGACAGGTTGTATCCATCGACCTTGATGTCGGGGTTTTCCGCCATGAAGGCTTCGATGACCTTGTTCATCCAAACCTCGTTTCCCGGTTCTCCGAACCACCAACTCGGTAGCCTGATCGTGGTCTCCTCGGCGGCCACTGAACTGATTGGCACGAACACTGCGCTGGCAGCGGCAAAAAACGCGACCACAGCAGCCCGCACAAATCGGAATGTCTGCATTGGAAATCCTCCCTTTCATTCCTTGACTGTGAACAATGTCGGGGATGGTTCCCAGCTTAATGCGTTCCCCACCCGAACATCGATCTGGTTGAATTGTCGACAATGTCCATTTTTGCTGGTGCCTTGTCCATGCATTTTTGCAATCCTGTCCGGGAACCAGGAAGTCTTGACGCCTGGCGAGGTCGGAGAAACGCCAACGTTGTCTCCTGCCAGGATGAGGCCCATCATCCAGGTTCTTGGCGAATGTTCATGAGTTGAGTGAACAAGTGCAACCGTGAAAGGGGCTGATATTCGCGATGCATGTCATCAGGGACTACTGGTCTGACGCCGAATTGGCAGGATTCGCCCGAGAGAATCCCAGGGCGTCTTCGGCAACCGGCCTGCGCTCATCTGACTGAACCCACTTGATCCGCGAGCGGGTTGTATCCGCTCCCCCGCTTCGGTTTTCCCTATCGGCAGAGTGGAAAACCGCAACGCACCGGCCCCGTCTCATGCAAAAGCGCTCATGTATCCGTCCATGGATCGACTACGTCGATGCCCGTGTCCGCGAAATCGCGCACGTTCCGCGTCACCACCGCCATGCCGCGTGCGCGGGCGATGGCCGCGATTTGACAATCGGCTTCCGGTATCGGCCTGCCCATCGCCTGCCGGACGGCGGCTATCTCCGCATAGGCGGATGCGGCGGCACTGTCGAAAGGAAGAATGCGGTTGGCGAAGCCGGTGTGCAATATCCGTTCCAAACCTTTCACCAGTCCGTCACGCCGCTTCCCCGGAGGCATGACTGTGAGGCCAAAGCGCAATTCCGCCTCACTAATCGCCGTAAGGTGAAGGGTCGATGTCGCACGTTTGGCGACCCACGACGCAACATTGGCATCGGGCGTCGGACGCATCAGTTCGGACAGCACATTCGTGTCGACCACCAGCACCGCTGCCACCTCAATCGAAGCGCAGCGGCTTGCGCATCGGTCCGCGCGGCGGCAGTTCGAGTTCCACGCCACCGTAAGGCGCGAAACACTCTTGGATAAAGGCGGCCAGGTCCTTAGGTTCGGCTTCCCGTCCGATCGCCTCGCGTAGAATCAGTCTCGCCTCCTCCTCCATTGAATGACCTTTGCCCGCCGCCCGCGTGCGAAGCCGGGTCTTCACGTCGTCGTCCAGATTGCGGATCGTGATGCTTGCCATGCCCATGTCCTCTGAAGCCCAATTCGGAGCGAATTCTACGCAGTGATTGCGATGCAATCAAGTTGAAGGTTTCGTCTAACGGAAGACTACAGATTCCGACGAAAACGAACGGGATTCCGACCGGACTTGAACGCGCGAAGAGCGGGGATTCGGGTGCCCCGGCTGCTGATGTCTCCTTCTCGGGTTGACGGACCGGCCGAAGGTCAATCCCGGCGGGCAAGGTTTCACTGGGTCTCCGCCGCCTGCGCCACGGCTTTCTCCGGTGGCGGCAAGGTCGGCCGCTTGGAGTCCCCGGATAGCCGGATACGATTGCCGTTGGACACTTGATTTATTCCGCAACGAGCGCAACATCCGCGCCCGCCGCCTGGAAACGGCCCAGGTTGCCGTAAAGCGCACGAAGCATGATGCCCCGTGCGCCGTTCATGTCCCGGTCAACGATGATGGTGCCATCCGAGACCGTCTTCGAGCCGCCTAGCTCCTGCGCGACGAAACCGTCCCATGGACGGGTCCTGCGGGTGTAGGCCTCGTTGGCGATGACGAGCCTCTTGCCGTATTTCCGGCACATCCACGCCAGTTTCCGCCTGAACCCGTGGTGCGCCAGGCCCGGCATCGAGCGCACGGTCGGTCCTCGTCGTGATCTTGCGCTCGGACCTCGCGCGCTCATTGCGAAGGGACGGAAAACGCACTGCGGGCGACATATCGGGAAAGCCTGGACCATATGGTTGCCCGCATGGACGTGCTGTCGATCAACTGCCCGCACATCCCGTCAACGTTCCACCTCATGAATGCGCGACGCCCGCGCCTGATGAAGCCGACAAGCATCGTTGTCAACACGTCGCGCGGCGAGGTCATCGATGAGAACGCACTGACACGTTTGCTCCGATCCGGAGAGCTTGCAGGGGCGGGCCTGGATGTCTTTGAGCATGGGGCAGAAGTCAATCCGCGGTTACGCGGGCTCGACAATGTCGTGCTGCTGCCGCACATGGCCTCTGCGACCAGGGAAACGCGCCACGAAATGGGCGAAAAGGTCATCATAAACATCAAGACATTTGACGACGGTCACCGCCCTCCCGACCAGATCGTTCCAGGCATGCTTTAGCCGCCATTTCACGTCACGTGCGGACCTGACCCGGTCCTACGGTCGAGCCGAATGCAAATCGCACCTGCGGTCGCCCGTGGTTACGTCCTCGTGCCAGGCAAGCATTCTTCGCGAACCCAAGTTTGTGGTTGGAAACGCCGGAAGCAGTCAAACGGCATCGACAGTGAAACCCGCAACCGCCCCGCGTACCGGATGACGACCGCGTCACTGCCGAAGAGACGTATGGGCGGTCAAACCTTTCCCAGAACGTCTCCAACGGAAACGACACCGTCACCGACAATCTTGCAGAGGATACCGCGGAGGCGAAAATGCCTGTATTCGGGGCGGTTGAGCCACTGGTAGGACTCGTTTCCGTAGCGGACTTTCCATTTTGCGCAGGCGTTGTTGAAAAGATCCGACACTTCCAGGACCGCCGTTCCTGCTGAAATCCGGCTGCCGACAGGAAAATTGCTCTCCGAAAGATCGATGTCCGCGATCATCGTGTCACCGGGATGAATGACGTTTTCCCGGTCCGTCCAGACGGAATCGAGGACGCGTTTCGAAAGAATGCTGACCTGAATCCTCGGGTCCGGGCTTCCGTCGGGCAGTTTGACCCACGGATGCTTGAGCCAGCGTTCACCTTCGATCCCGCCAGCCACCGTCAGGGTCAGACGGTCCGGGAAACTGCGTTCGGAAAACCCCGGACGGTGGCAAAGCAGGTCCACCGGGGCTTCCCGGGGCGCCGAGGTGATCCAGTCCAGCCTGCTGTCGAGTTCAGCACCGGTCGCGAATTTCACCGGTCCGGCCCTTCATGACTTCCAGGTAACTGCATGTCCGCCAATCCGGACGCTTCGCCGCAAATTTCGCAATCATGCCGGCGCGCGAGCCTGATCCTGCGGCATTCGCCCTGGAGTGCGTCATACATGAGCAACTGTCCCGTCAGGGCTTCGCCTGCTCCGGTGATGACCTTGATTGCCTCGGCTGCCATCATCGACCCGATGATCCCGGGCAAGGCACCGATTACCCCGGCCTCCGCGCAGCTTGGCGCGACGCCGGGCGCGGGCTCGTTCGGAAACACGCAGGCGTAACAGGGTGTGCCGTCCGCCACCGAAAACACGGACACCTGGCCCTCCCACTGACCGATCGCGCCCGAGACCAACGGAATACCGAGCGATACCGCCGCCCGGTTGACGATCCGCCGGACGCCGAAACTGTCCGTACCGTCGAGGACCAGGTCATGGCATCGAAGCAGTTCGTTGGCATTGGTGTCGTCCAGGTGCGTCTGAACCGGAAAAACCGAAACTCCGGGGTTCAGTCGGCCAAGCCTTTCTCGTGCCGCGATTACCTTCGGTTGGCCAAGGTGCTGGTCGTCGAATAGAACCTGTCGTTGCAGATTCGACAGGCTGACGACATCGTGGTCAACGATACTGATCGTGCCCACGCCTGCTGCAGCGAGATACTCGAGTACCGGCGAACCCAGGCCGCCTGCACCGACGACCAGGACCCTGGCCGCGCGGAGCCTGTTCTGCCCCGCCCCGCCAATCTCGCGAAGAACGATGTGGCGCGCGTAACGTTCGAGTTCCGAATCGGTCATCGGGGCGGGACGCGCGGCATCCCCGGCCTCGGCCGGACGTTCGACCTGAACGGACTGGTGTCCGGGTGTGTTCGGAATCATTGTCATCGCGGCACGCCGGGCGGGCCGACGAAACCACAACGCGTAGGTATCCGTGCGCCGCCATTCGTGACCCATGCAACCAACCGCCAATCGCGTTCACTGCCGGGCGAGGCCGCAATGTCAGTTTCGCCATCAATCATTTCGTACCCGTCGAGCCGAAGCCGCCGCGACCGCGTTCGGTTTCCTCTCCCAGTTCAGATACTTCCCACCGCGGCGAAGTTACAGGTGCAACGATCATCTGGGCAATCCTGTCGCCGTGGCGGACGTGGAATGGCAGCTTGCCGTGGTTGATCAGAATGACGTTGATTTCGCCACGGTAATCGGAGTCAATCGTGCCCGGTCCGTTCAGGATTGAAACACCGTGCCTGCACGCGAGGCCCGACCGGGGCCGAACCTGTGCTTCGAAACCCCTTGGCAGGGCGATCCGGATTCCGCAGGGAATCATCTGGCGCGTGCCCGGTTCCAGCGTAATCCCGTCCGGGCGAATGCCTTCCTGGAGATTTGCCCTGAGGTCGAGGCCGGCGGCCCCTTCTGTCGCCGGCGCCGGCAAGCCCAGTTCCGGGTCAGCACCTTCCGTAAACGCGATCTTGACGGTGACCGCGGACATGTCAACCGGTCAGGGCCTCGGTCAATCGCTCGGCAAGGCGCCGGGCAACTTCGGCCTTTGACATCCTCGGCCACTCCTCGACCCCCGATTCGGTAACCAGCATGACCTGGTTTTCAGGACCGCCCATGATCCCCGTACTTGCGTTCACGTCATTGGCGACGATCCAGTCACATCCTTTCCGTTTTCGTTTTGCCTTGGCACGTTCGATCACATCGTGCGTTTCCGCCGCGAATCCGACAACGATCCGCGGTCGGCGGTCGGGCGAACTCGAGACCATCGCAAGGATGTCCGGGTTTTCAACCAGCTCCAGCTCAAGGCCCTTTTTGTCGCCGTCAGGCCTTGCGGACTCACCCGGATCGACGGTCTTGCTGATCTTCGCACCGGAGACTCGCCTGACGCGCCAGTCAGCCACTGCGGCGACCATGACCGCAGCGTCGGCCGGTAACGCGTCTTCGACAGCCTCTCTCATTTCAACGGCAGTCTGGACCTGAACAACATGGCAACCGCCTGGCAAGGGGCTTGTCGCCGGTCCGGTGACGAAGGTCACGCGCGCGCCGGCGGCGCTCAAGGCGTTTGCCATTGCGGTCCCCTGATTCCCGGAGGACCTGTTGCCCAGGTAGCGCACGGGATCGATCGGCTCGTGAGTCGGGCCCGATGTGACCACGACATGCTTGCCGTTCAGGGGGCCAGACATCAGGGCAGCGTCGATAGCGGAAGTGATCTGATCAGGCTCCGCCATCCTGCCGGGACCGTACTCGCCACATGCCATGTCGCCCTCGTTGGGCCCAACCGTGAGCACGCCGTCGTCAAGGAGGGTCTTGAGGTTTCGCGACGTTGACGGGTGATTCCACATCCTGACATTCATCGCGGGAGCGATCAGGACTTTCTTGTCTGTCGCGAGAAGAATCGTGGATGCAAGATCGGTCGCAGTCCCGTTGGCCATTCTCGCGACGAGATTGGCGGTCGCCGGGGCGACGACAACGAGATCGGACGTCCTGGACAGCTGGATGTGACCCATTTCGGCTTCGTCGACGAGATCGAACAGGTCCCGGTAGACGCGATGACCGGCGAGCGCCGAGACCGAAAGCGGTGTGACGAATTCCTCGGCCGCCTCCGTCATGACCGGGAGAACCTCGGTTCCGTTTTCCTTAAGTCGCCTGATCAGTTCGAGTGACTTGTAGGCGGCGATACCTCCACCGATGATCAGGAGAATGCGACGGCCAGCGAGCATGGGAGTATCCCGGGTGTCAATGCGTCCGCTCGTGATGTAAAGACGGCGGGAGTGCCTGACAAGGATTTCCGCTCGTTTCTCGTTCGCGGTTCTGGCGCATTGACATCGGCTGAGTGGCAGAGGAAAGGGATGCACAGTTCGGGGCAGGTGCCCCGGAGGCCGTTCTTCCAACCGATTGGACCTGACCCGTTTTACCGGAGCCGATGAGAACGCGATTGCCCAGACTTACGCTCGTGCTAGGCGGCGGTGCCTCAGGCAAGTCCCGGTTTGCGGAACGCCAGGCGCTGATGTCCGGCCTCAGTCCCCTCTACGTGGCGACAGGGTCACCGCTGGACGAGGAAATGCTTCTGCGGATCGAACGACACCGGTCGCGGCGTGGACCCGAGTGGACGACGATTGAAACGGCGGAAGGAGACCTGCAAGAAACGTTGGCTGGGCTCGCGGAGACTCACGGCAACCACGTGATTCTCGTCGATTCCCTGACCATGTGGACGACCGACCGTCTCCTCGGTGGTGCAGGCGACCGGGAGATCCGGTCCGAAATTGCCTCACTGTGCGATGTCCTGTCGGCCCAGCGGAGCCCACTGATCTGTGTCTCGGACGATGTCAGCGGTGGAATCGTGCCGGCTGACCCGCTCGGCCGACGGTTTCGGGACATTCACGGCGAACTGAACCAGGCCATCGCCGCGAATTCAGACCTGGTGGTTCACGTGACTGCGGGAATTCCGTTGGCATTGAAGGGCGAACTCAAGGATTTCGGTAAAGACAAATGACGACGTGGTGGTGGGTGCGTCACGGTCCGACGCATATGAATACATTGTACGGCTGGACCGATTACCCGGCTGACCTGTCGGACAGGGATGCGCTCGATCGCTTGCAACGGTACTTGCCCCCGGACGCGATCGTCGTTGCATCGACCCTGCAGCGCGCGTCAGCGACTGCCGATGCCATACAGGGCGGCCGAAAGCGCTTGCGGAATGAACCTGACTTGCGAGAGGCGAACTTCGGTCTCTGGGAGAAGCTGACTCCGGATGACCTTGAAGGCGCCGACCGGGCGTGGGCGATGGAATTCTGGCGGTCGCCGGGGGA
>JAPOVX010000068.1 GCA_026707935.1 Paracoccaceae bacterium
ATGAGCGCGCCCAGGGAACCCGAAAAAATCGCTTGGCGTAGGATTTCGCCCCCTTCCGCAAACGACCCAATCATCACAACCCTTCGCACGGCACTGCTGAAACTGGACAGGGCCGGAATCAGCGGTCCGGTCAAACGGGGACTCCACGTCCTGAAAAGCTTCGCAAGCACCGTCAGGATCCTGTACGGGGAATTGGAGATTGCGGTTCCTGACCTGGAGACGGAACCGGGCACCGCGGACAGCGGAATACTCTCACGCGATCTTGCCGAGCTGTTCATTGCTGCCGGCGAAGCTGCAAGAACGCACAAGACCTCCATCGTGATCCTGGTCGAAGAAATCCAGAACCTGCCTATAGATGAATTCGGCGCCCTGATCCTGGCAATCCACCATGCCGATCAGAAGCAGTTGCCGATCCTGGTCGTTGGCGCCGGCCTGCCCTCCCTGGTCAAGCTGTCTGCTGAAACCAGGTCCTATGCGGAACACTTTGGCAACCGTCACCTTGACCCCACGGATTTTGGTGGTTTCCAGTTCATGGGCTTGAACAGGATACTTGGAACCGGCACTCTGCATACTAATTCACTCCGTTTCGGGGATGTCGGATACATGAAACTTGCAAGATCGGCTTTGCTGGCCACCGCAGTCCTCACTGTGGCCACCGTGCCCAGCGTGGCGACCAATGCGCAAGCTACACAGGAAGCCCAGAACTTATTGGCACTGATCCAGCGGGTCGCAGTTCAATACATCATGCAATCGGTCCGCAGCTTCGTTGAACTTACCTATGAACAGCTCACTGTCGAACCTGGTTCTAACGCACTGATTGTCTCTGGTCTCAAGCTCTACCCGACCCTTGCCTGGGATCAGGACGGCAAGTGCGAAATCTCGATCGATCGGGCGGTTACCCGTAGCACATACGGCTTTGAGACGATCTCGACCGGCTGGGAACTGTCGGGGGTCAGCGTGTCGGGCGCCTGCATCGAACCGGAAACCAGCGGGCTGTTGGCAAGCTTCGGCTACGAGGATGTCAATGTGGACAGCGCTTCGATTGAGTTCACATACACGCTGCCCGATTCCGCCGCCGAGTTTGTCATACAGGCCGCAGTGCGCGATGCCATAATCGTGAGCCTTGGCGCAAAGTTCGACTATTTCTGGTTTAAACTTCCGAAGGACGGGAACAGTGACTTGTACCCCGCCGCCCAGCTCGGTTATGCCGAGATCGCGATCGAGAACAGGGGCTTGTGGGGGCGCCTCGAACCGACACTCGTAGCGCGGATAGGCAGCGTAATTGCCATCCCGCAGATGGTCGAGAGGTTCATCCGGCAGACACTGACAAACAACGGATCGCGAACGCCGACCGAGGCCGAGCAGGCATTCGTCAAGAACCTTTCTGCAGGACTTTCGGGTTTCCTCAAGGAAAAGAAACTGTTGGTCGTCACTGCGGCACCTGAAGGTGGGACCTGGCTCGATGACACTGTGTTTGACAGTCCGCAAAACCTCATAGCCATGCTGCGGCCGAAAGTATCGAATGTGCCTTTGGCCTTTCACTCAATCATCCCGCCGGCGGACATGAACGCAGCACTGGCTGACGGCGCCAACCCTGACGACGCTATACGGATGAAGATCGGAAAGGCATTGCTGACGGGTCTCGGTGCACCACGCTCGATCGACGACGGCGCCAGTCTTCTTCTGCCGCTCGCCGAGAGTTGGTCAGGTGAGGCCGCGGCGATGCTTGCCAAGGCCTACGAGTCAGTTGGACGTGATGAGGAGGCCTACGAGATGGCGCTGATTGCATTGGCAAGCGGTGATCTGAGCGCCCTTGCCGTCGCAGATGAACTCGAACAGCGGATACCGCTTGTCAAGATCTTGAACATGCAGGATGACGTGAACAATCGCTGGCCCGGGACCACTGACTTCAGGGCAGAGTTTGATGCTGCAGTCGCGGTCGGCGATGTCGGCTCTATCCGCGAGCACGCGGCTGCCGCCTCGATCGGACGCGGGTTGCCGCGGTCCTACAGCGCCGCCTACATGCTGGCGACGCTAGCGGCGGCCGGGGGCGACCGCAGTGCCGCCAATCTACGTGACCGGTTGGATCATCGCTTTGGCGGAAAGATGCATTGGCAGTCGGCAGCCCGCGAGGCCGCAGCTGCAGCACTTGGCATATGGATCAATGGCGGAATGGGTGCTGCAATCACCAACCGCATCCAATAGGGCTCACTCAAAAACTTCTGCCCTCACGTCCCGATGGAGTGTGCTTTTGGAGGTGGGTTACCACCGCAGTGGAATCCAGGAGTTCTGGTGCCGAGAAACAGGTCCTGATAAATGCAGTTAACGAACGCGCCGGAGCTTTTGCCTTCCTCGACCCTGTGTCCACTGAACCCGGAACCTGCGATATTCTCCAGCGGTTCCAGCACGACGCCGCACACTCTGGGGTTCGTAAGGGCAAAATCGCGAGTGGCGGCGTAGACCAAACGGGCAGGACGAACAGAATATGGAATCCAGAAGAGCATTCCCGATGAGCAGAATTCGAGGCGAAGACAGATCGGTTAAGTCCCTGCTGGGGCAAAAGTTCCAGATCGACTACTACCAGCGCGACTACAAATGGGAGAGCAAGCAAGTTAGGGAACTCATCGAGGACCTAACTGGCCGGTTTCTCCTCGATTACCAGTGCACCCACGAGCGCAGAGCCGTTGCCCGCTATGGGCAGTACTTCCTCTCGAGGATGAGTTCGCCTACCCAGACGAATTCGCGGCCTATCGAAACCGCATCGGTGGGCTTGTTCTGCTACCGGGACCGGACAATGCCAGCTACAGCGACATGACTTTCGAGGAAAAGGTTGAGCACTACACCAAGCAGAACCTGCTCGCCCAATCGCTACACCCCGTCGCCTACAAGAACAATCCGGGCTTCCGGAAATTCATTCGGGAATTCAAAAGGGAGACGGGTCGGCAGTTCGCCCACAAAAAGAAGTTCAAGAAGAAACACTTGGCCAGTCGACAGAAACTCTACATCGCCTTGGCCAACCAGTGTTGGTCTCCAGACAGGCTGGCCAACATCTGAACATCGGCACCTTTCTCGGGTGCACGAACTGGCCCGCATGCGAGTTCACCCGGAATTTACGGAACTAAGCTGTACAGACGAATACGCCTATCATGTTTGTGCCTTCCTCCCGTGGCTAACGCTTTTCCAGCGCTGCTCAAGGTCAGCCGGGTGTGGATCAAAAGGAAAAGACGGCCGAAGCCGTCTTTTTGCCCTCCGGATATCCGGAGAAGCCGGAGGGGAGGCGGCAATCCAAAGATCCCGCAGGTCCGATTAATGTTGCGCACTGGCCTACGTTTGTCAAGGTTCGGCAAGGCTGTCGGTCACTTTCTGTAGTATCTCCCTGTATTCCTGCTCAGACACCGACGGCCTGCCGTGCGACGGCAGCAGCCGACTGACCGCCACTGTGGTGACATGATTGCAGATGGCCCAGGCATCTCTTCCGTCGATCGGAGAACGGAGAAGAACCGAGAACTGCAGATTGAGCTGCACTCGTGAAGTTATCGGCACGACGGTGGCAACACCGCGTAGCGTCGCATACCGGGAAACTATCACGACCGGACGGCGTTTCCAGAACTCGGGCAGGTGCAGACACTCGGGGGGCGGGTAGTCGCACCAATACACTTCTCCTTTCCGGGGCGCCGATTGCAGCCGCACCCGCCTGCGTGGAGGTCTTTCGGTCATGTTCCGGAGTCCGCTTGACTTATATCCGGAAATTTAGCCGGTGCTCAACGAAGTCCCCCATTGTGGCCTCGGGGCGTTTTTCTGCTTCCCGGGCCAGCAGCATGAGCGCGACGGTTACAATGCACATTGTATCCGGCTCGATGCTCGTTCCGTTTTCGGCGGTCACATTTTCCAGGGCGTTCTTGATTTCATCAATCGCGATCTGGCAGTGCGTGTTCAAGCGTATGTTCATTTGCATTCTCCTATAGAGCAAACTAATGTTTCTTTTAAACACAATGCTGACATATGTCAACAATAAAAAACGAAGGCCTTGTTCGTTAGCTTGTGCAGCGTGCCGGAACTGCCGTGATCCGGCGCCGGGAAATCGGGAATCCTCAACTCACCCGGTTATTCACGGGCTCCTGGCCACCTTGAAACCCTCCCAAACTGCATATGGTAATGTGCATTACCGCATCTGCGGGCATGGCCATGACTGGGCCTTCGCCCGCACCGAAAAGCAGATCATCGAGACCGCCGCCAGGATGTGGGGCGGCATCGAACGCCCGTAGGAAGCCGCTGGGCGCCCGAAACAGGGCCTGCATGCAAAGACACCCCATCCAGAGGGTAAATCGGCTCACACAGGGCGTCTCGGGAGCGCTCTCGTGCTGCTGACGGACAATGACACGGATTTTCGGTGCTCAGGAGCATCTGAGAAACGTTCCGGACCTCTGATCAACCCGAAAATAGGTCGGATTCGGCGGCTTGCGACCCGGATCACAAACAATGCCCTGCCCGCCGCGGCGGAGATCCTCGACGACAACCGACCTTCCGGCATTGAGTTTAAGAAGTTTATGCATGGACACCATAAACTTCCTGCAACCTCTCATGGATCCACTCACGAACCTCGCGAAGGCCGCGCCGAACTGGAGGACATTCTGGAATTCAAATTCCTGCGGGAAGGCGACGACCTCGTCGTCTGTTGCCAAACGGGGGTCGTTTGCGGAAGGGGGGCAGAATCCTACGCGAAGTGCCAAGGACTTATTTTCCGTGCTTTCTCAGTTCACCGTCAGGTCCGACATATCTGTACAGCATCCGGGGATCGGCTGTTTCCAATGCGGCCTTGTGGTCAGTGACACCATCGGGCAACAAAACAGTGCGCGGATGTTTCATGAAAACAGGACCAACCGGCTGACACCACATGACATTACGAGAAATCGTACAGGAATCTGATACGAAGCCCGGCCGGGCGTTCGATTTCACAGTGCTGTTTCTGATTGTCTTCTCGATCATAACCCTGACCGTCGAAACCTTACCCGATTTGCCGCCCATGGCCCAATCGGCGCTCAGGATTTCCGAGTTTGTAGTGACCGTGTTGTTCACGATCGAGTACGGTCTTCGGGTCGCGACATCCACCAAGAAAGGCAGCTACGTCTTTAGTTTCTATGGTGTCATCGACCTGGTCGCCATATTGCCGTTTTATCTTTCTCTCGGCATTGATCTCCGGGCGCTGCGAGCCGTCCGGTTGCTTCGTGTTTTCCGTCTCTTCAAGCTGACCAGGTACACCCGGGCAATGGAACGGTTCGGAAAGGCCATTGTGCATGCTCGCGAAGAGGCCATGATATTTCTGTTCGCCACGTTCATCCTGCTCTACCTCTCCTCGATAGGTATTTACTACTTTGAACACGCCGCCCAGCCGGATACCTTTCAGTCTGTGTTCCATAGCATGTGGTGGGCCGTGGCCACTCTCACGACGGTCGGCTACGGTGATGTCTATCCGGTCACCCTCGGCGGCAAGGTGTTTACCTTCGTCGTTTTGATGTGCGGCCTGGGTGTCGTGGCCGTACCAGCGGGACTGGTCGCTGCGGCTCTGACCAAAGTACTGGATGATGAGGAACGTTAAAGCAATTGAAGTTGAATGTTCGTCGGTCCCCCGAGAACCTCAGCCCAATCTCGCACTTCCACAACTTCCGGCATGTCGGCCTCTGCAATAAGGCGCCCTGCCCCGCCCGCGGGGCCGGGAGAAAGGCAGTTGATCGTTGAGTTCTAACGAACGGCCTGGATCCTGAGGTAAACTCCTGCCCAGTACGCTTCCATGAAGGCCGATTTGATATGCAAGAATGCAAAGCGCTTTGCATTCTTGCATGCTTTGCCCACAGAACGACATTGTTACAGCGAGACAGGCACCCCGAACAATCAAGGGACAATAAAGCTTTCCAGACCATCCCAACTGGTTTGTTCGACCGGCCGGGTGCGAGGATCGATCAGGCCGACTTCGTCAAGGGTTAGTTTTGCCCTTCCGAAATTACAGGGTCCACAGGTAATAACCAGGTTATCAATCAAGATCGGTGCGACCGCCCCGGCTGTGTGGCAGCACATGATTAAACTGAAGCCAAAGACACTGAAACGCAGCATGCTGCCCGGTATTTTTCTGTCCCCAAGGCAAGGCCTTCCCATAAAGGCGCCGTATGGCATTGCGGATTTCAGTCCGTATGACCGGGATGCCGCAGAACCGGCACCTATAGCCGTCACGGCGGATTATTGCCCATCGCTGTTCCGCATCCGGTTTCTTTTTTGGGTCACGCCTGTTTCTCTCCAGTACTGGTGGCGCTCCTTCAATTGTCCGCACACGATGAATTTGGACGCTCGCCGGTCCCCAAAGAGACTCAACCCAGTCGCGCACTTCCGGCATGTTGGCATCAGCTATCAGGCCTGCGGCCCTGCCGTGTTCACCTGCGAGATGCGCATCGACGGCCCGGTTAAGCAGTTTGGCCACCTGAAAGATCTCCGGGATCGGTTCACGAAGGCAAGGTCGCGGTGCCCAAAAATCCGGGTCCGGGGTTGATGCAAGTTGATTGTTCATGGGGTAACTCACAATCAAGGCGGTAAACATGCAAGCATGCAAGGCGCTTTCAATGCCAACATTCCTGCATGCTTCACACAATGCATTCTTTCATGCTATATTGTAGCAAAACAAGAACAAACAGGCAGACAACGGAGCAGGATCAATGGCCTATATTATCGGGAACGTCTCCCAGAAGGGAGGCGTCGGAAAATCAACCCTTGCCCGCATGATGGCAAGGGAATTCACTGTCGGTGGATTCCGCACAAAGATAGCGGATCTGGACACGCAGCAACAGACATGCACCAACTGGGCAGGCCGCCGCGCCGAGAACGACATCTTACCAGAAATCCAGGTCCAGAGTTTCGCGAGCGTCAAGACAGCGCTTGGAGAGACATCGCGCTTCGATGCCCTTATCCTTGACGGCAAGCCGAATGCCTCTGAGCAGACCGTCGAGATCGCGAGGGTGGCGGATCTCGTTGCGATCCCGACCGGTCAGACCGTCGACGACCTTCACCCGGGTGTCATGCTCGCACACAGCCTGCACAAGAAGGGCATATCACGGGAGAGGATCGCCTTTGCGATATTCAGGACCACCGGCAGCAAGCGCGAGAACGCGGCTGCACGGCAATACCTGGCCGAAGCCGGGTATTTCGTGTTCGAGGGCGAAGTCCCAGCGTCTACGGCTTATGGCATGGCCTCGGACGGGGGCAGGGCGATCACCGAGACTTCGTTCCGCACCCTGAACAACCGTGCAGCCGCACTGGCCCAAAGCGTGATCGACAGAATTGCGGAACTTCAGGACAGGAGGGCGGCCTGATGGGCACGAACATTGCCAAATTGAAACACGGAAAGGGAACACCGCCATCTGCGGATAGCGTCGCCGATGTGACCTCGGACAATTCTCGGGCGGGCAAACCGGCGCTCCGGCCACTCCAAGTACGCATTCCGGCTGATGTGTTCGAGGATTTCAGCGAACAGGCTGGCAGGGAATTCGGCTTTACCCACGGAGCAAAGAAACAACTGTTTCTGAAAATGTGGGAAGCATATAAAGCGCAAAGCATCTAAGCATGCAAACATGCGTTATGGATAAAACTCGGGAAGCACCATGATCTCCGGGTCAATTTGGAGCCGGGCGAAAGTTTTGGACTTTCTGAATTTTCATCCGCACTGCACTGTGGTGCTGGTGCTACTCTTCGTCCTCGCGACGGACGCTGCGGCACAGTCGCGTGAGCGTCTGTGGACCGTGACATGCGGCCTGCCGCAGCAGGACAACCCGTTCCTCGCGCTCCTGCCAAGTCAACACGTCGACTCTTGGCCGGGCGGTTCGCGCAGCGGGCACCTCAGTTCGAGGATGCTCCACAACGGCCATCCCGATGGCGGCATCAGTACCGAGATGTGGCTGCTCTCGCACTCCATCGGCTGGTGGAGACTGAAAGCGATCCGGGTACATCCGGACGATCGGTCGAAACTTACTGTGAACCCGAGCGAAAATCGGCGCTGGCAAATCCGCCAGATCGTCGAATCTCCGTTCCTGTCGCGGCCCGCCATCATACTAGCGGGAGACCCCGACGCCGAGGAAATGGTGAATGGACAGATCCTGGCCCTGCTGCCGGACGCCTCTCGTCTGCGGTGCGCTCCGCGATCCAACGGACCGGACGCTGCCCGCGTCGCCGCGGCCCAGCGTGCGCTCGCGCGCCACGGACACGATCCGGGGCCCATCGACGGACGCATGAGCCCGCGTACCCGCGCGGCTCTGCGCGCCTTCCAAGCCGAGCGGGGCCTCGCCCCCCATGGACAACTCGACGACGCCACCTTTGAATGGCTCCGGTAATCCTGAGACCAATTCCGCGATCGTACAAGGATCTCCACTTGCGGTTTTCCCGGGAATAGCCAATGCACCTATTGCCTGTCACATAATGTAGGCCTGTTTCATCTGTGGCACTAAACATCATCTCTGACATCGCGACCATTGCCTCATTTCCCATCTCCATAGTCGCGGTGGGCATTGCCGTTTTGTCTTACAGGAAAGCCTTGACGGGGCAGCTTCCCGCCGTGGAACTGTTTCCAAACTTCGACTACACGCGAGACCGCCGCTACACTATTCGCATCGCCAACCCGAGGCGCTATTCTCTCTACCTGGAATATATCGACGTCCACGAACCCAAGGCCGCTAACGTTACCATCCGGCCAACCGAAACCAGCAGACGCGGCGACCTCGAGCGCAGCTGGGAAGGCATGAACGAATCGCATCCGCAACATCCATCGATCCATCGTCATCCCATTTACCTCTGCATCCCGCCACACGAATCCCGTGATCTCGATGTAATTTTCCACGACGACCTGCAGGAACCTATCCGCTTTAAATTCTCCTGGTCGGGCGGCCTCCCATGGCCGGACCGGTGGTTCATCGACAACGAAATCATCGCAAGCTCTGAACGGCTCAAAAGCATGCGGTTAGCGGCCGATAGTTAATTTCGTTTATCTGCAAGTGTGGAAAGCATGTAAGGCGCAAAGCATGCAAGTATGATCAGGAACAGCATCATATGCTGGAACTATAGATGATCACTCTCCATTCGCTCCAGGCATGGTGGTATATCAACATGCTTGGCGAGTATGATCTCTCGAACGACAGGCTGCGGGACAACACGGGCGTCCTGCCCCCAAAAATGAAAATTCCTATGGCGAAATCGGTGCCCATGTTGGGTTTAGGCCGTGGACGCGGGGTTGAAGCCAGCTGACTTCGATGCGATGAGGTCTGCGGACAGGATCGAACCCGGCGACTACCGAAAGGTCAGCGAAGAGGCGATATGTCCGCAACGCCGATTACACGAACAGTCTGATATATCCATGCCAATTCAAGAAAATGCCCTCAATTCCGCTTTGGCCGAGGCACTGTCGGGACATGATCTTCATGCCACACCCGAGCAGACGCGGGCAAAAAGTGGTGCAAAGCGTTGTGACGTACAGATTCGACGGCGACACGGCGACCGCTACTTCACGGCTCTCGAATGCAAGATTGGACAGAGCGCACCGCAGCGGCAGGCTGCGGTCAAGGATGCACAGCGCTGGCTGAAGCAGACCGATTGCTGGAATGCTATCGCTCTTTGCTACCCAGAGGAACTAAGCGAAGACCGACAGGCAACGCTACGGCAAACATTGGAAGGTACGCGCGATCTGTTGGTGGTCAAGGTTAGTCAGGGGAGCACGATCGGACACTGGCGAAAAGGACGCCTTTCCGATCTGGCGATACTCGCCGATGATGTAGGCGCCAACGAAACCTACGCGGTCACGGACATCCTTCAGAGAGCCATTGTCGCGGCGAGCGAAGAATTGGATTCAACAACAGGCCAGGATTTAGCTGAAACACTGGAACTGCCATGGGATCCGGGTAAAGGCAGCGTTGACCCGCGACCCGCTCGCATAGCCTGTCTTATCATCGCCAACATGGCTCTGTTGCAGAATCGCATGCGTAGTGAAGGTATTCGGATATCGGGCCTAGACGCGCTCATTGCTGTACGAAATGCACCGAACAAGCAAACTGCTTTGCTCGACAACTGGCAACGAATCCGTGAAGTAGACTATGCGCCTGTTGTAGATCCTGCCCTTGCGGTGCTTCATAGGCTACCGAGTGATCATCGCACGAACAGCTTGCTCGAGATCCTGATCGAGGCTGTACTGAATTGCGCGCCGAGAATCCTTGGGCTGCAACTGGACCATGCTGGCCCGCTCTATCACGGATTATTGCAGACGGCGCGGTATGATGGATCATTCTATACCAGCACGTCAGCGGCGGTTTTGCTCGCCGAGCTTGCATTGCCGCCCAATTGGCCCGTAGTGGACGGCAGTTGGGCAGATGCAAACAGATTGACAAATCTAACGGTCTGCGATCCAGCGTGCGGCACGGGGACGCTCCTCATGGCTGCTGCCCGCACGATCGAAGAGCGGTTTCGTTCTGCCGGTGGCGATGAGCTTGATCTTTCAGCCTTGCATTTGGGCCTGATCGAGGACGTGCTGCATGGGCTCGACATCAATCGGCATGCCATTCATCTAGCTGCTTCCATGCTGACGCTCAGTGCGCCGAAGATCGACTACAACAAAATGAATCTCTACAACATGCAGCACGGAGTGAATGGCAACGGAGACATACGTGCGGGCTCGCTTGATATTCTGGTAGACAACGCCGGATTCCTTCCAGGGTTGGCACCGGACACCAGTCAGAGGCGAGCGACCGCGTCGGGTTACAAGGAAGAGGCGCCGGACCTCAAAGGGGCGTGTGACCTTGTAATTATGAACCCGCCGTTTACCAGGAATGATATCCGTAATCGCAGCTTGCCTAAGGCGGATCGCAAGAAGGTACAGAAACATGAAATATCGCTTGCGAGAAAGACCTCTGACAAGGTCCATCGGAAAGCTATTGACCAATCCACAATAGGCACTTTTTTCACCCCAATTGCAGACGTTTTGCTTAAGCGCTCAGGAACTGTTGGCATCGTGAAACCTTTTACCGCATGCACCAATGCCAGTGGAAAGGATGAGCGGAAACTGCTTGTCGATCCGGACCGGTTTCACCTTGAACTGGTTGTGACAAGCCATGACAATCGGCGAATTTACTTTTCTGAAAACACGAACATTCATGAGTCCCTGATCGTGGCACGCCGTCCAACACCAGAAACCCGAGGGCAGCCAACGGCGTTTGTCTCCCTTGCCGAGAACCCTGCAAGCGCAAGCGAGGCCCATTTCCTTGCGGAGGCGATCCGGCAGGCCCTTGAAGGTGACAATAGCCTCCTAGCCTGAATTACCAAGTCACGCGATGATGTGACAATTTGAGAGGGCTACTAT
>JAPOVX010000202.1 GCA_026707935.1 Paracoccaceae bacterium
CCCATGAACGGGTCCTGCTGGTATAGGCCTCATTGGCGATGACGAGCCGTTTGCCGTACTTCCGGCACATCCAGGCCAGCTTCTGCCTGAACCGACAATGCGCCAGGTCCAGCATCGAGCGCACGGTCCTCGTCCTGATCTTGCGCTCGGACTTCGCGCTCATGTCCCTGGTCTCGAAGGACGGCAGCAGGATCACATCGAAAGCCCGAACGAGATCGTAGGCACCCCGCCTGTACAGGTCGTCGACCAGGTTGCGGACGCGGATCGCGCGTCAATCTGGATGATAGTCGTGCTGGGTCAATGTCGGGGTCAGTTCCGACACGGCGGCGTTCGCGGTCGAGAGCATCCGGCGCTGGTGGCACCACCTGGGGAAGGAGCGATACCCCAACGCCCGCAAGTTTCTCGTCACTGCCGACTGCGGCGGCTCCAACGGAAATAATGGGAACCGAGTCCGGTCATGGAAGGTGGAGTTGCAGATGCTCGCACGCGAACTCGGCATCGAGATCAGCCATGAGCCACCTGCCGCCCGGCACGGGCATGTGGAACCGGACCCTGCTTCCGAATCCTGATAATATGGCGGTATTTTCGTGACGAACCATTGGTTGTGCCAGGTGAGCGTTCGGGTCTTGTTGTGCAACGAAGGCGGCGCAAGTGCTTTCGAACGTTGCAATTCAACAGGACATGAATCGTTTTTCCGCGAGCTTCCTGAACTTTTCTGCCACCGGTGAAAGTGGGCGCCGGTTCGACCAGAACAGGAACGCCTGGATCTTTAACGCCGACTCGAATGGAATCGCGATGCAATCAGGAAGGAACTGCCTGGGCTCAATCCAGCTGCCGACAATCGCTGCACCCAGGCCACGTGCGACCAGTCCGCGAATTGCACTGGTTGTCCTGAATTCGTATTTCCGGTCGTTTTCGATCCCGTGCCGCCGGAACAGTTCGTCCAGTTGGATCTGGAAGTGCGAATTCGCCATGTACGATATCAACCGCTCGCCAGCCAAATCCCTGGGCCGAACAACGTCACGTTTCGCCAGTTCATGACCCTTGGGAACTATACAGAACAGCGGGTTTTCGTCGATCAGGCGGCTCTCGATTGTCGGGTTTGTCGGCTTCGATAATCTGATCCCGAAGTCAAATCTCTGAATGACCATCCACTCGACGGTAGCATCGTCTTGACCGATGTCGAATGTCACCTTCGCATTCGGGCAGGCGTAGGCGAACTCTACAATCAACTCGGGTGTGATGTAGGAGGAAAAGGACGGCGAGGTAATGATGCTCAGACGTGCATGGCCGAACGTACCGATCTCGGCCGCGGCGTCCTTTATGTGGCTCATCCCGGTGACAGCCTGCTGAACCTCTTTTACGAGGAGCCGCGCTTCCTCCGTTGGCTCGAGCTGCCTGCCCACCCTTTTGAAAAGCTGATAGCCCACTTCCCTTTCAAGGTCGGATACCAGCCGGCTGACCGCGGGTTGAGATGTCCCCAATACTTCCGCTGCCGCGGTTACGGAACCGGCGGAGACGACGGCACGAAAGGCATCAATCTGCTTGAACGTTATTTTCATGATCGTTGTATCGGACCTCGACATTCGGAGATCAAGGCGGCATCGCCGGGCTGCGACCAACGCAAAAGATGCCGGTGGCCGCGGCTTGTCGTTGTGGCGCTGCAGGCCCAAGAGCTCGACCTGAGAGATCGCAGCCTCGCGAAATGTGGTTTTCCGAGTCGGATTTTTGATGACAGACGAGCAAGTCCACAAGTCCTTGAACGCGGCCGCGCAAGGGACTCGCGGCCGAAACGGAGAGCGCCTTGAAACCGATTTGACCGATGAAGGGCGGGCATTGATCGAACCGTTTCTTCCGCCGGCGTCACGGATTGGGTGCCAGCGTACGGTGACGGCCGCGGTCAGCGCCTGTTGAGGGCCGTTCTGAAGCTTTGGCGTGCTTCGGCACTGTGAATGTACGCATAGTCACGCGGATACGCGTCTCCCGGGACAATCTTCAGCACGGACATCTGCGGTCCAGGGGTGCGCAGCACCTCGGGCAGGGCGGCCGCAAGACTGTCCAGATCATCAAAACTCTGCGCGCCGGCGTATCCTGCTGCGCGCGCCATGTCTTCGAAGTTGACCTTGTCGGCCCCGGGCACAGGATGTGCTCCATTCACTTCGTAGGTTCGGTTTACAGACAGGAAATGGTAGAAGTTTGTCACCGCGGCGTCGGCTATCGACACCAGCGAGCCGAGGTTCATGAGCAGGCTGCCATCGCCATCCAGAACGATCACTGTCCGATCGGGATTGGCCAGGGCGAGCCCGAACCCGTGGGACGAAGCCTGCCCCATTGCCCCGACGGCGACATAGTTCAGCGGGCGCGGGCACAAGGCAAGCCAGTCAAAGCAGCTTTGATAGACGGCGACGACGATGTCATCGTCTTTGACATGCGGAATCAGGGCCCGCAGAGCGTCGTCACGGCGGAGAGTCATGGCGCCACCGGCGGGCGGCCGACCAGAAACACATGCGGCCGCGACGCCGCATAGGATGCGTCGATGGCCTGCGCGATGTGGGCCTCGTCGCCGGGGGTTTCGATCAGTGAGTGCGATAGCTCCATCGCGTCCAGAACCGGACGAACGATGCGCACGCCATAGGCTGACGACGCTTCAGGATGCAGATGCGGTTCCTTTCCCTGGAGGCCGACCATCATGACGACGGGCAACCCATAGTCGACGCCGATCGCCCGGATCGCATTCAGCGAATCCATCAATCCGGTCTGCTGCATCAAGAGCAAGGCGCGGGTACCGTTGTAGGACATGGCGCCGCAAATGCTGACGCCCTCGTCCTCTTTGCACACGCGCGTCAGCCGAAGTTCGGGATCCCTGGAGATCGGCCAAAGCAACCCATCGCTCGTCACAAGATCAGGCAACGCCACGATTTCCCGCACGCCGGCCTTTTTAATTTGGGCAATGATCCTCGCGCCTGACGGGCGCGCAATCCCGGGAATTTCGGTGTCTGAGCCAGCCAGCATCAGGCGGCTCCTTCGAGAAAGTTGAAAAGTGCATCGCGAGCCGCCGCCAGGTCATGATGATGCCCAAGCGTAATTCGGACATGTTCCCTGTATGCGGGCGAGGCAAACCGACGGAGCGCGATGCCCTGGCGCCGCAATGCCGCGGTCGCAACTTCGGCCGTTTTCTCTTTGCTCCCGAAATGGACAAGTATGAAGTTCGTTTGGCTTGGAACCACCGAGAGGCCCAAAGCCTCCATCTCGGCCGTCATCCATCGCCGTTCCTGTTCATTCGCCCGGGCGACGAATTCGGTGTGAACCGCGTCTTCCAGTGCCGCGACAGCGGCTGCAACCGAGGGTGAGGCAACCGGAAATGTCAGGCCAATGCGGTTGACGGTGTCGACGACCTGCTCTGGGCCGTAGAGCCAGCCGACGCGCGCACCGGCGAGACCAAAAATCTTCGAGAATGTCCGGCACATGACCACGTTGTCCGCTTCTTCCACCAGCCTTGTCGCGGACTCGTAGCCTTGTCCATCGCAGTACTCTTCGTAGGCGCTATCGATCACCAGGAGCACATTATCAGGCAGGGCTGCGTGAAGGCGGCGAACTTCTTTCCCGCTGACGTGTGTGCCCGCCGGGTTCTCGGGATTCGCCAGGTAGACGATGCGCGTCCGTTCATTCAGCGCCGCGATCATGTTATCGACCGAGGGTCTGAAGCAGTCGTCTTCGACCGAGACCGCCTCGGCGTCGTTGGCGTAGGCGTAGTTCGGAACCTTGAGGTAGCCGTTGGCACTGCGGACAAGTTGGGATCCTGGCCCCAGGTAGGCTCGTGCAAGTTGCGCCAGCAGGCCGTCGGAGCCGGGGCCGATCGCAATCCTCCGGGCGTCCAGGTCGAACCGGTCGGCCAGCGCAGAGGCCAGGATCCGCCCGGGATTCTCGAGATAGCGCTCGAAGCTGCTGACCGCCGCGCGCGCCGCCGCAAGGGCATTCGCGCTCGGACCATAGGCGTTTTCATTCGAATTCAACGCCACCGTGATCGGAGGCAGGCTTTCGTCGTGACCACCCCGCATGTGCGGTCGTATCTGCGCGATCCCTGCCTTTGCGTGGAGCATCCGCAACCGAACCCTTGTTTGAACCGTTTTATACATCACATCTTGTCAGGTCATTGACAAGTGGATTTCAAAAAAATTATATATTAGGCATCAAAGAACGCCCGATACCTTTTCCGAGAGGGCCCGCATGACTATCGCAGACAAGATTGGCCGGCGATCAATTGTCGTCGCGTCAGTCGACACAGGGTTTGCCTGCTGTTTTTCGCCAAAAGCAGCCATTTACTCCGCCGCGCGGTCCCTGACAGAGCTCCGTCGGTGAAGGCGTTCACGCCATTCGTCGACGGAAGATTCGTGCCCTGGAACGGGCCGGTTATCGAGAGTGTTGACCCCGCAACCGGGGAAGCATGGTGTAAAATCGCCAGGTGTGGCGAGGACGATGCGGACCGCGCTATGCGCTCGGCGCGCGCGGCGTTCGGCCGGTGGTCGCGCCTGTCCGCAAGCGACCGCGCAGACAAACTGGATCAACTTGCCGACGGGATCGAGACGGGTTGGGAAGAGCTTGTCGGGCCGGAAATTCGAGACAACGGCAAGCGCATTTCGGAAATACGCGGACAGTTCGCGGGGCTGCACTGCTGGTATCGGCATTTTGCCGGACAGGCGCGTCACATGAGGGCGGAAAAACAGGACGTCTCGGTACCTGGGGTCCAATGTGCGACACATTTTCTGCCTTACGGTGTCGTGGTGGCGATCACTCCCTGGAATTCACCGCTGATGATTCTTGCCTGGAAACTTGCTCCGGCACTGGCAGCGGGCAACTCGGTGGTCGTCAAACCCTCGGAGCTGGCCTCGGCATCAACGCTGCAGTTCGCCAGTCTGGCGCATGCCGCGGGTCTTCCATCCGGCCTGTTGAACGTCGTGACGGGATATGGACACGAGGTCGGTAACGCATTGGTACGCCATCCCCTCGCGCGCAAGGTGACATTTACGGGATCCGATTCAGGTGGAGCCAGGGTCGCCGAGGCAGCCGCCAAACGCGTTGTTCCAACCACGCTGGAACTGGGCGGCAAGTCGCCACAACTGGTGTTTGCCGATTGCGATCTTGACAACGCAGTCAACGGCATCCTGTCGGGAATTTTCCTGTCGAACGGGCAAACCTGCGTCGCCGGTTCGCGCCTTGTCGTTGAAGCGTCGCTCAAGGACACGCTGACCGAACGGATCCTGGATCGTGCGCGCCGCCTGAAAATGGGCGATCCGGTGGATCCGGCCACCCAGGTCGGGCCGCTCGCAAACGCGCCCCATCTGGAGAAAGTCCGCGCGATGATCACGCAGGCCAAGGCCGACGGTGCACGCTGCCTTCTCGATGGGACGGAGAGCACAAGGGACATGACCGGTTTTTTTGTCGGTCCCACCGTTTTTGACCTGGTCACGCGGGACATGGCGATCTGGCGCGATGAAGTGTTCGGACCGGTTCTGGCCATCTCGACATTCGAGAGCGAGGAAGACGCCATTGCACAAGCCAATGACAGCGCCTACGGTCTTGCGGCGGGCGTGTGGACTGCCGACCCGGACCGGGCCGCCCGCATCGCTGACCTGATCGAAGCCGGCACTGTCTACCTGAATCACTATCGCAGCGTCGATCCGGGCAGCCCGGTCGGAGGCGTCAAGCTGTCAGGCTATGGACGCGAACTGGGCCCCCACGCCGTTCGCGAGTTCCTCCAGGGCAAGTCGGTCTGGACCGGTCTGCAAGCGGTGCCTGACCCGTTTCCCTGACCGCCCGGGTTTGGTCAGAACACATGCAGAAGGATTCAAGAACCAATGGCTGACAACCTCCAGCCTCCCCAAGGAAAGTTCCGCGGCCACGACCTGCAGGCCGTCTGGTCCCAGGAACACGACTCCGAACTGACGGAAGTCGGCCCCGGCACGCCCTGTGGAGAATACTTGCGGCGGTACTGGATGCCGGTTGCGATGACGGATCAGATTTACGATTTGCCCTATCGCATCCGCATTCTCGGCGAAGATCTCGTGCTGTTCCGCGAGAAAAAGGAAGGCAAACTGGGCCTGACACATCTGCATTGCTGTCACCGGAACATGAGCCTGGAATTCGGCATCATCGAAGAAGGCGGCATCCGCTGCTCCTATCATGGCTGGAAATACGGACTGGACGGTACCGTCCTGGAAACTCCGTGCGAACCCCCTGCGAGCCAGGTCAGGAAGAAGGCCCGCCTGGGGGCCTACCCGGTGGTTGAATACAAGGGGTTGGCATTCGCCTATATGGGCCCGAACGCCGAACAACCCCCGTTTCCTGTCATGGATACCTTCGATGACGAAGGCGACGAACTTGTGCCCTATCTCATCAAGTCACCCTGCAACTGGCTCCAGGTGATGGAAAACGCCTGGGATCCGTTCCATGTGGTCTACCTGCACACGCGGGCCGCGCGCGTTCAGTTTCACGAGTCATTCGCGTTCATGCCGATGATCGAGTTTCACGAGTGTGCAACGGGCGAATTCTATACCAATGTCCGCCGTGATGGCGACTTCGTCTGGGTGCGGGTTCACGATCACATGCTGCCGTCGTTCACTCAGAATGGCGGCCATTTCCCGGTGCCGGACCGGTCGCGCCATTTCGGGCGCGGCGGCCTGACCAGGTGGGTCACGCCGATTGACGACACCACCACCATGGTTATCGCCTGGCGCCACTTCCGTGACGCATCGTTCAAAGACGACCCGCGCGGTTTGACCGACCGCAGCCAGGTAGGATTCGGCAAGACCGATTTCTATGGCCAGGGTCCGGACCGGCCCTACGAGATGCGTCAGCGTGATCCCGGCGATTACGACGCATGGGTCAGCCAGGGCCCAATCAATGTTCATGCGCGCGAGAACCTGTCGTTCAGCGATCGCGGCGTGGCCAAGGTGCGGCGGATGTTGCGCAACGCGATCCGGGCGCTGCAAAGCGGCGAGCGTCCGCCACAGCCGACTGACACTGTCGAAGGGATAATCCCGACCTATGCCGGTGACACCGTGCTCCGCATTCCCAGGCAGGTGGGCCGCGAAGACGGCGCGCTGTTGAAGGAAGTGTCTTTCAAGGTGGCTGACATCCTCAGATCCGGCGATCACCTGACCGGCAAGGCCCGCCGCGCTCACATCGAAACCGCATTGAAAGAATACGAGGAAGGATGGGCATGAATCGGACTTCGATCAATCCCGGCCGGGTCGAGTGGTCCGGCGAAAACCCGGGAATCTATCTCAGGAATGACCCCGCCAGCACGCGATACGACGTGCTCGCCCTGTTTTTTCGCGTGGTCCTGTCGCACCATGGACGCGGCAATGCCGGATTGGTGTTGGGCGCTCCGGACGAGCCCAGGGGCTGGCCAGAGGTGCCGAACCTGATCATGACGGACAACCAGCGCCTGATGCGCTGGATTGTGGAAGGGTGGGTGACAAGGATGCCCACATTCATCGGCAAGGCGGGGCTTGGCGCCATGGCATGGCTCGATTGCGACAGCGTCGAAAAGCGCCCGGGCGATCTGAAAAGCCGCTATTCCGAGACCCTGAGGGGCTCGGGCGTAACGCTCGAGCTGATCTGGCGTGACTTGGGACCGCCGTTGCCGGTGGAGGTTACGAAAGAGAATTCCGCCACCAAGGCGCACGAGATGTATTCGGTGTTCCTCGAAGCGAAGGCAGCCGAAGTCAGGATCAATGGCACCAAATTGCGCGGACAGGTCGCCGACCGGCAGTTTTTCGGTCGCACGATGTCCACCGCCTTTCTGGCCTTTTCCGAAACCTGGGTCACACCGCAGGAGGAAAGCTGATGCCTCTCAACGAACCAGTCACGCCCGGAACCGTGGATTGGACGGGCGAGAATCCCGGCATTTTGCTCAAGGGCCCAAACGGCGACTTCTCGGCCATGGCGCTGTTCTTTCGCGTCGCGTGGTCGCCGGTCGGCCAGGGACAGGTGCTTTTGCTCTACGGCACACCGGGCGCGGTCGCGGGAACGCCCCGGGCGCCCAATGCGATCATGTCGGATAACGCCGCGCTTACCTCGTTTCTGAAGGAGAATTTTATCGGCAAGCTGGCCGTCTTCGCCAATGCCCCCGCGTTTGCCACCCTTCAGGAGGTACACGCGCAGACGGTGCGCTCGGCAGGCGATCCGATGGGACATCGTTATACCGAAACGGTCGCTGGTGGCGGCCTGGCCGTGGAATTGGTCTGGGAAGATCTGGAGCCCCCGCGCGCACTGGAACTTACCCCAGATCAGGTCGGCACAGGGGAACACACCATGTTCACCCTGCTGGTGCCGGCGCGAAGCGCAGAAATCATCGTCAACGGCCACACGCTCCCCGGCGCGGTGGGGACCAGGGTGCAGGCTGGTTTCGAGACGACGACCGCCTTTCTCTATTTTTCGGAAACCTGGGTCATCCCGCCGGAGGTCGCTTGATGGTTCACCCTGCCGACCGGCTGGCATTCGACAGGGCTATGGCGACCCAGCCGGTCTGGAACCGGTTCAACACTGGAAAGGATGCGCTGGGGCTGGCCGAAAACGTTCTGCTGCATGCGGGTCCCGCATTCGCGACACCGGATCTCATCACCGCGCCGATCTTCAATTCCGCCTGCGTCGCCGCCGTTTTCGAGGGTATCGCCCGCGATTTCGATCAGGCCGGGGCGATGATATCGAGGGGTGAGATCATCCTCGAACCGGCGCAGGACCATGATGTGGTGGTCCCGCTCGCCGCGGTGGTCTCCGCGTCGATGCCGCTGCACGCCGTCTATGATGCCTGGCATGGCCAGCACCGGGTTTTCACACCCATTAACGGCGGTTCACGGCCGTCGATGCGGTTGGGGCTTCGGTCAGAGGCCGTGCTGGAGCATGTTCGCTGGCTCAACACCCGGTTTCTGGACGTGCTGGAGGGAGGGCTGGCGGAAGGCCTGGCCCTGGTCCCGCTGGCGGTGGCGGGCCTGGCCGTTGGCGACGATTGTCATGGGCGGACCCCGGTCTCAACTTCGGCACTGGTTGCGGAACTGGCCGACCGCACTGAAAACGGCATTTCCGACAACGACGTGCTGGAGTTCATGGCCTCGTCGTCCTCGCTTTTCCTCAACCTCTGGATGGCAGCCACCAAGATCATGATGAAGCTGGCCGAAGGCATCGAAGGATCGAGTTTTGTCACCGCTGCCGGCGGCAACGGGCGCGAGGTGGGAATCCAGATCTCCGGTCTTTCGGGTCAATGGTTCACGACAAAAGCCTCTCCACCCATCGGGAAATTCGACGTGGATTTGCCGGGTGACCGTGCCCTTGGCGCCATCGGCGATAGCGCCGTTGTCGAGGCATTCGGACTTGGCGCCATGGCGATCGCGCTTTCTCCCGAACAGTTAAAGAACCTCGGCCCATACCTGCCCGATGACGCATTGGCGCGCAGTTCGAGCCTGTCGGTTGGAGCGCATCCCAACTTCCGCAACCTGGGCGTCGAGTTGGGCAGTACGGCGCGCGCAGTAGTCGCACAAAAGGCCGGGCCTGTGGTCGGTCTGGGTATCCTTGACAGTCAGGGGAAGGCGGGCCGCCTGGGCGGCGGCGTCTACAATATGCCTGTCGCACCCTTTTCCGCCGCCCTGGACGCGCTTGATCCATGAATGAGCTAAACCGCATGTCGGCACATGAACTGGCGCGGCTGATCCGAGAAGGTTCAACGACCCCCAGCGCGGTCATGGCAGCGCATCTTGCACGCATCGAAGCTCGCGAAGGCGTTATCGGCGCTTTTCAGTTCCTCGACGCGGAACGTGCCATGGAACGGGCCGGTGCAGCCGACCGGTTACCGGCTCGCGGCCCGCTCCATGGCGTCCCGTTCGTCGTCAAGGACATCATCGACACGCAGGACATGCCGACCGGCTGGGGTTTCGAGCCCTACGCAAAGCGCTATCCTGAGAAGAACGCTGCATGCGTGCAGGCGTTCCTCGATGCCGGCGCCATTCCCGTCGGCAAGACCGTGACGACGGAGTTTGCCTATTTTTGGCCGGGCAAGACGGCAAACCCGCATAATCCGGAACATACTCCCGGCGGATCCTCCTCGGGATCGGCGGCCGCAGTGGCGGATTTCATGGTGCCGCTGGCCTTCGGCTCACAAACCGCCGGTTCGCTGATCCGGCCGGCAGCGTACTGCGGCGTTGTTGCGTTCAAGCCGACGACAGGAAGTTTCGACCTGTCCGGGGTGATGACGCTGTCATCGTCGCTCGACGCCCTGGGGGTCATGGCGCGCGATCCGTACGACCTAATGCTCGCCCGCGCCGTTCTGACCGGCACCGAACCGCCGAACCCACCGGATTTCGGCGAAACCCTGCCGCGCATCGGCCTCATGCGGGGCCCGCACTGGCAGGATGGCGAAATCGAGATGCGGGACACCTGTACCCGCGCATTGGCGCGTCTGGCCGAAACCGGCATGGAAACACTTGAGGTCGCGCACCCACCGTTGTTTTCGAAACTGACTTCCGCACAGGAAACTGTCATGGCGTACGATGCCGCCCGCGACCGGTCGCATGAATTCGACACTTACGGTGACCGGATCAGCCCGCAGTTTGCCGCCCTGGTCGAAGCCGGCCGCGAGGTGAACGAAGCCGCCTACGGCAAAGCCCTCGAGATTCGAAATTTGGCCAACGCCATGTTCGGCCAGCTCTTTCGCGACGTCGATGCGCTCCTGGTTCCCTCGGCACCCGGAGCCGCTCCCGAAGGCCTGGACGCCACCGGCGATCCGCTGTTCTCGCGAATGTGGAACCTGCTTGGTGTCCCCTGCGTGGCCATTCCGGTTGGACAGTCGGGAAACGGTCTTCCGTTGGGCATCCAGTTGATCGCACCACGATTCAGTGACGCTCGATTGCTTGGTGTCGCAGACCATGCCCACCGGGTTCTGGGCACCTGAAGGCAGGCGCGAGGAGTTCACGCGTATCGAAGGTCACCGTCATCGATCACCTGGACAACATTGATTGACTTGCCCCGGCCTTGAGGCCGCGGGTTATGCTCGAAGCCGGGCGATAGATTTCTTTCGAGAACAGGGCGCACCTTGAGGAGGCCATGCCATGCCGGGGCATGGCGCGCATGACCGTCCGGGTTCCCGCAAGCACACGATTACGATAGCAGATGCCCAGCCGGGACGTGAAGATCAGTTTAGCCGCTGGTGATGGCGAACGACCGGACATTGTTGCGCCAGCCGGCCGTGAAAACGGTTCCTGATGGCGAGGTGATCACTTGATTTATTCCGCAACGAGCGCAACATCCACGCCCGCCGCCTGGAAACGGCCCAGGTTGCCGTAGAGCG
>JAPOVX010000234.1 GCA_026707935.1 Paracoccaceae bacterium
GTCATCAGCTCGGGATACATCGGCTGTCACAGTCTCCGGGCGACCGGGATCACGGCATACCTGGAGCATCCCGATGCACGCGTCGAGGTTGCGCAGTACCTTGCCGGGCACGCCCGCACGGAGACGACGCGTCTCTACGACGGCCGCGAGGAGCAGGTTTCGCTTGATGAAGTCGAACGGATCGGCATTTAATGGGGTAGGGGAAAGGACTGGAACCATGACGGCACAGGCCAGACGCGAGGAGACCCGCCGGGCGACCTACCAGGACGTGCTCGACGCGCCGCCCCACAAGGTTGCCGAGGTGATCGCCGGCACGCTCCATACCCATCCGAGGCCGGCCATGCGCCATGCCTGGGCGAGTTCGCGTCTCGGCGGCCGCCTCGATGGCCCTTTCAATCCCGGAGTTGGCGGCCCCGGCGGCTGGTGGATCATCGACGAACCGGAACTGCATCTGGGCGAAGACATCGTGGTTCCCGACCTCGCCGGTTGGCGGCGCGAGACGATGCCCGAATACCCGGATGCGGCCTATTGCACGATCGCGCCGGACTGGGTCTGCGAGGTGCTCTCGCCCTCTACACGGCGGCTGGATGTGAACGAGAAGCGGGCACTTTATGCCCGCGAAGGCGTCGGCCATCTCTGGTTCGTCGATCCCGACGCACGAACGCTTGAGGCCTTCGAGTTGCGCGAGGGGCAGTGGCTGCTGCTGGCCACGCTCGCCGATGACGCGCCGGTCTCTCTTCCTCCTTTCGATGCCATCACCTTCCCGCTCGACGCTCTCTGGCCCGAGGCGATTGCAGGCGCGGGAAAGGCGGATGACGGCGCGTGAAACAAGCGGATCGGCATTTTGGGGCAACGGGAAAAACGGGGACCATGTCGGCACAGGCCAGACGCAAGGAAAGCCGTCGGGCGATCTACCAGGATGTGGGTCGACGCGCCGCCCCACAAGTTTGCCGAGGTGATCTTCGGGATGCACCACATCCATCCTGGGCCGGCCACGTGGCATGCCTGGGCGCGTTCCGACGTCGGCCATCTCTGGGTTCCTCTGCATGAAGGTACATTAAGTCCCACGGGGAATGCGATATAACGCTGGATTTGCCTGAACGTTCGAGCGCTTCGGCCCCCGATTCCGGGGCCATTTCAGGCAACCGACGTCAGGGGGAGGATTCCGAGGGCATCGCGGAGTTTTCCGTCGGAGAAATCGTACGCGCAGATCATGTTGATGTGCGCCCATGACATGGGCGAACGATCGGCGATCATGCCGAGCAGGTTATCTCTCGCTTCAGGGTCAGGCGAACGTTAGAGCTGCCGTGCGAGGTAAAGATTGTTCCAGCAGATGATGCTGTTCTTGATCGTCCGGGTGCAGGCTTCGGCGATTTCGTGCTCTTCCTTCCCGGTCTGGGTGAACTCGCGGGGATTGCCGCCGGCGACGGTGCCGGTGAAACGGATCGTCAGTTCGACCTTGTCGAGCCGCATTTCAATCTCCTGCCGCAAGTATCCATGTTTGGAGGCAACGTCTTTTGATGCCGAAACACGGTTTTTCATACCTCATTCCGAGCTTTCCCGATGGGGCGGTCGACACAGGATCTGCTCGCCAAGCTGCACAGGTTGGCAGGTCCCGGTCGTCGCAATGAACGGCATGACCTTCGAACTCGATACGTCACATGGCCGGATGATGGCCACGATGCTTGCATGGATCGCCCAATTCGAGCGCGACCTGGTCAGCGAGCGCGTGAAATCGGGGCTGGCCGCGGCGAAGGCACGGTTGACGAAGCCCGGGTGCCAACCAGGACGCGGCCAAGACCGGACGGGCTCGCACCGAATGTCCTTCAGGCCGTCGGCGCGGGACGAAGTTACCGCTGGATCGCCCGTGACCTCGGGGTCAGCAAGAATTCCGACCTTGACGCGGTAATTCGGCAGAGGCAAGCCGGATGAATATGCATTCTCGCAGCGCTCGGCATCAAATGCGCGGACTATCGACCGTGAATGCGACGAGAAGTGAAGACCAGATGCGTAAAGTACCATTTCGCTCCCATCCGGAATCGACCCCATTGCCGGGAAAGCACCTTCGGAGGGGAGCCTGCAGTCCGCCCGGCATCGCCGCAATCCCGACACTTGCCCACCTGTGCCGGGCATGACCGGCTCAATCACCCTACCGTTTTGGGTCGTCGCCGTGGTCAGTGCGCTGGCGTTTTGGGCAGTGCTTGACCGGATCCTGATGCCCGGGGCACGGTGGTTCCTGCACCGCCGCCTCAACCGCGTGATCGAGGAGGTCAATGTGCGGCTGGAACTGCAGATCCCGGCATTCCAGCAAACCCGGCGCCGCGTGCTCATCGACCGGCTCAGGCACGATCCGCAGGTAATGAAAGCGATCGAAGCCGAGGCCGAGGCCTCCGGTACCCCGCGCGAAGTGTTGAGCCGGCAGGTGCATCGTTATGCCCGCGAGATCGTGCCGTCTTTCAATGCCTGGGCTTATTTCCGCGTCGGCTATTACCTCGCGCGGCGCACGGTGCAGCTCCTTTACCGCGTGCGGTTGGGGTTTTCCGACGATGAGGCGCTTGCCCGCATCGAACCCGGCGCCAGCGTTGTCTTCGTGATGAACCACCGCAGCAACATGGACTATGTGATGGTCGCCTACATGGCGGCGCATCGCTCGGCGCTGAGCTACGCCGTCGGCGAATGGGCGCAGGTCTGGCCGCTCCGGACACTCGTGCGCTCGCTCGGCGCCTACTTCGTCCGCCGCGGCTCCGGCAGCCGTCTCTACCGTCTGGTGCTTGCGCGCTACGTGCAGGCGGCGACCGCCGGCGGCGTGGTCCAGGCCGTCTATCCCGAAGGCGGCCTCAGCAGGGACGGCCGCCTGCGCAAACCCAAGGTCGGCCTGATCGGCTACATGGTTTCCTCCTTCGATCCGGAGGGCGCCCGCGATGTCGTCTTTGTGCCGGTGGGGATCAACTACGATCGCGTTCTCGAGGACCGCATGCTGGTGCGCCAACCCGTCCACGGCGAACCCAGGCGCAGCAGGTTGCGGGTGCTGGTCACCGCGCTCCGCTTCGCCGCCCACAATGCAAGCCTCATTATCCGCCGGCGCTGGTACCGTTTCGGCTATGCATGCGTGAACTTTGCCACGCCGGTCTCCATGCGCGAATATACGAAAGACCGCGAAATCGATTTTCGCGCGCTGGGACCGGAAGCCCGCCACGCGGCCGTGGAGCGGCTCGGCGGCGAGCTGCTGCAAGCAGTTGCGGCAGCGATCCCGGTGTTGCCCGTATCTCTGGTGGCGTCGGTGTTCGTCGATTCGGAGAGCGAGGTGCTCGATCTGCTGGAGATCAAGAGGCGGACCCAGACGCTGATCGACAGGCTGGAGCAACGGGGTGCCTATGTGCACATGCCCCGGGCCGACCGCGACTACGCCGTCACTGTTGGCACACGCATGCTGGCACTCCGGCACTTCGTGACAGAGACGGAGGGGCTGTACCGCGCGAATGAAGGCGAGCGGGACATGTTGCGTTACTATGCCAACGCCATCGAACACTTCCTCCGAGACGCGTCCGCCGGCTGAGTGGGGAGCAGTCGCGTACCCTTGTTCGGACAGATCGGAAGCCGGCCAACACCCCGGGTCCGGCAAATCCCGTTGCAGAAGCAACGCGCGCGGCTGGCGCATTTGCGAATGGGCACGATCTCCGCGATCGCGTTCGCGAAATCAAACCCACGGGTCCAAAGAGTGGAATCGCTCGCTTTCATCCTTCTGTTTGATCCGACTTTCCGCGGCCGCAGTCCAGACTGCGCCCGTCAGGACCAGCCTCCGGCCGGTCCCTCAAACCGAAAGGAGACATCAACACCCGGACAACCGGACCCTCATGAAACCGCGCGTCGCGCGTGTTCAAGTCCCGTCGGCATCTGTATCGGTCCGCCGCACGGAGACCCCGGTCACGTTTTCGGGCAGCGTGGCTCGGTGGTCAGACGAAAGCCAGCTCCTCGTCGGTACGAATCTCCTGAAGAAGCCGTCTCAGCGAACCGGTGGAGAGGGGTACGAAACTCAATCCGATTTCGGCTGAATTCTCCAGGCAGTAACTGCTGACGAGCCAGGAAGAGTCGTGGATGCATTGAACACCGGGCTCCGGATACCACCTGAACCTGACGGTTGATTTTTTCAGGACTTCGCAGCCGCGGATCAGCCTGGCGAATGCCTGCGCGGGCTCGTTCAATTTCCACATGGCGCCGAATTCGCTGGCCGACACCGTGATCGCGTCGGATATTCCGGTCGATTTCTCGCCGATGTTGTTTGCGGCGAGCTTTGGAAGAGCGGCAACAAGGACGCAACGGGCATCGGCATCGAGTGAGCGATACGCCAGCGAGTAAGAAATCTCTGCGGCCTTGTTCGTTATCGGCGGATACGGCCGGCTGTTTCCCGTGACAAGGTCTGAGGACCCGTCGAGCATCGTAACTCCCTCCTTTAGAATTTGGTCGGCAGTGGAACACGCTTTGGAGGTCACGAGAATCTTCGGGTTTGCGAAAACCTGGCAATCGAATTCCATCTGGCCAAGTGGCTATCCGGGGGTTCAAATTCGAACCCACGCGGTCGTCCGAACAAATCGGCAATTTTCCTGTCATGGTCCTTCGGAAAGCGCGTCACGCCGGAGCCTTTCGAGTTGGAAATATTCCAACCGAGTAACGGAACAAAAGGAGAACATCAATAAAGAAACTGTGGGTTTGACCGATTTTTCGGTCAATTTTGCGTCTACAGGTCAGGAAACGAGTTTAAGAATGAGTTGACCGTGCCAGCCTGGACCTCCACGTGCGCCGTGAATTGGTGCGCCATTCCTGTGGGTACCAATCCCGCACAAATGGATTTTCGATTCGGCTGAGAGCATTCAAGGCGTTTTCGGAGGTGCGAAGCAGACTGAAGCACCATGGTGCCACCCCTCCGGTTCCGTACGAGAGCGACGGTTCCTGGTTCAGGTTGATCGCCCCCGAAATTGCCTGATCCTGGAATGGTCCCATTGGATCGATGTGTTCTGCAAGAGGTTCGGTGATGGAAACATTCGCTGCGATCGATTTCGAGACTTCCGACCATTGGCGCGATAGCGCCTGTTCGGCTGGAGTTGCGCTCGTCGAGAATGGCCGCATCACCGAAACCTACCGCCGGCTGGTACGGCCGCCACGGAAGGATTTCGTCTTTACCTGCATCCACGGCCTGACCTGGAGCGATGTTCGAAACAGCCCGACGTTTCCGCAAATGTGGCCCGAGTTGCGGGATTCCATTGACGAGGAGGGCTTCCTTGTCGCGCGCAATGCACCCTTTGACAAAGGAGTTCTGCGGGCCTGATTCGAAGCTGCGCGGATCGCCCAATTCAAGCGCAACCTGATTGGTGAGCGTGTGACATCCGGGCTGGCCGCGGCGAAAGTGCGGGGGAGAAACTCGGCCGCCAACCGGGCAGCGGCCAAAAACAGACAGGCTCGTGCCGAAGGTCCGTCAGGCCGTCAGCGAGGGACGGAGTTACCGCTCGATCGCCCGTAACTTCGGAATAAGCAAGAATTCAGCCCTCGACGTGGCAAAGGCACGGGCACGCGGGGCCAATGTGCGTTCTCGCGGCGCCAAGGATCAAATGCGCGGACAATCGAGCGTCAATGCGACGAGAAGAGAAGACGATATGCTTGGAGTGTCATTTCACCCCCACCGGAATCGACCCCGTCAACTCCTTAAATGAAAGGCAACAGGACTCGAAGTACCATGCTCAAGTGCAATCCTCCCGCCGATGGATTTTCTTGACCCGGTGAAGCAAGGCTTATAATTGAACATGTATGGACAGGCTTGAACAGCGTGATACAGGCTCCGGCATGATCGGTGCGCCGAAATCAGTCCGGATCGCCCATGCACTGGAGAGCGAGATCCGCTCGGGCACGCTCCGGCGGGGTGACCCGCTTGCCAGTGAAAATGCCATGGTCAAGCGCTTCTCCGTCAGCCGGAACACCGTGCGCAAGAGCCTGGAAATTCTTGCCTGCAAGGGCCTGATCACCACGACGAACGGAATCGGTTCATTCGTCACGTTTGACGGCAGGACCATCGATGATCGCGCCGGCTGGAGCGTGGCGCTGGCATCCGGTGACGTGCACATGTCGACGCGGGTTCTGCTCCTGGTTCGCGGCTCCATGGAACTGCGGGATAGTCCGGTTTCGAAGGGCGCCGACTGCCTGATCGCGGATCGCTTGCGTGTCCGTGACGATACGGGCCAGGGTGTTTCCCTGGAACGCAGCCGGTTGCCGTGGCGCGAGAAACTGGAGGGCGTTCCGGAACACGGATTGCTGAACGGATCTTTGAACGCGACCCTGAAAGCGCGGGGCCTGACGGTCCAGAGCGGCGTGCAGTGGGCAAACGTTTTGGTTGAACTGTCGGCCCCGGACGCAAAGTTGATGGCCCGCTCGCCCGGTGAACCGATGTTGCGGCTGCGGCGGCTGACCCGGGCCGCCGATCATACGGTCATCGAATATGTCGAAAGCATCCTCGACCCGGACCTCTTCGGTCTGCACATCGAGTTCTGAGAGCGAACGGGAAACATGAGCCGGAGTCTTGACCGTGCCTGCGCCGCCCTGACCGGCCTGGCCGTCGGAGACGCGCTGGGAATGCCGACCCAGACTTTGTCAGTCGCCGAAATCTGCCACCATTACGGCAAGATCACCACCTTTGTGGCGCCGTACGACGATCATCCGGTCGCGGACGGTTTGCGGCCCGGACAGGTCACCGATGACACCGAGCAGACGTTCCTCCTTTCCGCGCGGCTCATTGCGGACGCGGGACCCATCGATGAGTCCCGGTGGGCGATGGACCTGCTGGCTTGGGAGGCCGATATCAAGGAACGGGGCCTTCGGGACCTTCTCGGGCCTTCGTCGAGGGCCGCACTGGACGCCATGCTTTCGGGAACGCCTGTTTCCGAAACCGGGCGACGCGGGACCACGAACGGGGCGGCGATGCGTATCGTACCTGTCGGAATCGCGACGCCCGGCACACCCTTGTCCGGCCTGCTCGACCGGGTCGAGCAGGCTTGCCGTTTGACGCACAATACCGGTGAGGCCATCGCGGCGGCGGCGGCCGTGGCGGCGGTGATCAGCTGCGGGATGGACGGCCTTGATTTCGACGGCGCCGTCAAGACGGCTCTTGAGGCGGCCGAAGCCGGTCAGCATCGGGGACATCCGGAAGGTGTGCGGGACATGGCGGCACGAATCGCGTCGGCATTGGCGCTGGCCGATCGCGGGGTTGCGGCGGAAGAACTTGCCCGGAAAACAGGAACTTCTGTTGCTGCGTGCGAATCCGTTCCGGCAGCGTTCGGCATCGTCAGGCTGGTTGGTGGCAGTCCATGGCGAGCGGCGCTTGTCGCCGCGAATATCGGCGACGATACCGATACGATCGGCGCTATCGCTGGCGCAATGGCGGGTGCATGCGCCGGGCTTGCGGCATTTCCGGAAGACAAGATACGTGCGGTCCGCGCCGCCAATGATCTCCCCGTCGAACGGGTGGCGAAGGATCTACTCGAATTGCACGCACGACATAAACGGGTCCGCGAACCGGGCAGGGCAGCGTGATGGGGAACCGGCTGCTTCAGATGTCGGGGGTTGTGGTGGATCTCGTCTACGACGTCGAAGCGGTGCCCTGTGCCGGCGAAGAAGCAATGGTGACGGGATTTCACGTCATGCCCGGCGGTGGGTTTAACGCGATGGTCGCGGCACGCCGCGCGGGAATGGCCGTCAGCTATGGCGGCTCGCTTGGTACCGGTCCCTTTGCCGACATCGCGATGAACGGCCTTCAGGCGGAGCGTATCCCGGTTCTCCTGCCCCGGTACGCTGCAACTGACCAGGGCTGCTGCTGCGTCCTGGTCGACCCCGCAGGCGAACGAACGTTCGTCGCCAGCGATGGCGCCGAAGGGCGGATGAGCAGGGAAGCACTGGACAGGATCGACTTCACCGATTTCGACTGGACGCTGCTTTCGGGCTACGCGCTGCACTACACGGGTTCGCGCGATGCCATTCTTCGCTGGCTGGAGCGGGAGGACCCGATTCCGCGGCTTGTTTTCGATCCCTCGCCCGTGGCCGGATTTCTCGCGAGCGGAATGCTCGGGTCCGCAATGGAGCGTGCGCTGTGGATCAGCGCCAACGAGAGCGAGGCGACGGTGCTGACAGGCCTTGTGGATCCCCGGGATTCCGCTGCGGCGCTTTCCGAGGGACGCCCCGACACTGGAGGCGCGGTCGTTCGGAGCGGTGCGGACGGATGCATTGTTGCGTTCGGCGGTCGGTGTACGGAAATCCCGCCGCACCGCGTTCAGGTTACCGACACCAACAGTGCCGGGGATACCCATGTGGGCAGCTTCATCGCCAAGCTCGCCGAGACGGGTCAACCCGAGACGGCGGCTCTTTATGCCAACATTGCGGCCGCGATCTCCACAACCAGAAAAGGTCCGGCAACCGCTCCGGACGGCGCGGAGGTCGACCTGGCCCTGGAAAAACAGAAAAGAGGACCGAGCAGGCAGGAAAATCGAGACTATGTTCAACAAGGAGGACGAACATGAACAAGACATTGATGACATCGATGGCCGTTGCGGCGGTCATGGCCGGTTCAACCGTCGCCGCCGACGAGATCCGGGTTCTGAACTGGCAAGGTTACGGAACCGATCTGGACTGGGCCGTGGCAGAATTCAGCGAGGCGACCGGCCATTCGGTCGTGCATGAATACTTCAATTCCGAACAGGAAATGCTGACGAAATTGCGCACCAACCCCGGCGCATATGACGTGGTGCTGATCAATGCGGCGTTCACCCCGCAAGCGCAGGAAGAGGGGCTGATTGCCCCGATCGATTCAGGCAAGATCACGAATATCGTCGACGTCCCTGCGGACCTGACCGACAACCAGGATCTGAATGCCGGCGGTTCCCTGCATGGCGTTCCCTGGACCTGGGGCCTGACTTCCTTCGCTGTCAACACGAATGCGTTTGACACGATGCCGACCTCGATCGAAGTGTTCTGGGACACGGCCCACGCGGGCAGGGTGTCGATCCGGGATGATGCGCTCGAAGCGATCCAGTTCGCAGCGATCGCCACGGGCCAGAACATCAACGATATCGAAGATCTGGACGCAGTGAAGGCGAAGCTGGAAGCGCTGATGCCCCAGATCAGGACCTACTGGGGATCGGAGAACGACTGGAACCAGTACATGGCGGCGGGTGATCTTGATGTCGCCACCTTCTGGTCGGGTTCGGCCAGCAGGTCGATGGCTGCAGGGCTGCCCGTGCTATTCGTCGTTCCCGAGGAAGGCGCGATCGGATGGCTCGACGGACTGTCGATCCCCGCGACTTCGACCAAGCAGGATGCGGCGCACGCATTCATCGACTGGATGATCGACCCGTCATTCTATTCCCGCTGGGAAGCGGAGGGCGCGCCGGCGTCCGCCAATGCGCGCGCCGCTGCGGCGTTGCCGGACGATTCGTTCAACAAGCGCGTCCTGGGCGACCCGGCAGTGGTCGCACGGGTTCAGTTCCAGCGCCCGGTCGATGCCGAGACCCGCGAGGCCTACCTGGCGATCTGGCAGGAGTTGAAGGCGGCACAGTAACCGCCTTGCGGCGCAAAGGGGGGCGGCATCTCCAGGGACCTTGCAAGACAGGATCGGCTGAAGATAGCCGGTTTGCTGTCCCCCGCTTACCTGTGGCTGACAGTGGCGATCTTCTTGCCACTGTCGGCGATGCTTTACTTCAGTTTTCTCTCGGACGTGCCTTTCGGCGATACCGAGTGGCATTTCACCACCGAAAATTACCAGGCCTTCTTCCAGACCCGGACCTACGCGATCCTGCTTTGGAAATCCGTCCGGCTCGGGCTGACGGTTACGCTGATATCGGTTCTTGTCGGTTTTCCCTGCGCGTATGTTCTTGCGAAGACCATCAGGGGGAGGTCCCGCGAGGCGCTGTTCCTGCTCGTCATACTTCCGTTCTGGTCCAACTCTCTCGTCCGGATTTTCTCCTGGGCGATCGTGTTGCGCGGAAACGGGGTGCTCGAGATTGGCCTGAACGCGATCCTGCCCTTCGAGGTTGACGTGAACCTGATGTTCTCGACGCCGGCGGTCGTCGTGGGCCTCGTACACTCCTACCTGCCTTACGTCATTCTGACGTCGTATCTTGCGATCCAGGCCATCGACGACGACCTGATCGATGCGGCCCGGTCCCTGGGTGCGGGGAAGCTGACCATCCTGTTCCGCGTCATCCTGCCCTTGTCCTTTCCCGGTCTCGCCGCGGGGGCGGTACTGATCTTTGTGCCGGTGGTCGGCTCCTTCATGGAGCCCCGAATCCTGGGAGGGCGTGTCGGGACATACTACGGCACCGTGATCGAAGATCAGTTCGTCGCGGTATACAACTGGCCGCTCGGGGCGGCATTGTCCTTCATTCTTCTCGCGGTCGTGCTGCTGATCCTCGCATTGTCCACCCCGGTTCTACGGAGGGCCATCGCATGAGCGGCGCATTTCTCAAGCGCCTGGGACGGCTGTGGCTGATCCTGATCCTTGTCTTCCTTTATGCCCCGATCGCGGTCATGGCGTTCATGTCCTTCAATGCCTCGCCCTTCTACCAGTTGCCCTTCGAGTTTTCGACGAACTGGTATGGCCGGCTGGCGGGGAACGCCGAGATCATCGACTCCGCGGCCCGCTCGGTGTTCATCGCGATCGTGACGACGATTATCGCGACGACGCTGGGAACGGCCGCCTCTGTCGGGTTGTTCAGGTTCGAGTTCGCCGGCAAACGGTTCTTGCAGGTGATGCTGTTTCCGCCCATCGCCATTCCCTGGCTCATCACGGGGACGGCCATGCTGATCTTCTTCTTCGGGATCGGTCTCGGGCGCGGCACGCCGTCGGTGATCGTTGGTCACGTGGCACTGGCGCTACCGTATGTCATTGTCGTGGTCAGCGCGCGGCTGGCGACGTTCGATGCGACGCTTGAAGAGGCGGCGAGGTCGCTGGGCGCCGGCGCCTGGACCGTAACCCGCCGCGTGACGCTGCCCTGGATCGCGCCGGGAATCATCGCAGGCGCACTGTTCGCGTTCGCGGTCAGTTTCGATCAGTTCGTGGTTTCATACTTCCTGTCCGAACCGGGCGACAGCACGCTTCCGGTGCTGATCTACACGTCGATCCGCAAGGGGTTCACGCCGGAGATCAACGCGGTCTCGACCATCATCATATGCATATCCATGGCCGTCATGCTGATCGCGGCGCGCTTTTCGAAATTCGGTGGGGAACGCTGATGGCCGAAGTATCCGTCAGGAACGTGACC
>JAPOVX010000273.1 GCA_026707935.1 Paracoccaceae bacterium
GAGCCTTGAGGTCTTCCAGTCGATGGGTGTCGAACTGGTCGACGTCGACGTGCCCGATCCGTCGGCGATGGAGGCCCTCGCCACTACAATCATTCTGTCCGAGGCGGCAACCATCCACGCGCAATGGCTGGCGCAGCGCGGCGACGACTACACGCCTGTGGTGCGCGAGCGTATCTCCTTTGGCTTCAGCTTCACTGCAACCAAATACGTCGAGGCTTTGAGCCTGCGCGGGAGGATACTCGCCGAAACGTTGGCCACCGCGTTCGCCGGAGTAGATGCGCTCCACACTCCGATGACGCTTGCCGCTGTACCCAAGATCGCCGACATCGAGTCAAGCCTCAGGATCAAGTCCGACCTTTCTTTCGACATTGGTCACTGCACGCGGCCGATCAATTACCTCGGCCTGCCTGCACTCAGTGTTCCCTGCGGCGTCTCAGACGACGGGCTGCCCGTAGCCTTCCAGCTCGTCGGGCGGCCGTTCGCCGAACATCTCCTTCTCAATCTCGGCCACGCGTACGAGAAAGAGGCCGGGCACACGAAGCTGTTGCCGATTTGACTCCGACGAAGTCCTCGAGGCCGAGGCCCGGCGAATTGAGAGTCGCCTTTCACAGGCACGATGCCGAAACGCGAAACGTTGGCCAAGGCTGGCGCTAAGATGGGGGAAACATAAAGTGCAGGACGCATCGCGCATCGAAGTCACCCGCTTGCTTGCAGAATTCGCTGCGGGGATCGACTTCGAGAACCTGCCCGAAGAGGTGCGCAAACGGTCCCGACTGTTTGTACTCGATGGCATCAGCGTCATGTTGGCGGCCGTGGACTTCGCCGCGCGCGATGACGACCACTGCCTCAAGCACTACCTGGACGCTGCTGCACCGCCGGGCCCGGCCACGATTGTCGGCATGAAGCGCAAGACGACACCCATGATGGCGTCCTTCGCCAATGGCCTACTTTCCGAGGTGCTTGACTACCAGGACTCCAATCTTGCTGCCAAGCTTCATCCGGGCACTGCTAACATACCGGCGACTCTCGCTGTCAGTGAAACGTCGGCGTGCAGGGGCCGCGAACTGCTCGCCGCTGTTGTCGCGGGCTACGAGGTTGCATGCCGCCTCGGTATGGCGACCCAGCCGGCACATTGGTATTCCGGGTTTCAGGCCACCGGCACCTACAATACGTGCGGCGCCGCAACGGCGGCCGGCCGGCTTTTGGGATTCGGCATCGAGGACATGGTGGCGGCGCTCAGCATCGCTGGCTTCGTCCTTCCGATAAGCCATGGCGACAATATTTTTAAGGGACACTCGGCGAAACCGATCCACGGCGGCCAGTCCGCTACGTCGGGGGTCTCCGCGGCGTACCTTGCCCATGCCGGATACCGCTCTGGACCACTCGAGGGCGAGGCGCCGCGCTATCATGCGCCCCTGCGTATCCTGGGTACTGACGACCCCAATCTTGAAGAGGCGGTTCGCGGAATCGGCACGATATGGCACTCGCTGGAAGTCGGCTTCAAGCCCTTCCCCATTGGCCACCTCAACATCGGGCCGGTTGAGATCTGCCTGGATCTGATGGCGGAACGGCCCATCGAAGTCTCCCGCATCGAGTCCGTCAAGGTTCGCACCTTTCACGATGCCTGGAAGTTCACCGGCCAGAAGTACACCTCGATTGAGAGCAACTACGTGGACTCCCACTTATCCTTGCCGTTCACGGTAGCGGCGACCCTCATTGACGGGGAGATGACGCTACGCCAACTCGCCCGCACACGACTCATAGACTCGGCGTTGCACGACCTAGCATCCCGAGTGACGGTTGTTCCGGTCGAGGAGATGAGCCAACTGTTTCCCCACGAATGGCCGGTGGAGGTCGAGATTCGGCTGAAGGACGGTGAAGTCCGCAATAAGCGCATTGATCAGGTCATGTGGTCGCCTCGACGCCCCCCTACCTGGGAGGCGGTGGCAGGAAAGTTCCTTTCGTCGGCCACGCCTGTGATCGGCGAGGAACGTGCGCTCAGGGCAATTGAGTTCGTCGCAGGCATCGACGACAAGCCGTCGGTGGTCCCGCTACTAGACCTAGTGGCCGGATGAGCGAAGCCTGCCACGTCAGTGTTTTGCCAACGGGCTGATTTATTGCCGCAGGCAAAAGGCGCCCCGGGACGCTGGGAAGATGCAACTCGATCTGGTCATCCGCGACGGATTGGTGTTCGACGGGACAGGGGCAACGCCCATCAAGGCTGACGTTGGTGTGGCGGCGGGGCAAATCGCTGAAATCGGCCGCATCAAGGAACGGGGCCGGGACGAGATAGATGCTGCGGGCCTTTCGGTCGCTCCCGGGTTCATAGATATCGATAGCCATTCCGATTTCACGCTGCTTGTCGACCCGCGTGCGGTGAGCGCGATCCACCAGGGCGTAACAACCGAAGTGATCGGCAATTGCGGCCGCGGATGTTTCCCGATCTCCGACCCGATTCTTGCCAAGCAGAGCATCTACGGCGTCACCGACTCGACCGAGCTAACGTGGAGAGACGTGTCAGGCTACTTCGAACAACTGGACGCCGCCCAGCCGGCGGTCAACGTGTGTTCCCTCGTTCCGAACGGTCGGCTTCGCCTCGCTACCGCCGGACTAGCAGATCGACCGGCGGCGCCAGAAGAGTTGCGCAATATGGTCTCACATCTGGAAGCCGCGCTCGAGCAAGGTGCATGGGGGCTATCTACCGGCCTAGGGTACGCGACCGAGATGGGCGCGACCGACGAGGAGATCACGGTCCTCTGCAAGTCCGTCGCGAGAGCAGGCGGCCTGTACACCACCCACACCCGCCGGCGTGACAAAGGGGCAAGCGACGCCGTCGGCGAAGCAATCCGCACAGCCGCTCGTACCGGAGTCCGGCTGAAAGTGTCCCATCAACTCCCGCGCAGCGGTGCAGCGGAAGGAGAGCAGTGCATCGCGGTGGTGGAGAATGCCCACGGAAACGGAATCGACGTTGCTTTCGACATGCATACTCCCCTGTTCGGGACAACGTACCTTCACGCTGCGCTCCCTGCCTGGGCGAAAGAGGGTGGCTCAGAGAAGACTATCGAGCGGCTACGCGACCGCGAGATGCGAGCTGAAATGATGCGGCATGAAAGTATCCTCAGCGCAAGCGGCGACTGGCAGCGCATTGTCCTTCTGGACAATGACTCATGGCCACAGTACTCGCGGCGCAGCGTCCATGACATCGCTGTCGAGCGGCAACAGTCGCCGTTGGACACCGTCTACGACTTGTTGCTCGGGGCAGAGAAGTTCGCCGATCTCATGGTGATACTGCGCTGCTACACGGAAGAGCAGCAACGCGACGTATTCGCCCATCCGCTCTGCATGCCGGGATCGGACACAACCACCCTTGCCCCCGATGGCCCCCTCTCGAGATCCGTATTCCACGGCGCATACAGTTGGGCTGCCTGGTTCTACCGGTTCATGGTGCGGGAATGGAATATTCTCACGCCCGAAGATGCCATCCATCGTCTCACCGGGTTGCCCGCAAGGACGCTCGACATAAAAGGCCCGGGATACTGCACAAAGGGGCGCATGCGGATGCGTCATATTCGACGCGGACCGCTTCGCCGACGAGGCCGACGCTTATTCACCCAACCGGTTGGGTTGAGGCTGTTCGCGATGGAAATTCTCTTCGCCAAAGGCCCAACCGGTTTTCGTTCAGTACGTTTGCTAGAGAGCGATTGATGACTGACCCCATCAGATTTGAAGTGGTTCGCAATGCCCTTATGTTTGCCGCCGAGGAAATGGCGGTCGCCTTGAGGCGTTCCGCCTATTCCACAAACGTCAAGACACGATGCGATTTTTCCTGTGGGTTGTTCGATCGAGATCTGCGGATCGTCGCTCAGTCATTCAGCCAACCCGCGCATCTGGGATTGCTCGCCACGCTTGTCGCACGAAACGTCCGTGCATACGGAATCGATCGATTAGGATCCGGCGACGGAATTCTTGTCAATGACCCCTTCAGTAGCGGAAGCCACCTCAACGACATCACCCTTATCTCACCAATTTACCATCGTGATGCGCTTGTCGGATTCGTCGCCAACCTCGTTCACCACGTCGATGTCGGCGGAGGCGCCGCCACATCGATCGGTGCATTTCAAGAGATCTATCAAGAGGGCGTGCAGATTCCTGCGGTCAAACTCATACAAGGTGGCGAGATCGTCGAGGATGTCTTCAACCTGATCATTGCCCAGGTCCGCGCAAAGCGAGAAACGAGGGGCGACTTCCGCGCACAAATCGCCGCCAACAACACCGGCATTAAGCGGTTCGGCGAACTCCTAGACCGGCTCGGAGAAAATGATGTTCTTTCATACATCGATGAACTTATCGCCTATACCGAACGTCGCGCTCGAGCGGAAGTCGCGCGGTTGCCGCAGGGTATGTGCGAGGCCATCGGATATCTTGACGACGATGGGTTTTCCGACACGCCGGTAAAGCTTCAGGCAAAAATCACGTTCGGAGAAGACGGGGTTCACTTCGACCTTACGGGTTCTGATACCCAGCGGCGAGCACCCGTGAATGCCACCATCGCGCAGACATTCGCGGCTTGTACCTATGCGCTGAAATGTCTAATCGATCCTGATGTCCCCTTGAACGAAGGCTTCTTCCAGGTCGTTTCCATCAACGCGCCGAAGGGAACCGTCGTGAACGCGACCCATCCCTCCGCGGTTGTCGGTGGGTGGGAGGTGGCCGTCAGGTTGGTCGAGACGCTCCTAAAGGCTTTTTCTCAACTCGTGCCGAACGCGGTTCCAGCCGGGACGAAGGGAATGATCTGTCATGCTGGATTTGGTGGAAATGATCCGCGCACGGGTGAGTACTACTGTTTCCTGGAGACGCTCGCGGGTGGTTACGGTGGGCGGCAAGGGTTGGACGGTCCCAACGCGGTCCAAGTCCACATACAAAATACCGAAAACGCTCCAATTGAAGAGACCGAGAGTAACTACCCAGTCCGGATTCTGAGATACGGACTTGTCGAAGATTCCGATGGCCCGGGGCAGTGGCGGGGCGGCTTGGGTGTTCGACGGGACTACCTGTTCCTCGATCACGACCCAACGTTTACCGTCTTGGCCGATCGAGTAAAGCAGGCACCCTGGGGATTGTTCGGTGGAGGACCGGGTGCCACCGCGCACTACATCTTGAATCCCTCAGGTGATGCTCGTGAATTGCCAAGTAAAGGCACTGTCCAGCTCAAAGGCGGCGATGTCGTCAGCTACCGAACGGCTGGAGGCGGCGGATACGGACCTGCCTCGGCTCGCGATCCGGAACTCGTCCGCATCGACGTGCTCCACAAGAAGATCAGCATGGAGCGCGCTAGAAGTGAGTACCACGTCGCCATCGATCCGGCCTCTGGCGCTGTCGATCCTGTTGAGACACAGCACCTCCGATCTCAGGTGACTGCGAGAAATAAGAAATGACTCAGACTCAACACCGCTTTCGGCTCGGCGTCGACATTGGTGGTACGTTTACAGATGCAATGCTCGTCGACGAAGGCACCGGAGAAACCTGGTCACGGAAAGTCCCGACGACCCCGCGCGACCCATCGGTCGGTTTTATCGACGTTACCGAGCTTGTGTTTCGCGACGCCAGCGTTTCCGTCGAGGCAGTGTCGTACATCGTCCACGGCACGACGATTGCCACCAATGCAATCATCGAAGGCAATGGAGCAAAGACCGGCTTCATCACGACGCAGGGATTCCGCGACATCCTTGAGATGCAGCGCCAAATGCGGCCCTCACTCTATGACCTCCGATTCTCTAAGCCAGCCGCCTTGATTCCGCGGAATCTTGCATTCGAAGTTCCTGAGCGCCTCGATGCGAACGGAGCCGTTGTTGTTCCGCTTGACGAAGACGCTGTACGAGCAACCGTGCGCGCTCTGAAAGGCGAGGAAGTCGAAGCGATCGCCGTCTGCTTCTTACATGGATTTCTGAATGGCTCCCATGAACGGCGCACAGGAGAGATCATCCGCGAAGAGTTGCCTGAGGTTGGTCTCTCCCTCTCCTCGGACGTCGCACCGGAGATTAGAGAGTACTTCCGCGCGTCCACCACGGTCATCAATGCTTTGGTCCAACCCGTCGTCAAACGATATCTCCAATCGATTGAAGGCCGACTTCGTGCTATGGGAGTAAGCGCCGAGCTGCTGGTCATGCAATCGAACGGTGGCGTCTACACGTTCGCGGCAGCAATCGAGAAGCCAGTATTCCTCATCGAATCAGGTCCCGCTGCTGGGGTGATTGCCGCGGCGCATCTGGGTAGTCTGCTCGGCCAACGGGAGGTCATGTCTTTCGACATGGGCGGTACCACCGCGAAAACCGGCCTTATCCAAGATAGTCAGCCGAAGGTAACCAAGGAGTATGAAGTAGGTGTCCACGCATCTGCCGATGTCGGTGGTAATCGTGGGTCGGGTTATCCGATCAAAACACCGGTTATCGATCTGGTCGAGATTGGCGCAGGTGGGGGGAGCATCGCCTGGGTCGACTCAGGTGGCGTTCTCCGGGTCGGTCCGAAGTCCTCGGGCGCCGATCCAGGTCCCGCGTGTTACGGACAAGGCGGAACAAAACCGACCATAACTGATGCGAATCTCATTCTTGGGCGGCTCAATCCCGAGTACTTCTTGGGCGGCGAAATTTTGCTTGATATTGAGGCTGCCCGCGAGGCGATCGAAAAGTTTTGCGCGGGTCCGCTCGGTCTCGATGTCACGACAGCCGCGAATGGAATCGTTGAAATCGCGAATACCGCGATGATCAACGCGCTTCGACTTGTTTCCGTCCAACGCGGATACGACCCGCGAGATTTCGTTCTGGTGCCGTTTGGCGGCGCTGGCGGCGTCCATGCCAATCGCCTGGCGGCGGAGCTTCAAATTCCCTTGACAATCGTTCCGCCAGCACCCGGCGTCTTCAGCGCATTCGGGCTGCTCGTCACCGATCTCAAGCACGAGTATTCCACCACGAGAATCCGTCGAACCGATCAACTCGACGTCTCTGAAATCTCCGGCGTCTTCTCGACAATGGCTGATCAGGGCAGAACGCTCTTGTTGCGAGAAGGCGTTGCAGATGAGGTGATGTCCTTCCCACGCCATCTGGATATGCGGTACGTGGGGCAGTCCTGGGAATTGAGCATCCCATTACCGGAGGGTACGCTCGATCAACAGGCGATTGATTGTGCGGTCGGGCAATTCCACAACGAACACAAGCGCGCATATGGACATAGCACGCCTGGCGCTCCAACCGAGTTCGTCAACCTGAGATTGGCCGCGGTTGGGATAATTCAGAAGCCTCAGATGCGCCAAGTTCCCGCCGCGACAGGCGGTGAACATCCGGTGCCAAGTGCCCGGCGGCCGGTCTACTTTTCGGAGTCCGGAGGGTTCATCGACACCTCTGTTCATCTTCGTTACTCCTTGGGTAGTGGTTCAGAAATCTGTGGTCCCGCCGTCATCGAAGAGATCGATGCCACGGTTGTTCTCCATCCTGGATTTCGAGCAACAGTCGACAAACTAGGGAATCTTCTGATTGCGCCCGATCCAACTTTGGCTCATGACGCGGGTGAGATGTGATGTCCTCCGACCGAGATGCGCCCCTGATCGATTGTCCACCCGGCCGCATGAATGCATTCCATGTCGATCTCGATGCGCTCGATCACAACGTGGACGAGATCAGACGAATGGTCGGCCCGAAAGTCTTGATCTTTGCCGCACTAAAGGCAAATGCCTACGGATTCGGCGTGGTCGAGATTGCGCACGCAGTCCTGAAATCAGGCGCTGATGGTCTGGCAGTTGTCGATTTGCGCGACACGGTTCTCTTACGCAATGCGGGAATCGATGCGCCCATACATCTGTTTGGCGGCATATTGATCACGGCTGAGGTCGCACGATACATCTCCGATTTCGACCTCATGCCCACAATTCTTCGTATCGAGGACGCGACGGCGGTCTCGCAAGCCGCCACAAAATCGATACGCGTCTTCATCAAGGTCGAAGTGGGTCTCGAACGATTTGGCATCGCAGTCGAGGACGTGCAGGCGTTCGCGAAAATCGTCAGGTCGATGCCCAACATCGAACTGTACGGTCTCAGCACACATCTCCATGTGCCTCGTCGCGATGCCAGCGAGGTAGCGCCGTACTTGCAGCGGCAATTCCAACGTTTCGAAGACGCGGTTCGCCAGGTAGAATCCGATGGTGAGCTCGTCCCGGTCAAAATGGCGGCATCAAGCGGATCGCTCAGCATGACCGGGACGATGAACTTGAACGCGGTCGATCCTGGACACCTGCTCTTTGGACTAAGACCCGGTGGACCGGAGGTGGAACGCCTGGATATTCGCCCCGTCATGGCGAGTCTCAAGAGCGAACTTGTGCACATTCACGTCGTTCAGCGAACTGAGTACATGGATCTAGCGCCCTTCCCGGTGAGGCGCGGCATGCGAATCGGCGTCCTCCCAATCGGCGTCGTCGATGGGATGTTGTCATTGCATAGTGGCTCCGTCCTTGTGAACGAATGCCGTTGTCCGGTGCTCGACGTTTCGTTGGAACACACCAGGATCGACCTGACTGGTGCCAATGCATTGGTCGGCGATGAGATTGTGATCATCGGACGGCAGGGCGAAGACACGATCGATATCACAGACGTTCTTGCTCACCACAAACTCAGAATTCCTGCGTCGGTTCCACTTGCGGTGCATCACACCGTACCCCGAGTATACATTCGCGACAGCCGATAACGTGAGACCACGACCGTGTTTCAGTTTTGCTGTATAACGAACCAGAAGTGACACTGTCCGAAAAGGGGGGTCGCATGACGGCAGACGTTCAACTGGCTACCAGAGGGACAACCTCGCCAAAAACCGGCAGTCGCCCACTTCTCGAGGTCAAAAACCTCAGCACCCAGTTCTTCACGCAGGATGGTATTGTCCGCGCCGTCGATGATGTCTCCTTCTATGTGATGCCCGGGGAAACATTGGGCGTCGTGGGCGAATCCGGTTGTGGCAAGAGCGTGACAGGACTCTCCATCATGCGCTTGATTCCCAGCCCGCCCGGTAAAATAGTCCAAGGCGATATTGTCTTCAACGGGAACGACATCCTCCAGATGTCGGATGACGATATCCGGAAGATCCGCGGTCACGAAATCGCCATGATCTTCCAGGACCCGATGACCTCGCTCAACCCGGTGCTCACCATCAACCGCCAGTTAAGCGAAGTTCTACAACGCCACCTCGGGATGAACCAGGTTCAGGCCAAGACCCAGTCGATCGAGTTGTTAAAAATAGTGGGTATCCCAAACCCTGAAGAGCGAGTCGATCAGTATCCCCACCAGTTCTCCGGAGGTATGCGCCAGCGCGTGATGATCGCGATCGCGCTGTCCTGCAACCCGAAACTAATCATCGCGGACGAACCTACCACAGCACTCGATGTAACCGTTCAGGCGCAGATTCTCGATCTCATGCGCACGCTGCAAAGTGAGCGCGACGCCGGCGTCATCATGATCACGCACTCCATGGGTGTCGTGGCCGGTATGGCGGACCGGGTTCAAGTTATGTACGCAGGCCGTATCGTCGAGGCCGCCGAGACTGAAGAAATCTTCGGAAATCCGCGCCACCCATACACCGTCGGCCTGATGAAGTCGATTCCTCGACTTGACTCGGACCAGAAGGAGAAGCTCGAGCCAATCCGAGGACTTCCACCGGATCTCATCGATCTGCCTGACATGTGTCCGTTCCTTACGCGGTGTAACTTCGCTCGGGAGCAGTGCGAACAGAAACGTCCGCCGCTTCTCCAAGTTGCGCAAGGGCACTTCTCAGCCTGCTGGTTCTGGGAAGAGGTAACGAAGGAATCGGACGCGCCAATCGCGGTCGGAATGCAGGACAGGGCTGCGGCACCGGCGGCGAGCCAGGGAGCAGTCAGCTAATGACCGCCACCACTGCGGCAGAAACACCTGCAACGCCGGGCGATGGCAGCGGGGATGCACTGCTTATCGTCAATAACCTGATAATGCACTTCCAGGTGACGCAAGGCATCATTTTCCAACGCAAGGTCGGAGTAGTTCACGCTGTCGACGATGTCTCGTTCGAGATCAAACCGGGTGAAACGCTCGGACTCGTGGGTGAATCCGGGTGCGGCAAGTCCACGACCGGGCGTGCCATCCTCCAACTCTACAGCCCAACCTCCGGCGAGGTCATTTTCCAGGGCAAGGATCTGACCAAGCTCGATAGTGGTGACATGCGCCGGATGCGGCGCCACCTTCAGATAATCTTTCAGGATCCATATGCGTCGCTCAACCCACGTATGACGGTCGGGAACATCATCTCCGAGCCGATGCAGATCCATAATCTGGTTGCCAAGAACGAGCGTAGTCAGCGGGTCCAGGAACTGCTCCAGACCGTGGGTTTGAATCCATATTTCGCGAGTCGCTACCCGCACGAGTTCTCCGGCGGTGAGCGTCAACGCATCGGAATCGCTCGGGCCCTCGTGGCCAACCCGGATTTTATCGTCGCTGACGAACCGGTTTCAGCGCTAGACGTGTCGATTCAAGCGCAGATCGTGAACTTGCTCGAAAACCTTCAGGAACAGTTCGGTCTGACATACCTCTTCATCGCGCACGACCTCTCGGTCGTGAAGCATATTTCCGACCGGGTGGCGGTCATGTATCTCGGCAAAATCGTCGAGATGGCCGGTTCGAACGAACTCTATGCCGATCCTCTTCACCCATACACGAAGGCACTGCTCTCAGCGGTGCCAATTCCTGACCCATTGGTGGAGAAAGGTCGTGAGCGCATCATCCTCACAGGTGATGTCCCGAGCCCGATCAATCCGCCATGCGGCTGCCGTTTCCGCACTCGTTGTGCGTATGTGATGAACGTCTGCAAACAGATCGATCCGCACTTTGCTGATCAGGGCGGCGGCCATTTCGTCGCGTGCCATTTGTACCCTGGCTCCGGAGCCTGACAATCAAGCGCATTGAGTCAACTTGCAATTGGTAAACCAGGGAGATCCAATGTCTGGGATCATCCTGGTTTTGTTGTACCGATGTCGCAGCGCTCATCCGCGAAAAGGCGCCGAGCCACACCGGTGTCCTTCTCGCCAATCACGGACCAGTGGTTGCTGGCGACATCCAGCAGAAGGTATTTCCCTGACCGCTGCGCAATGAGATTCGGTACTAAGGATACTCGCCAAAATAACTTGCCCATTTAGTGTGCGTTCTGTACCATGCTACCATGCCATGTGTGGTCGAGACGCTGAAAGACAGGTTCGAGATG
>JAPOVX010000090.1:0-2056 GCA_026707935.1 Paracoccaceae bacterium
GCGTGCGCTCTCGGACGCCAAACAAACGGCCGCACCCGCAACGATCCGGGCTTACGAGACCGCGCTTCGCGCCCTTGATTCTTGGCTGGAAGGCGGGCCACTCACGGACGAGACGCTGGCCGGATACCTGCGGCACCGCCGCGACACGGAAAAGGTTTCATATGGAACGCTGGAAGTGATCCGGGCTGCTGTCCGTTTCAGCGCGAAACTGGCAGGTGTCGGATCACCGGACGGGCCGGAAACCGCTCTTGTGCTCAAAAACGCCCGCCGCGTTTCCGCGGGCCGTGGCAGGGGCGAGGTGGCTGGCGTCCGGTGGGAACAGGCCGATGCGGCGGCGGCGGCCGCTGTTGCGGGCAACGAGGGTGGGACGACCGCAGGCACACGCGACGCCGCATTGCTGGCCGTCATGTCGGACGCCATGCTGCGGGTCAGCGAAGCTTCCGCCCTCGAATGGCAGGACGTCACCCGCGAAGCGGACGGTTCGGGACGCCTGACGGTCCGCCGGCAGAATACCGACAAGGAAGGTGAAGGCGAAAAGCTCTACCTGGGGCCGGCCACCATGAAGCGCCTCGATGCATGGCAGGAAGCGGCAGGCATCGGAACCGGGCCGCTATTCCAGCGCTTCGACAAGGCAGGCAAACCGCGCGGTTCATTGTCCGAGAGGTCGATCCGGTCCATCATCGCCCGTCGCGTCGCAGACGCCGGAATCGAAGGCCGCGTGTCCGGGCATTCCCTGCGGATCGGTTCGGCCCAATCGCTTGTCAGGGCCGGTGCGTCGATGGCTGAACTGAAGCAGGCAGGGCGCTGGCAGTCTGACCGGACGCCTGCGCGTTACACTCGAGCCGAACGGGCCAGGTCCGGGGCCGTCGCAAGGCTTCGCTACGGTGATGAAGAGGCTGAGACGTAAACGCGACGTCACGTCGGCTTAGGTCGCGCAGAAAGCGATCGGAAGCACGGAATGGACTTCCAAGGTAAAGGTTGTTGCACGAAGACGGGATGTTTTGGCGTTCTCTCATTTGATTGACGCACGAATTTCTGGCGAGCGGACAGATACCCGGCACATTGTCAGGGTCTGGGATGCGGTTCCGGTCAATACACATTAGCTGCACCAAACGCTCATGGCAGGCTTCGGCCTTCCACCCCGACCGGCATGAAATTTCTTGTGGATCTGCCTGCGCCGTTGCTACAAGTTAACAAACAACTCTCCATTGTCGGGGACAACGTAAACGGGTTCGATGCCGGGCCATAAATCGGGGCTGCCCGAAACGTCAATCCGTCTGCGTGAGTGTCCGACGCGTTTTTTTCGCAGCTTGATTCTGCGGACGGGTTTATTTGTCTTTAGTTCCCATTTTCCCGGGGGTAATTTCACATCAAAGAAACGCATCTTGAAGCGCGATTCCTGACCTTTGACCGAGTTTCCTGGGACCCTGCTTGATCAAGGGCCATTCGAAACCAGGATTCTCGTCGTGAGTGAGCCGCCATCAATCCACGACCTAACCCGGCGGCCCGGGTCAAGCGACACCCAGATTTGCGAATGATGCTGAAGGAGTCTTTACCGTTGCCCTCCGTCGGGTAGTGCAAGGCAAGCGGATCAAGCTCCTGCAACACTGGTGTCGCGGCGGCCATACCGAGATCGACGTCCTCGAGCATTCCTTTGGACAACACCGCTTTGCCAGCGATGCCGAGAAGGTGGAAATCATCAAGCTCCGCACCAGATGCTCCTTGATCCGCGGCCATGAGGATCTATGCCCGCTTCGGGCGCCGTACCGGATGTTTCCCGCCGGCGAGCAGGCCTATCAGTTCGTCACGTTCCGATTGGTGAAGTTCCGCTCGATAGCGTATGTTCATCAGTGCCTCCGTTATTTTGGATACGCCGATGAATCAGACTGCTAAGCCACGCCACCCCCCACGAACGGGGTTCACTGAAAAGCAGGGCCAGTACCTGGCATTCATTCATGCCTATACGAAGATCAACGGCAGGCCGCCCGCCGAAGCCGACATGCAGAGACATTTCGGCGTCACCCCGCCAACCGTGCACCAGATGGTCCTCAATCTC
>JAPOVX010000090.1:2066-11194 GCA_026707935.1 Paracoccaceae bacterium
TCGAACGCATCCCCGGACGCCCCCGAAGTATCCGCGTGCTCGTTGATCCCGACCGTCTACCAAAACTGAAATGACAACGCCCCAAACCGTCAAAATCAATGTAACAAGACACTAGCCGAGTACGCTAGATTTCGGAATCGTCAGCAGTGAGAAACCCTGTCCACCTCATAGATTCGAACGGGGGTCGTTCAAATGCGGCGTATAGAAATGTGTGAGAGAGGGGATATCTGAAATGAAAAGTCTACGGGATCAATATCGCATACTGATTGACCGCGCAAACACCATGAGACGATTGCGAGCAAGACCGCGTAAAGTTGCGGACGGTTTCTTGTTCTCGGGACACAAGGGAGTTTTTTTGAATCATTGGGAAACCGGAGAACGGAAATTCGTGTCAAAGTTGCTGCCAAACGTTGATCTCTTCGTAAACTTTGGAGCTCATCACGGATACTACTGTTGCATGGCGCTCAAAGCCAATGTCCAAACGATTGCATTTGAACCGATCCCGGAAAACTGCGCGATGATCGCGAAAAATGTCAGGGAAAACGGCTTGGAAGAAAACTTCTCTCTTTTCCCCATGGCGGTATCAAACAAAACTGGAATCGTTGAAATGTATGGGTTGAATCGTCCGACCACATCCTTGCTCAAAGGTTGTTCGCCCACCTCCCACTTAAAAACATGGCATGTTCCGGTTCACAAGATAGACGACGTCGTTCAAGCGAGCGCTTTTCAAGGAAAGAAAATCCTTGTGTTAATGGATATAGAGGGTTCCGAGGCCTTTGCATTGGAGTGCGGAAAGACATTGTTGAATTCTGATCCAAAACCGATCTGGATCATCGAAATATTTCCGAAAAAAAGGTATGAACACAGTCCGGCGCACCGGGTATTCGAGATGATGTTCGATGCAGGATATATTGCGTTTTCATTTGACGATTCCTTGAACGGCCAACGCGGAAGCCAGTCATCGCTTGTCGAAATTACGGGCGATGTCGTTAATCTTCGTTTTGAGGAAGGGGGAAACTTTGTGTTTTGCTCAAATGAGATGACTGACGCATTTGCCCACCTCTTCCGCAGGACGTGACCAATCCAGGGGTACGCAAAAAAAGTGATTTCCACCTACAACGCTGTCCGCGGCAATGGCCTCATCCCCGGTTCCTGGCGCGGCGAACACTTGCGGCATGTTTGCGTGCATACTCCCGGATAGAACATGTAGGGATCGGCCCAGGAACTGCCTGTAGCGCCGTCACGATGATCTTGTCATAGCCAATCTTGAAGCCAGCACAGCAATTCCCGTTAACAGCCTTAGGCACTATGCTAAGGTGCGTTTGCGGGGCATTTTTTGACATGATGCCAGATTAGGGCAAATTGCCGCCTTTCCCGCCAGACGGGGTTTGCTGCAGGAACTGCAATCCCGAAGAGTCATTGTCGCAACGAGCCACCCGTGTTCCGGGTCAGCCATTCCTCAATGAAATGAGTAGCTCTGCCATCGCCAGGACTTCATAGGTCTTGACGGGTTATGTAAGAGCGACCGCATTCTTTCGGCAAGTGCCAGACCCAATCACCCAGTCAGGATTGACGACTGCAGCTGCCCAAATGGAGTGTTCTGTCATTCCCCATTCGTGGTTACGGCTCTGATCAAAAACTACAAAGGCCAATTCCTGTCTGTTGAATTACGGACCAGCTTCACCAGATAGTCGCCGTATTCTGTGTTGTGATGGCGAGACGCCTGCATAACGATCTGCTCCTCGTCGATCCAACCGTTGATCAGGGCAATTTCCTCCGGGACCGAGATTTTTTGGTTTTGACGCTTGTCGACAGTTCTCACGAAATTTGAGGCATTGAGCATGCTGTCGTGCGTACCAGCGTCAATCCACATGAATCCTCTGCCAAGCGTCTTCACTTCGAGTTGTCCGCACTCCAGAAACCGCTTTGCAATATCTGTTATTTCCAGTTCACCGCGGGCACTCTGTTCGACCGAGTGTGCAAACTCAATTACCCGATTGTCAAAAAAATAAAGTCCAATAAGTGCCCAATTCGATTGAGGATTCGCCGGTTTTTCTTCAATCGCCACCGGTCGGCCAGATTTTTCAAACACAACAGTTCCAAACTGTGTCGGGTCTTCCACATAACTGCAAAAGACCGTCGCCCCGATTTTGCGACTCGCGGCAGATTTCAAGAGCGAAATCAATCCGGATCCATGAAGAATATTGTCGCCAAGTGCCAAAGCACATGAATCGGACCCAATAAACTGCTCACCGATTAGGAAAGATTGCGCGATGCCCTCAGGTTTGGCTTGCACCGCGTAGTCCAGCGATATCCCCCATTGACCGCCGTCGCCCAGCAACCGTTGAAAACTGAGTTGATCATGCGGATTCGTGATCACCAAGATGTCCCGGATCTGAGCCAGCATCAACAGACTGATTGCGTAGTAGATTAAGGGCTTGTCGTAGACCGGTAACAAGGACTTGTTGATTGCCCGTGTAACAGGAAACAATCGGGTCCCTGTGCCTCCCCCTAGGACAATTCCTTTCATCCTATAACCTCGATAGCTTCAGCAACCGGATCGGGTAGTTGGTTCCAAACTAGAATATTGGATTCAGTCGTCTTCAACGTCCAAGTGCCAAGTTCGTTGCAATGTCTTCAGCAAGCGACAGGAAAACCCGCCGAACGATTGTTCTGCATCTTTCCTAAAAGACTAATCAGTTCAAATCGATGGAGCAATTTGCTGCCTTGACTCTGATTTTCTCTCGCGCCACCAGCTTTCGTGGTCGATGTACCACTCGATCGTTCTCGACAAACCGGCTTCAAACGAGGTCTCGGGCCTCCACCCAATTTCGTCGCATACCTTTGCCGGATCGATTCCATATCTGAAATCGTGCCCGGGTCTATCCTTGACGAACTCAATCAGCTTTTCATGGGGAGAACATTCAGGATGTATTTCATCGAAGAGTCGGCAGACCATTCGGGCAACCTGTATATTGGCCAGTTCTGATTCCGCTCCTATCACATACGTCTCGCCTATTTTTCCTTCGACGAGCAACGCTGAAATGGCACGTGCGTGGTCTTCAACGTAAAGCCAGTCCCGAATGTTCTTCCCATCGCCGTAGACCGCCATATTTCGACCATCGATCGCGGCGGTGATCAAGGAAGGGATGAATTTCTCAGGGTGTTGCCACGGACCATAATTGTTTGAGCATGCCGAGATTACAACAGGCAGACCATAGGTGTGGCCCCACGCATGTACAAGATGGTCAGATCCTGCCTTGGTCGCCGAATAAGGTGAGTTGGGCCGGTACGGGGAGACCTCGGTAAATCTGGGAACGTTTCGCTCCAACGATCCGAATACCTCATCGGTTGACACGTGATGGAACCTGAAACAACCGGTTCGCCCATTCCAATGGTTCCTCGCCGTCTGCAGCAAATTGAACGTGCCAACAAGGTTGGTCCCGATAAATGTATCAGGAGCATCGATTGAGCGGTCGACATGCGTTTCTGCGGCGAGATGCAGAACTGCGTCCGGTTGCCAATTTTCGAATACTTCGGCCAGGATGTCGGGATGTCGTATGTCGGCCTTTACAAAGCTGTAGCGCCAGGATTCGTAGCATTCCTCAACCGCAAGCGGAGACGCCGAATATGTCATTGCGTCCAGACAGATGATTTGGAAATCGGTATTCCGAATGAGTTCGCGAATGACGGCTGAACCAACAAAGCCAAGCCCGCCCGTTACAATGATTTTCAACTCAGTTCCCCTCAGTTCGCAGGCATACGCGTACCCGCCACCGATTCCATTCTGCAGTTGGCCATCTTTGTTTCAGCCGATCACGGAAAGCTCTGCGAGGGCGACGCGGGATTTCACCAAGTCGCGGTTCGAACCAGTGAAAATTCGATTGGGCAAATGGTTGTGGGCAATGTGTAACCATGTTCGGATCCTGGGCAGGCAACTGCACACTTTTGAATGTCTGGACCTTGCCAGAACGCGCACGCTTGCCGGTCGCGCCTTAGCTGATTCCCAAAGACCGTTGACAACTATCGGATTTTCCTCAGGAAGTTAAACTCCTTGAGGACTGCGCTCAGAGCTACGAGCGGATGACGGCGATGTCGCCAAAGTACTGACACCGCACCAGATTCGTGGACCTCCCTGCAGCAATTCAGTTTCCTGATCGCACGAACAAGAATTGGTTTCAGACGACTTTTGACGTGGTTTGGTGCTGAATCCAGATCGGCAATTCTGTGCAAGAAAATGGCTTCCTTGGAATTGAATGCTGCCAATCGACGGCTTAGTGACTGCTCGCGATTCAACCTGTTCAAAGGGCGATACTTGGTTCGTTCTTCGTCAACCCGGTACTTGACAAGTACATCGTCAATGAATGCCACACGTCTTTCCAGAGCCGCCCTGAATTCCAGTACGCCATCTTCACTTGCATCAGGAAATCGGATCGGACCGTACTTGCGAAACAGGTCCAGATGCCACGCGGCGGTTGCACCCAAATGGTTCGACGTTCGCCCTGCGATCAATTTTGTCGATGTCTTTCCGTGAAGCGCTGTCTTGCTGGGTTTGCATAGGTTCAGATCGTTTCCTGAGGCATCAATCGCCGCGGCACGGGAATGAACGAACAACGGGGCCTCCTTTTCAAAGACCTCAACGATTTTCCTGGCGCGAAAAGGCAATGACACGTCGTCTCCTGCCGCAACGATCACAATGTCATTTTGTGCCATGAAAATAACCTTGTTGATGTGCGAAATGAGCCCCAGGTTTTTTGGATTCTGCCTCAAATGGACTAGGTGAGGACCGCGGTAGTCCGAGACTTCTTTCCCCAGGATTTCAAACGTACGGTCAGTTGAACAATCATCAGTCACTATGATTTCCAGAAGAACGTCTTGCTGGTTCAATGCAGATCTGACGGCCTCACGAACGAAATTCTCCTGATTATAGCTAAACAGGATAAAAGTCGCAGCCGCATGACAGTTTCCGCGGCTAGCGTCCAAGGTGTCTGTTTTATATCGTGAATTCATCTGCAATCAGGATAAGTAGACGACCGGGGGAACCACAGAACGAGCGGACTTCGCCTGATTTGGTAACACGCAATCACTGGTAACGAGGATCTTGGTCTCCGCACCTGCTTGAGGTCGGCAAACGTAAAGCTTGTTGCGGCGATTGCCACGAATTCGGAATTTGTTTTCCGTGGTAGATTTGATTGAAACATGACGTGGTTGCGCGCCGGACGGATTCGCAATGCCCACCAGCAAAGCCAACGACCAGGACTTCTGCAACCCCTTTCCGAATTCGCGCAATTGCGCGAGAACACATGACGCTATATCGATAGCCAACGCTGCTTTTTCCGTCGTCTAGCCGAGTGGTCTGATCAAGTGCAAATCAGGTACGTTTGTGTCAATCGATGATTGCCATGTTGTTTCAACGGTGCAGTTCCGTGACCACCGGGGGGTTCTGTCGGTCTTCGAGGAATTTGATGGTGTCCCGTTTCGTATCAGGCGTGTGTATTGCCTGAGTGAAGTTCCACCCGGTGCATCGCGCGGCGGACATGCGCACAAGGCAATTCACCAATTCGTCATTGCGATTTCGGGAAGTTTCGACCTGGTTTTGAATGATGGAAAACAATCCAAAAGATTTTTTTTAAACAATTCGGACCACGGCGTCCACGTGGTTCCCGGAATCTGGAGAGATTTGCACAACTTCGCTCCCGGCGCGGTTTGCATGGTTCTGGCGTCGGACCTGTTTCGTGAGGATGACTATATCCGCGACTATTCTGAGTTTCGGAAATATGTGATGGGCCAGATATGAGAGTGCCGTTTGTTGATTTGAACGCTGCATATATCGAATTGAAGGCTGAACTTGATGAGGCGATCCAGCGGGTTCTCGACTCTGGCTGGTATGTCCTTGGCGCGGAAGTCGAACGGTTCGAAGAAGAGTTTGCGGCCTATTGTGGAGCCAGGCATGCAATCGGCGTCGGGACTGGACTCGATGCGTTGACCCTGGCTCTGATAGCTTTGGACATTGGCCAGGGCGATGAGGTTCTCGTACCGTCAAACACCTATATCGCAACTTGGCTCGCAGTTAGCCACTCAGGTGCACTCCCCGTTCCCGTCGAACCAAACGAAGGAACATGCAATATCGACGGAACGGCAATCGAATCCGCGATTTCCGAACGAACGAAAGCTATCATTCCGGTGCACCTTTACGGTCAGCCAGCGGATTTGGATCCGATCCTTGACGTGGCACGTGGTTTTGGTCTTGCGGTAGTTGACGATGCGGCACAGGCCCATGGCGCCGAATACAAGGGAAAAAGGGTTGGAACACATGCGGATGCGACCGCGTTCAGTTTCTACCCAACGAAGAATCTCGGCGCATTTGGAGACGGTGGCGCAATAACGACCAACTGCGACAATCTAGCCAGAAAAATTCGACTCTTGCGCAACTATGGATCGCAACAGAAATACGTTCATGAAATCGCGGGGTTCAACAGCCGCCTTGATCCTCTCCAGGCGGCCATGTTGTCTGTGAAACTTGCGCGCCTCGACGATTGGAACAACCGCCGCAGGGATATTGCCATGGAATACACGCGCGCAATCTCAAGGTCACCACTGCAACCCGTGGCCCTGATCAAAGGCGTGAATCCGGTTTGGCATGTCTTTGCGGTGAAGCACCCCGACCGGGACAATTTCCGGAACAGGCTCGAAGCGTCGGGAATATCGACCATGGTGCACTATCCTGTTCCCCCGCATATGCAAGCCGCCTACGCGAACTTGAAACTGCCGCCATCATCGCTTCCAGTCGCAAAAAAACTGGGGCAGGAATTGCTGAGTTTGCCTATCGGGCCGCATATGAAGGCTGATGAAGTGGAATATGTAGCCGAATGCATAGTCAAATATAGCTAAGAGGGTGCGGCTACATGGACCTGGGATTACGAAGAGTACCTTTTCGCAACTGGTCAATGTTGCCAAACTGCCTTGAAGCTTGCGATCCGAGGAAATCCAGAATTCGATGCAGTTTTTCAAGCGTGTCGTAATTCTCGGCGACGGCTTTGCCGCCAAAGTTGCCGTCCTGGCCTTGGCGGAGCAATATCCTGTCAGTGTGATCACGCGACCGGGCTGGGCGTCGGCGATTGATGTCGCTTCGCCCGCCAATGCGACAGGTCATTCGGCCCACAGTCATATTTTCTTGCCGAGGCTCGAATACGAATTGGCAAAAATCACCCCACGCCTCCTTGATCGTTTGCATGCTGAAGGATTGTCTTTCATCAAAGGCTCCAGGTATCTGTTTGGCAAGATACCAATTGGTGCGCTACGCATGTTTGCGACAAGGTGGCAGGTCGACACCGTACTTAATCGTGAGTTGAAAAATTACCGTTTGGCAGATGAGCTCTTTGGCAAGGTCCATTCGGTCGTGATTGGGTCGGGGCGGAAAAAAAACAGAATCTCTACAATTGGGCTGCATGGAGGGCAATTCTTCGACGTGCCGACCGATGCTCTGGTTTTGGATGCCATGGGTACAAACTCTCCGATCATGACCCAGTTGCAAGCACGAAACCCGGGACGGATTGATGAGCATACCGAACTTGCCTACCTCACTTTGTTTTCTCGTCTGAAAATCAATTGCGAACAACAGCTGCCAGATGCACTTACCGAATGTACGGCTGATTTCCGCGGTGCTTTCGTTACTCTTTACCAGGGAGCGAATCGCTGGTTCTCGCTGACCGTCGGCACCAATATCAGGAACCGTGAATTGATCAGGGCCGTCCGCAACAAGGACGTGTTTGTCGATTTATGCTCGAGAAAACCGGAACTACGCGCCTGGATAGATGCCTCGGAACCAATTGGCGAAGTCAGATTCTATCACAATCCGCGAAATCGATGGAATCTTGGAATTTTCGAGGATGGTACGATTCCATTAAACTATTCGGCAATCGGTGATTCACTGGTTACGACCTGTCCTTCCTTGGGAGCAGGGTGCTCGTTCGCGGCTACGCACGTACGAGCAACGATCGACAATTTGCACAAGCCGATTGGGGAATTTCATGTTGGATATGCGAAGGAAATCAAGAATGAGCAGTTTGCATTCTTTGCGGAATCACAGAAGAAGCCGCCTCCGCCTATCTGTAGTCCATGTGAACTCGACATGAGTGTCGAAAGCTACCCCCGATTGTTGGCCAGGCGGATACGTCGGGCGGCAGGGTTGGAGCGACGGAGGACGATTCGCAGGTTGTCGCAAAGTTCATCGTTACCCGAGAAACTACAGGAATTGCCGGTATGGTGAGATGGATCGACCATGGCGACGGCCTGCAAAAGCCACAGCACGGCAAACATTAACTCGATGATGCGCGATATTTCCGACTATACGGCCAGCTATCTGGAAAACTACGATTTTGAACGGGTGATGGTGCACTTTCGCCGGAAGCTCGTGGTGGAACGATTGCACCATTATTCTCCCGAACACATTGTTGAAATCGGCTGCGGGCCGGAACTTCAGTCGATGGCCTACAGGTCGCAGGATGGACGGTGGGGGTCCTGGACGATTGTTGAGCCATCAACCGAGTTCGCGGAGATTGCCAGAAATTGCGGACTCGACGACGTTCTTGTCATCAATGGACATTTCGAAGAGGCAGTTTCCCAGATCGAATGCTTGCCGACGCCGAGCATGATCATCTGCTCGGGGTTGTTACATGAAGTGCCTGACCCACGAGCGCTTTTGAAGGCGGTCGTTTCGGTAATGGGGACGGAAACGGTGCTTCACGGGAATGTCCCCAACGCACATTCGCTTCACAGGCGACTTGGCGTTGCCATGAAGGTTACGACGTCTGTTTTCGAATCAAGTCATCGCAACGAACTGCTCCAGCAACCGAGAGTCTACGACTTTGAATTACTCGAGAAAGACCTTGGCGCCGAGAAGTTGCGCATATTTGCGAGCGGCGGATATTTCATAAAGCCATTTTCGCACGACCAAATGGCCAGGATCGAAGATGTTCTCGGCTGGGAAGTGCTCGATGGCCTCGATGCGCTGGGACGAGAGCATCCGGAATGGGCCAGCGAGATTTTCTTCGAAGCTGTGAGGGAATGATCGTCAGGGCGTATCATCCGCGTGATGCGGAAGTTTGGGAGAATTTCGTCGAGAACGT
>JAPOVX010000163.1 GCA_026707935.1 Paracoccaceae bacterium
GAACGCTCAATCAATGACAGCCAGTAAGGCCATCACCCCCTTACCGAACGCTTACTGGCAGACAGTGACAGTCCCGATTCACGTATCATGTTGATACAATTCAATTAATCTCTTACCCGCCTCACACTTCAGTATGACGCACTGTCCGGGCCGCCTTTGCCATGAGTAGGAGGATCGAAGACCGTTAAGCCTTTTTTCCGATTAGCGCCAGTCCCACGAACGAGGCAGTGCGGATCGCGCGCGGCATTCCACCTACTTTCGGGAACTCATCACTGATCCTGGGTTTTTGGCAAGAAGGGCGAATCCGCCGTTCCCTTGCCTTCCGGGATCGAAACTGGTGGTTGCCGGGTTTCGCCCGATGGTCCCGGGCGTCTTCACGGCAAGAAACGTTTTCATTGGCGACTTCAATGACACGTGACATGGCTCGGATGGCAGCGGCATACGCCGTCAAAAAGTGGGGATAGGTCCAAACACTAAACCGAGCTTGCCTTGACATCGCTGAGTGCCCGGAGACTGTCGCCGATCATGTTCAGCGACAAAATCGTCAGGAACATGACCGCCGCGGGAACCAATGTGACATGGGGCGCCCTGCCGATGTCCTCGAATCCGTCTGCAATCATCTTGCCCCAGCTCGGCGTGGGCGGCGGAAACCCGACACCGAGAAATGCCAGTGAGCCCTCGATGATGATCACGATCGACATCCCGAACAACACCAGGGACAGCATGGGAACGATCACGTTCGGGAGCAGTTCCCGGACCATTATGCGCAGGCTGGAAGCGCCCTGGGCCTGTGCAGCCAGGACGAATTCCCGCTCCGCAAAGAGGATCGTGTTCGCCCGCGCCACCCGCGCCTCGGCAGGAATTCCGAAAAAGGCCAACGCCAGGATCATGACCGGAAGCGTGGCTCCGAAGAAGAACAGGACAACCATGACGCCCACGATGTTGGGGAACGCCAGGATCGAGTCGGTGAAAATGCTGACGGCGGAATCGACGCGGCCGCGGAAATACCCGGCCGACAGGCCGAGCACGAGCCCGGCCAGGAGGCTCAGGAAGGGAGCGGTGAACGCGAGCTGCAGCGAAATCCGCGCACCGTAGATGACCCGTGACAGCATGTCCCGACCAACGGCGTCCGTTCCGAGAAGGGATCCTTCCGAGAACAGCGGCGCGAACTGCCTGTCGAGATCGGTGCTCAGCGGATCGTCGATGGGCAGAACGTCCGCGAGAATGGCGCTCAGGCAAATCAGTACCAGCCAGCCGAGCGCAAACCAGAACACGAGGCCGACACGCGCCCACCAGGGCTGGAGCGTGTCCTTTTTCGCCGGCCTTGCAACGGAACCGAGCAAGCGCCGGGTATATCGTACGAACCCGACCATCATCTAGACTGCCTCCGGTCGCCGTCCCACGCGGGGGTCCAGCACGGCGTACAGAATGTCGACGGTCAAATTGATCACCACATAGGCTATGGCCGAAAACGTGACGATCGCCTGGACAACAAGGACATCGCGGGCGTCGATAGCATCGATCAGCAATTTGCCGATTCCGGGAAGCGCGAAGATGTTCTCGACGATCACCAGTCCGCTGATCAATCTTCCGACCTGCAAACCAAGGACGGTGACGAGCGTGAACATGGACGGCCGCAGCGCATGCCGGAAGAGTATATAGCCCGTTGACATGCCCTTCGCCTTGGCCAGAGCGATGTAATCCTCCTGCAGGGTCGTGATCATGTCGACTCGCAGCACGCGAAGAAAGATGGGCACTTCGCTCAATCCGATGGCCAGCATCGGCAGGATGAAATACTTCAGGTTCGTCGATACGCCCATGAACATGGGCGCGTGCCCTGCCGCGGGCAGGGCCTTGAGAATAACGGCGAAAACCCAGACAAACAGGATGGACGTGACAAACGGCGGGGTCGCCACGATTCCGAACGCGCTGCCCGAAATCCACCGGTCGATGGCCCTGTTGCTCCGATAGGCGCAGAGAATTCCCAGGGGGACGGCCACCACGAGGGCAAAGGCCAGCGACATGACCATGAGTTGCAACGTTACCGGTATGCGCTGGACCAGAAGGTCACCGATCTTCTTCCCGGTGATGTACGAACGTCCCAGGTCACCCTGGGCCAGGTCGCCCAGCCAGGTGAAGTAGCGGACAAGCAGGGGCTTATCGAGACCGAGATCGACCATGATCTGGCGGCGCAACTCTGGATCGTTCGCCGCTTGGTCGTCGGCGAGGATGGCGTCCACGACGTCGCCGGGAAGCAGGTTCACGAGCACGAAGCTCGCGAACGTCACCAGGAAGAACACTGGGACAAGATGGACGAGCCTTTTGCGAAAATAGGCCATGCGCCACTATTCTCCCTGGGCTTGCCCGAGACCGGCGGCCCGAGTTCTCACGTTCACTTTCGGCGGCGCCTCGACCCAGCCTCCCGGATTCATGGACGACTTGCGGCGAGCGGGCAACAGGGGTGACTTCCGGTACTGCCCGCAGCACCGGTCGCCACATCCGAACAGGCCGCACCCGTCATGGCACGAATACGGCTCCGCAAACACATTCAGCGTACCCACGAACTTCCGGCAGGGATGACAGACCGTAGGACGGACCCGGCCGTCGCGCAGGATGAAGCCGTTCTCCCGGCCGACTCCCCGCGGCGAACGGCGACGGGAGGGCAGGCTAGGTTCTCGTCGTCGGGAAACCCCGGCCCTTCCGAGGTGACGGACACTCTTCCGAGGGAAAACGCGCCTGGTACCGACGTCTCCGGATCCTCGTTCCCGATGCTGCTTCACGCGCCCGCCCATACCGGTCACTTCGTCAACGGGAAATGGCAGCAAACATGGTGTTGCCTTTCGACCTGCCGCAGTTCGGGAACAACCTGCTCGCACCGTTTCTGCGCATACCTGCAACGCGTGCGGAAGCGGCATCCGCTCGGCGGCCTGAGAGGTGACGGGATTTCGCCCGCGAGTACGGTTTCCCGACCGCGGCCGGATCGGCCTCTGTCGATGGCGGGAATGGAGGAAATCAGGCCTGCCGTATAGGGATGTGCGGGAGCATCGTAGATTCTTGCCGAATCCGCGACTTCGCAGAGGTTTCCGAGGTACATCACCGCGACCCGGTCACTGATGTTCTTGACGACCGCCAGGTCGTGGCTGATGAACAGCAGCGTCAGACCGTAGCGTTCCTTCATGTCTTCGAGGAGATTCAGGATCTGCGCCTGCACCGAAACGTCGAGCGCGGAAACCGGCTCGTCGCAGACGATGAGCTTCGGCTCCATGATCAGCGCCCGGGCTATGCAGATGCGCTGGCACTGTCCCCCGGAAAACTGGTGGGGCCGGCGTTCCATGCTGGTGTCCGGATCCACACCGACTGCGTTCAGCACCTCCCGCACCCTCTCGTCCCGTTCCTGTCGCGTGCCGACACCCGCGATCACCATCGGCTCTGCGACGATGTCCTTGACCTTGCGGCGTGGATTCAGGGACGAAACCGGATCCTGGAATATGATCTGCAGGCGATGACGCACGGGCCGCAATTCCGCCTGCGACATGCCCGTCAGCTCGGCGCCTTCGAAGAACACCTTGCCGGAAGTCGGCCTCGGCAACTGCAATATCGCCCGCCCCGTCGTGGACTTTCCACAGCCGGATTCGCCCACGAGGCCAAGCGTCTCGCCTTCTTCAAGGTCAAGGTCGATGCCCTGGATCGCCGCAAACCGTCCGTGCTCGGTCGCGTACTCGACCGACACGTCCCTGACCGACAGGATCGGGTCGTTCGGAGCCTTCACGGTTCTGTCCCGGCCAGCGGATACCAGCACGCGTAGTGATGATCGGACCCGCGCATCGAGACCAGCTGCGGCGGGCGTTCGCGACAATCGTCACGCGCGTATGTGCAGCGCTCGTGGAAGCGGCATCCGCCCGGAACCTTCAGCAGGTTGGGCGGCAGACCCGGTATCGAGTAGAGGCGGGTATGCGGCGGGTCCGACATGACGGGCACTGATTTCATCAGGGCTTCCGTGTACGGCATGCGCGGATTTTCGAGCAGTTCGGCGGTTTCGCACCGCTCGACGATCTGGCCCGCGTACATGACGGCAACCTCGTCCGCGAAACCTGCGACGATCCCGAGATCGTGCGTGATGAGAATGATCGCCATGTTCCGTTGGCGCTGAAGTTGGCGGAGCAGCTGCAGGATCTGCCCCTGGATCGTGACGTCGAGAGCCGTGGTGGGCTCGTCGGCGATCAGCAGCTTCGGCTCTCCGGCAAGAGCGATGGCGATCGCGACACGTTGCCGCATTCCACCCGAGAGATGCATGGGATAGTTCCCCATCTGGCGCCCCGGGTCGGCAATGCCGACCGAGCCCAGAAGTTCGATCGCCCGCTCCCGCGCCGGCCGGGACGGCAACCCGCACCGCCGCGTCAGCACTTCGGTCAGCTGGCGGCCGATCTTCATGACCGGGTTGAGGGAGGACATCGGGTCCTGGAAGACCATCGCGATTTCGCGGCCCCGCACCGCGCGCATTTCGCCCGGCGCGAGCTGGCGCAGGTCGCGACCTTCGAAAACGACCTTGCCCTGGTACTTGACGGAACCGTCGTGGGCGAGGATGTCGATGATGGACCGCGACAGGACGCTCTTGCCGGAGCCCGATTCCCCGACAATGCCGAGCACGCGCCCATGTTCGAGCTTGAACGATACTCCATCAACCGCGCGGGCAATCCCCCTTGGTGTCACGAAGTGGGTCGAGAGGTCCTCGACCTCCAGCAGAGGCGGTTGTTCTTGGGAAGCTCGGATTGTTTCTGGATCCTGCATCGTGCCTCAGCCGGTTTGCACAAATTGCAGCGGGGCGACAAGTGCACCTGTTTTCCGAGATTTGACCCGGTGCGAACAGGCCAGTCGCGACTCAAAGTTCCCAAAACCCTCTGGTCCCCACAGTCCTTGCCACCAACCCCCGAAACCGTTGTGGTGTTTCTTGACGAACCCGGAAGCAAAGTCTCATCACGATCCGACTTATCGAGGCGTGTTGCCGTTGCCGCCGATCATCATGACTATTCTGACCCCATGTCTCCCCGGAGGGCCTGATAGTTCCGACTCACGCGCTGGACGTCCGGGTGCGCATACCCCGTTTGCCTGTAGCATGAATCGAAGATATCCAGAGATTTCCGCATCAACGGCTCGGCCTCTTCGAGCCGGTTGGTTTCATGCAGCAGTTTCCCCAAGTTGTTCGAACGAACAGCCACGATTGGGTGTTGCGGACCGAAGGCAGCCTCATCGATCTCCAGTGTACGGCGCATCAGCGGCTCGGCTTCCTCGACGCGACCGGTATCTCGCAACAGGTAAGCCAGGTTATCCAAGAAAGGCACCACGTTCGGGTGCCGTTCACCACAGACGATCTCAGCGGCCTCCAGTGCACGGCGCATGAGCGGCTCGGCTTCCTTGGTGCAGTTGGATTTATGAAGAAGGCTTGCCAAGTGGCCCAAAAAAGGCACCGCGTCCGGGCGACGTTCGCCAAAGGCGACCTCCGCAACCTCCAAAGCGCGAAGCATCAGTGACTCGGCTTCCTTGACGCGGCTGGTGTCGTGCAGCAGGCTCGCCAGGTTGCCCAAGAAAGGCACCATGTGCGGGTGCCGCTCGCCATGGGCGATTTCGGCAATCTCCAATGCGCGAAGCATCAGTGATTCGGCCTCCCCGAGTCGGTTGGTATGCTCCAACAGGTAGGCCAGATTGTTCAACACCAACGCCCGTAGTTCCAAATTGGCGAGCGCCTCTGCCTCGGCAAGCGCACGACGTTGCTGCTCTTCACACTCCTTCCACCTGGCGAGATCCATCAGCACTTTGCCAATTTGAAGACGTTGCTCGATCCGCTTCTCGGAATCGTCCACGCTTTCCAGCGTATCTCGCAAAAAGGCCAGCCTGGTCTCGGAGAATGTCAGCGGCGTCAGTCCTTTCCCAATCTCTGTCAGCCGGTGCGCAAACTCCTCGAGCCTGCCGCTTCGATACATCTGCCACGCCGAATCCATCTCTTCGATTTCGGACAGGTAGTCTGTCGTGGATGGTGCACGCGCAACTGTGCGCGAGATCGCTCGGCTCACGCCGTCTCCGGCCAACGGCGCGGCTTCGAGCACGTAGTTCGCCGCTTGCTCGGTAGCTCTGCGGCGAGCGGAGATTCTGGCCATGTTGAACTTGGCAACCGCTCGCTCCGTGGCATCACCAACTTCGCTGAGGTAGTCGAGTGCCTTTTCCGCATCGTCACTGCCGTCATCGAGGAGCTTTTCGTACAGCTGCCGGCGCTTTTCCTCACGGGCCGCAATGTTCGGGTAGAAGATGGTGAAGAATTCGACCAGGAACGGCATGCGCCTGCGCGCGCCTCGAGACAGATTCATCGCGAGCCAGATATCGAAGAATCCCTCACGAATCGTGTAAAGTCGCGCTTAGTTCCCGTAACTGTTTGGTTCCCATAGAAAGGGAGGGTATTCTTGTTGATTTCGAAGTCCCCAGTTGGACTTCTCGAAGGCCGTTGACAGGTGATTCCCGGACAAACGCCGCCGATTGCGGCTGAGAGCATCGAAAATCCCCTGGATTATCGCCAATTCTCAAGATTCTCGTGAGTTTGACCGGAATTGCGCTCAATTCAGTTGTGCGGTGGCATGAGTTCTCGAATTCTCTCTTGCGGGTTGTAGCGATAGCACACGGTTCTTCCGGATTTGAGCTGTCTGATGGCGTCATTGACGGAAGGACAGTTCTCCGTGTCTCGGAGCGATGCCCCGTCAAAGCGGACTTTCTTGTCATCAATTTCCCGAGGACTGCCACCTTTCCGACCGCTTATTCTCGCGGCGGCGAGACCGGCCATTGCATTTCCGATGATCGATTCGAACCGAAATTTATCGAGGCCGCAGTCATGCGAACGAACGGGCACCCGTCCGGTATGCTGGCAACGATCTCCCGCGTGAACAACCTGACCCGCGCAAGGCACCGGTCCGCGGGGACCGATTCTGATCGAGGGTCGAAACCAGAGCGTAACTGACGAGCATTTCAGATCTCCAGAAATGTTCCGAAAAGGCAATTCCCCAGTCAAAATCGGAACAGTTGTAAAGGAGCATGGAAAAGGAACGACAGATCGGGTCATTTCGCGTCTTCATCGATCCGGCTCCGACCAGTTCCTGAAACGGTCGTTGCGGGAACGACCCGGAATCCGCTCAAAAAGAGTCGACTCTGACCGTCATCGCAATTAGGTTGTCATTGTGCGCAATTCAGAAGATTTCAACCTGTGGCTGACGCTACATTCATTCGCACTCTTGAGGAGAATGGCATCACGCGTTCAGCGGCCGAAGCAATCGCTGAAGCCGTCGACCGACGGCGAGGACCGCGCGACGATCCCTGGATGCTGGCCTATGCGGCGTTGCTGACAGCTCTTCTTGTCGGCGGTTTCGGCTGGACGGCGGTCCAGTTCAACGCCATTGACGGCAAGTTCAACGCCATTGACGGCAAGTTCAACGCCCTTGACGGCAAGTTCAACGCCCTTGACGGCAAAATCGACGCCCTTGACACCAAAATCGACGTTCACGGCGAACGGCTGGTCCGGATCGAGACCGTGCTGTCGGAACGCCTGCCCGCGCTACAGCAGTTGCCATAGCCATCCCGAGACGCACTTCGGATGACGAAAGTGCGGGATAAGGTCACTTTGCCTGTCCGTGTTGCTCTCGGGTCGCCGCCCGTCGCAAGCTTGATCGGGCAGACCAGGGGTTGTCCCAACCAGCGCCGCTCCCCACGCAAACTGTCGCCGATGCCAGAGTGTTTGCCAGATTCGCGTTGAAACACGCGCCGTTTGGATTGCCCGATCCCTTCGTTTTCAGCAAAAGGTCTGCGTGGAATAGACTTTTCCGTCCTTCGCGATGGCTACACCCATGCCCGACCGGTCATACAAAGCCTTGAGAATATTTCTCTTGTGCCTTTTGCTGTTCATCCAGCCAGTCACCACTCTTTGTGCCAGTCCTTCCAGCGTAAACCAGTCATACGACACAATCCTGCCATTTCGCCTTTTGTATGACTTGTACAACCAAGCCTGATGAATGTTTTCGCCAAGTCCGTAAGTGTAGTTGGGTTCGTAATCCTTTCGGCAGTTGTATCCCGCCAAATTACCTCTGTCCGTGGGACCACGTCCTTCGGGACTTGTATGTGCAAAATAAGCGCGCTTCGCCATGTCTTCGCTGTGCGAACGGGCTATCCGTCTGAGCGTCTCCAGGTGTTTGAGCGGGGGCAATCCATGTCTGACGCGCCTGGCATTGACAAGCTCGTGTAGTCGGCTTTCCAATTCGCGTATGTCTATGACTGGCTTGACTGTTGACAGGTGACTCCGGGCTTGTGCGTCGTCGCCCTGCGCGAGCAGGGAGGCGAAGGCCGCAAGTGTGAACGCCGCGACGAAGCGGGCCGGACGGGATGTCCGGCACCCGGATATCACTTCATGGCCGGGGAACCATCGCCGCCACCAATTCATAATGCTGTCATCATTCTGGTGCTTCCCAGGAAACTGGTTGAATGCAGAAACCTGAAAAGGTCAATCCGAAAGGTCCGTATTTCAACACGATTCTGGCACAAGCCTCCACCACCCGCAAACGACCCCACTTTTTCCGGGTACGGAATCCAATTTGCCCGTGCTTCTGCACCAGATAGACTGAACAGGACGCACAGGCACCAAACATGGGGAGGTTTTCGCCCTGCCCGACTTCTGCACTGATAGTCAGCGAACGGCGGTTGTCCATTTCGTTCAATATTGCCCCCCGATCCATGCCGCCTCGATCACGGCCGCATCAGTGATCCCGTGAATTGCCGCCAGATCCTGCGCCATTGCCGGTCCGGGCCACCGACGCCGACTTTGACAAGGCCAAGAGTGGAGCGCATGTCCGGCGATCTCGGGATTGCCGGCCAGTGCTTGTTCCCCGGGTACGCATGTCCTAACAGGGACACTCCTGAACGGTGCATGGCGGATTCTCCGTTCGCGACAGGGCGTGGTCACACATGAGTCATAGCTTGATTCGATGCCTTCAATTTTCACGGAAGGAAGAGTGACGGAACGCACGATGGCGCAAATCGAGTCCGGCACATCCAACCTCTTGTGCAACTGCGCGGGTGCCAAGCCAGGCGACCGGATTCTGCTGGTCGGCGAAGACGTTGAGAATCCCTACTTCGCCCCGGAACTGTGCAGGACCGTGGCGCGCGTTGCCGAAGGCATGGGGATGAAACCCGAAGTGATCATGGCGGCTCCCGTGCCGGATGCTGCCCGTTTCCCGCAGAATGTGCGCGATGCGATGAACCGGACGGAGTGCACCATCTTTTTCTCGCGACTCGGCGATCAGGTGCGATTCAGTTTGCCGAAACGCAAATCCAGGCCGGTGATGACCTATACGCTGGGGCTCGACTACCTGGCGGCACCTTTCGCGTCGGTCGACTTCCGCGTGATGAAGCGGATGCATGATGCACTGCTCGAACTGATCCTGGATTCGCGCGGCTATCAGATCACGGGGGACTGCGGCACGAACCTGACCGGCGAGATCAGGCCCCGGCGCGAAGACCCGGTCGCCGAGTTCGCGGTCGAGTTGTTCCCGGTAATGATCTTTCCGCCGATCAACTGTGACCGGATGAACGGGACACTTGCGATCCGTCTTTTCGTCACGTGGACGTCCACACGCGCGTACAGCGGCAGCACGCTGGTATTGGACAGGCCGATCCTTGCACAGGTCGAGAATTCGCGGATGACCGCATTTGACGGTCCGGCCGACCTGGTGGCGCGATTGAGAGCCCAGTTGGAGCGCGCGGCGGAGTTGACCGGAGGCGACGCGTACCGGATCAATTCCTGGCACACCGGGATCAACCCGCACACCTTCTTCAATGGCGACCCTTATGCCAATCTCGAACTTTGGGGCACCGTCGCGTTCGGCTCGCCCCGTTATACTCACATGCACGCGGCAGGTGATGATCCGGGAGACGCGGCCTTTCACCTGATGGACATGACCATTTCCTTTGACGGGAAGATCGCGTGGGACCGCGGCTGGTTCACTTTCCTGGACAGACCGGAGATCCAGGCAAACATCGGTGCGGATGAGCGCGAGTTCCTGAACTCTTCCGTGATGCACGACATCGGCATCTGAGAGACGGCCAGTGTGCAGTGTACGGTGACCGGCATCGGAATGCCCGGGTTGTCGTGATCGAACCGGGTCAGGCCGCAGGTGACCTGGCTGAAGTTCACGATGCGGTGAAAAGCCCCGACGGTCGTACCGGGAACCCGAACCCGGCCATGCCGCAGACGCCGCGCGCAATGGAACCTGCAAACGATCGCGACCTGGCGGTGTTGCAAAGCCCGGCAACCTTCCCGGCGCCTGGCTCACCGCGTTCGCGCCGCGCAGTGTCGCTGTCCGTGGAGGCGCGGCCGAGAACACGCGCGTGCGCCAGGACGCCGCCGGGCGTCTCGGTCCGATGCATGTGGCCGCATTGGCCGCCCATGCGGGCGCCGCGCGCACGGCCGGCCACCGCCACGGATATACCGCCGATGGGCGACCGCAAGCGGGAGGCCTCGGTGGAGATCATCCAAGGCGCCGCTCCGCCGCCGGCGGACACTGAGAGTCGGATCAGTGCCTGGAGGCGCGGGCGCCAGACGTCACGCCGGAAACCCTGTTGGTGATGCCGGACGAGCTCGAGGCGCGGGCCAGGCTCAAGACCCGCCTGTCGGTCCATGACTGGTGCAAGAATGGCCAGATCATCGGGTGGCAGAACGCCAGGCGCAGCTTTGTGTACCCGGCGGAGCAGCTCGACGAGCGGAACCGTCCGCTGCCGGGGCTGGACCATGCGGTCGTGCAATTTGGCGACGGTTGTGCGCGCGGGTCTGGCTAACGACGCCTCTGCCTTCGCTCGACGGCGCCACGCCATTCGCACTTCAGGCGCGTGGCGAGATCGAGCCCGTGGCGGACGCCTCACAGGGAGACGTTCAAGGCGACGATGGGTGACTCGCGGATACGACCCGGACTGACTTTACCCAGGGCTGCGCACGGTGCGTCTGGAACGCGTTTTCCGCGTGATTCATCGAAGCCATCGCGCCGCGCCGCCGCTTGCGCTGGCGCTGGTGCTGGAGTCATTGTCGAGTCAGCCACTCATCGAAACGTACCTTGATCCGGTCATA
>JAPOVX010000117.1 GCA_026707935.1 Paracoccaceae bacterium
CCCCCGAATTTCGAACGCACTGGAAACCCGTCCTTCAGGGTGGGGAACAGTCACTTGGAGATCGTTTCACGCTTCAACCGGAGGCGTCCGTTGGCAAGGTTTTTCTCGATGCCGTAACCCGTCACTTTCGGCCCGCGCACGCTTCGCTTCGACAAACAATGGACGAGTTCGAAAGCGGCTGGGCCGAAAGGGAGGCAGGCATCTCTGTTTCCGTCCCCGGCACGGAACCGCGGGAGGCCACCGTGTACCGGCGGCGGCGAAGCGGGGTCGCGCCCAAGTGCCTGCTCCCGCCAGTTGCCATCCTTGCCGCCACTTGCGAGCCCGCGCCCGAGGTTGATTTCCCCGCTGTCTCCGGGCCGGGCAAACGCCTGCATTTCGATCGCCTTTCAGCCGGGGAAAACGGCCAAGCCGCCTCGGCGCGGGTGGTCTTCCGGGTCGGTGGCCAAGGAAAAACCTGGAAACCGAAGAAAACAGCCCTACGGCTTCAAAAAAATATTGACTCCAAACATGGATGCTCGGACGCCCTGACCTGGGCGGTAATTCCAATTACCGGGATGGTGAAATACAGTCGGAGCTTCCCACAATTGGGGGTATCGATTGCACCTGTCGAAACCGGAATGATCCACTCTGGCATAGACCATGAAGCGAACTCTTCGACTTCAGCACGAGTCTCGAACACATTGGCGACATCGTCGACCACAACCTGGTTGCTCTGCGCAGAGCGTCGGTCAGGGGGCGAAGCCATGAGATCCCAATCCAAACATTTCACCCGCTTGCTCAGCGGTCGCGTGGACTGCATCGGGTCATCCAATATACACCTCCGCATGTCACGTGATCTGAGGTGGATCAGTTCGCACCATTCGGCTGGGGCCTGTCCGGTACTGGAGCAACGCGGGGGTGAGTCATGAACCGGGGCAGCGCGAATGACGGACACCGAGAGCGTCACGGTACAGCTCCGTTTTCTTAGCCATCGACAACCGGGCTCGCAGGGTTTCTCGAACAGGGCGCCGAGGATGCTGCCGAGGATCTCACCGAGTTGTTTGCCGCGTGCGATGCCGGGCTTCTGGACGATCTTCTTGTCGATCCGGTGCCGCCGGTGTCGGTATGCCAGACGACATCGTGTCATCTTCTGGCCATGTCCTTGCGGTATCGGCTTGAAGGCCTTGCCTTTGCACACTCTTACAAAAGAGATCCGGATCGCCATGTGTTTTCAGACATTCTGGTACAGCGGATTCTGCACCTTCTGTCGGCGCCTTACGCTTGGCTGGCCGTTATGTGTGTTTGGAGCGGAAGCGCTCGGCCGGCAAATGTTCAATCCTCCCGACCAGGCGCCAGGGTCCGATCCCGGTCTGCCGGGATTGAGTCTGGAGCATCCGGAGGACATCCCCGATTTCGCCCCCGTTTGCGAGATCGCGTAACTCATACGCGAGATGCTGCTGGGGATGACCGACCTTGGCCGGATTGTGCCGGTGGCGCACCTGCCGGTACCGTATTCGCTGGCAGCCGAAGTTGTCGGACAGCAGAATCTGATCTTGGCACTTTCACAGGCTCCGGCCGCAGTTCGCCGTTGCCCTTTTTGCGCTTGTTGACCGTTTCCCGGCACCCTGGTGCCCGGCCCTGCATCAAACGGTGCCGAGCGTCTGGTTTGAACTCTCCGATGCCAGCGGATCGCCGATGTTCATCGGCCCTAGGATCTTCCCGGATGTCACGGTCGCACCGGTTCTTGGTCTGCGGAGCAACCCGGAATGGGGTGAGCCGGTCGTTGTCGCGAACGACCGAGGGGATACATCCCGTGCGCGAGGGAGCGGAGGGGCAGGGCGTTCGACCGGTTCAGCGCCTGCGGTTGCCAGCTTTGGAGAACTCATGGACGCGAAACGTGTCTTTTGCCCGCGGTTCGTCACCCGTCTCGAGGCGGACTCGATCGAAATCGAATCCTACGTCGGGTTTTGCAAACCGAACGGTCTGCGCTTGTACGCCGGAATGGGAGCGACCCGGACGGACCGAAACCCGATTGTCGGCCCGGGACACATGTTCCAGCACTGCCGGCGGATGTCGAAACCCGCGCAAACGCCGTGCGGGAGGTTGGCGCTGCCGTGGAAAACGAACTAAGCGACATGTGGCCGGGAGACGTCTACCTTGAAGACGCCAATGCGGAAAGCGATTTGAAACTCGTCGCCAAGATTGCAAATGCAACGGGCCAGTACGCTGCGGCTCCATCGGTTCAATTCTGACGCGACTTGATACATCGTTTTGATTGCGACTATTCGCGGTGTGCGACATCTCCGACTTGAGCGCCACCACATTTGCCGGCACAATCATTCCTTTCCAATCCTTCGGAACGGCAGGACGCAATGTACTCTGGGAAGCTCGTCTTCTCCTAGGTCATGGGTCTTTATCCTCGGGACAGGTCCCGTTCCGGTGCAGCCTTCTCTCCGGTTACTCCGGCCGTCGCTGCAGCGGTTCATATTCCCGAAAATTCTTGATCAGGTAATCCGCACGTCGATTCGGAAGGCGGAGGAACTCAATTCAATACAACATACGTCTGGCCAACTGCCTCTGGCACCGCGCCGGCAAAGATGTAAGCGGGCGCGAGTTCACTTTTTTTCTGGAATAACCTTCAAGAATATATACTATGGCGATCAATCAAGTACGTCTCAGGTCAGAGGAGGGTATAATGAAAAAACTTGGTCAGTTGCTTGCTGCCGCACTGATTGCAGCAGGTTGTGTTAATGCTGGTCCGGTATTTTCCGAAGATGCCACCATCAAGCTGTGGTCGCGTGCCGACCGCTCGGGACCGCTGCGTGCGGGCAATATTGTCGCCGCAGCCGACCAGTACAACCGCATTCTCGAAGCGGCCGGTTCCGACGTTCGTGTGGTCGTCGAACTCATCGAAACCAATGCCCGCGGCTTTGACGCGGACGCCCTTGACGTTCTCAAGGCGCATTCGGTTGGGGATACTCCGGACATTCTTGTTGCGGCACATGAATGGATCGGTTCATTCGTGGAAGCTGGACTGGCGGCAAATCTGGAAGAGCACATTGCGGCCAACGAACCCTTGTATGCGGACATGATTCCGCAACTCTGGGAGTCGGTGAAGTACAAGGGTGAGCGCTACGGTATTCCACAGGACTCGGAAATCCGGATGTTCTTCCTGAACAACGATATCCTGCGGGCCGCCGGAAAGTCCGAAGAGTTCATCGCCGGGCTGCCAGCCGCGGTCGAGGCAGGCGAGTTCACGATGTATGATTTCTGCGATCTTGCAGCTGAGGCCGTCGATTCAGGAGCGGCCAAGGTTGGCTGGGTACACCGGCCAAACGTCGGACCGGACTTCCAGATGGCAATGGCTTCATTCGGAATCGACATCTACAACGAGGAAGAAGCAAAGCTGCAGATCACCAGGAAAGGTCTGGTTGCATACTACAGTTGGCTGCAATACTGCGTTGAAAACGGTTCACTGCCGGCTGACATGACCACGTGGTCCTGGGACTCCGTCCACGCGGCGTTCCGCGGCGGCGACGCGCTTTCCAAGTTCCACGGTATCTGGAATGTCGGGGCGCAGCTCGAGTCATTTGGCATCAGCGGCGCTGACGAGTACTTCAACCTGATCACCTGGATTCATTCGCCTCCGGGCGAAAAGGGCGGCCAGCCAAAGAACCTCAGCCATCCGATCGTCTATGTGGTTGGCGATACGCCGAACAAGGATCTGGCTGCTATGATCGTAGCACTGGCTTCGCAGCATGTGCCCAACACCGCGCATGCGGTGGGCACCAATCATACCCCGATCAACTACGGACAGGCGTCGATGCCGGAGTTCGTGGAAAAGGGATGGGCATTGATTGCTGGCACACCGATGCTGAAACACGCGGAATTCATGCCGAATCATTCCAAGATCGGACAGTATAACGCCATCACTTACCAGGGCGTTCAGGCGGTCGAGACCGGTGAACTGAGCCCCGAAGAAGCTGCCGACCTCGTCATCGATGAACTAGAGGTCGAACTTGGCGATGACGTGATCATCCTCGAATGATCTGAACTGGTGAACGGGCCGCCATAGTGGCGGCCCGGACCCAATCAAGGTGCGGTCGTCGACTTTCCGAACCGGAACCAACATGCTGGTCTTCCTGGGGCCGGCATCATTCTTTCTTGTTTGTTTGCTTCTGGCCCCGATCTTCGTTGACCTGGTCGTTGCCTTCACCGACATGGCGCAGACCATTCGGATCAACGAGTTTACCACCAAGCAGTTCAGCAAGCTTGCCCGAGCCAGTGAGGACGCCTGGCTGGGATTTGAACTCCGCGCGTCCTTTTACCGGGCGCTGAGCCTCTCTGCCATTTACATTTTCTTTACGCTGGCAATCTTCAATCTGACCTTTGGGCTGATTCTCGCGCTGACGACAACAGCGCTTCCGGACTGGCTCGGCGGCGTGTATCGCGCAATCTGGCTGCTGCCGCGCATGTCTCCCTCCGTGGTCTATGCGCTGCTGTGGGTCTGGGTCGTTGATCCGACAGAACGGGGATTGCTAAACCAAGTCATTGGCGCCTTGGGCTTTTCTCCGATCAACATGAAGCTCGATGCGCCAATCGTCCTGATCGTGACGGCCAACGGTTTCATCGGCGCCTCGATTGGCATGCTGATACTGACCAGTTCCATCCGCTCGATTCCCGAGCATCTGTTTTTTGCGGCGCGGGCCGACGGCGCTGGCTCCCTGTCGATCATTCGGCACATAGTCCTGCCCGCTCTGCGCTGGCCGCTTAGCTACATTACCGTCTTTCAGTTCCTCGCTCTTCTCGTATCGTTCGAATACATTTTCCTGATCATGGGGCCGGCGCGCTCAACCATGACGATGGCAATGCTGGCCTACACCAAGACGCTTGCGCCAGACATTGGTGCCGGCCAGTACGCCTATGGTGCGGCGATTACCCTGATCCTGATCGTGATCGGCGTATTCGTGGCGCTGGTCCTTTATCGCCTTGCCAACATGACCCGGCTGCTGATGGCGCCCCGGATCGAGGTGCAGTGATGGCGGTGGCGAAGACACAGGCTGATTGGGAACTCCTGGCGCGACGATCGCGGCGAGACCGGCGGATCAAGCATGGGCTGCTGATCGCCTTTCTGACGCTCGTCACAATTCCGGTGATCGTGCCGTTTTTTTGGGTTTTCGTGATTTCAATCTCGGCCCGCACGGGCGGTGTCGAATCCGACGTGCTGTGGCGGGCCTGCGCGATCCTGGTGCCGGCCGTATTTGCCTATGGCGTGGCCCATACGGCGTTCCGCAGCGTCCGCCAGCGTATCTATGCTGCCGTGATCCTGGTTTTGCTTGCGGTCGTCGGACTCGCCATCACCGTCGGCGATGACCTGCATCTTTACAATTACCGGTTCATGGTCAATCCCAACCTCGTGGAGGAACTGCGAGGCGCCGCTACGGCTGGCGGACAGTTCCCCTGGGTTTGGGTGGCATTTGTCAATTCCCTGATTGTGGCAGCAACCTCGATGGCGCTCAAGGTCACCGTGGCGACGCTGGCGGGCTATTATCTTTCCCGTTTTGCATTTCGCGGCCGCTCCCAGTTTCTGCAGGGGCTTTTGATCCTGGAAGTGTTCCATCCCTGGATGCTGACGATCCCGATTTTTCTCGTGATCTTCTGGATTGGACTGCTCAATACATTGGCCGGACCGATCCTGGTGCTTACCGCAATCGACCTGCCATTCTTCATATTCATCATGAAAGGTTTTTTTGACGCGGTTCCATGGGACATCGAGATGTCGGCCATGACCGATGGCGCCTCCCGCCGGCAGGCCTTCCGGATGGTCGTGCTGCCGCAGGTGCGGGGCGGCATCATCGCGATCGCCGTCCTGGGCTTCATCAAGGGCTGGGAAGAGTATGTCTTTGTCACGGCTTTGCGGACCGGCAACTCCTACTGGGTGATGTCCACCTACCTTTACTATGTGGCGGAAGACGTGATGGGTGTGGATTACGGTGTCGTTGCCGCTGTCAGTGTCATATACATCATACCTTCACTGGCGCTTTATCTCTTCTGCCAGAAATTCCTCACTCAATTGACACTCGGAGGTGTCAAGGGCTGATGGCAAACGTTGAACTGCAAAATCTCACCAAGGTCTGGGACCAGGTCACTGCGGTTGACAATATCAATCTGGAGATCCGGGACGGCGAGTTCCTGGCAGTGCTCGGACCATCGGGCTGTGGCAAGTCTACGACCCTGTTCATGCTGGCCGGAGTCTACCTCCCGAGCGGTGGCGACATTCTGTTCGATGGCGCCCGGGTCAACGATGTCGAGGCTCGCTCCCGCAATGTCGGAATCGTGTTCCAGTCCTACGCACTCTATCCGAACATGAATGTCCTGCAGAACATCATGTTTCCGTTGCGGTTTCAGGAAACAAGGGATGCGGCCGGGCAGGCGCGGGAAATGGCGGAATTGGTGCAGGTCGGCGAATTGCTTGAACGTCGCCCCAGCCAGTTGTCCGGAGGCCAGCAGCAACGGGTTGCGCTGGCGCGGGCGCTGGTCAAACAGCCAAATCTTCTGTTGCTGGATGAACCCCTGTCAAACCTCGACGCGACCCTGAGGCTGACCATGCGCGCCGAAATCCGCCGGATTACCCGGGAATTGGCAGTGACGACAATCCTCGTGACCCATGACCAACTGGAAGCGACGACAATGGCGGATCGTGTCGTGTGCATGAATGTCGGCCGGATTGAACAGACCGGAACGGCCGAAGATCTGTATCTGCGTCCTGACACCCTGTTTGTTGCAGGATTCATCGGCTCGCCGCCGATCAATCTGATCAGACTACAGTCCAGGCAGCGCGCCGTGCTCGACGTTCCGGATGCGGCCGAGACTGTAGGCATTCGGCCGGAAATGCTGCGGTCGGCTGAAACCGGGCTGCCGGTGACAGTGGCCACAGTAGAACCGATGGGACGCGAGACCCTGGTAACGGCCGACAGCAATCTCGGCCCTCTGCGATTCCTGGAAGCGACATCGCGCCCCAAATGGTCGGCTGGTGACAGACTGCACGTCTCGTTCCAGCCACAGGATACAATTGTCTTCGATGGCGCTGGCCAGCGGGTACCTGATTTGCATGCTGCCATCGGGTAACACGATCACACGTAATGCAATTGACCTTCGGGTCGAGACGCTCGAGCCGCCTACCGCCGTCCAGCGTCAGGAAGCCCTGTCGTTATCTGGAAGCAGGAAGGTGCATGACAGGCTGCTGGCCAGTTGGCCCTGCCTGAGCACCATCGAAACGTCCGCCTCGACAGTACCGGTTGCGCCATTGTCGGGACTGACAGTCACGGCCTGGAATATGGAACGCTGCAAGCAGGTCGAACAAAGCGCGGACGTGATTGCCGGCGCCGGTGCCGATGTCGTGCTTGCCACCGAAATGGACCGCGGCATGGCACGGTCCGGACAGCGCGACACGCCCGGTGATCTGGCGGGTTGTCTGGGCTGGGGATATGCCTTTGGTGTCGAGTTTGTCGAACTTGGTCTTGGGGACGTCCGAGAAACGCGCGATCATGCCGGGGAAATCAACAGGCAAGGCTTGCATGGCAATGCAATCCTCTCACGCTATCGGATTGACGATGTGAGGTTGCTGCCGCTGGAGGCCAGCGGAGACTGGTTTGTGGGCGCACCCAAGGATGACGGCCAGGTCAGGGTCGGCGGGCGCATGGCGTTGGCCGCGCGGCTGGCAACCGAACGGGAACCAGTCGTGATTGTGGCCGTCCACTATGAAAGTCAAAGCGACAGTACTGACCGGGCCAGGCAGACCCGACGCCTGCTGGAATGCCTGGCGAACGAATTTGGCGACACCAGATGCATCATCGGGGGCGACCTGAACACAAAAGGATTTCTTCAGGCCGGTCTTGCCGGGTCCGCAATGCTGGATGTCGCTGCCGAGACTGAACCGAGTTTCGCGCACTTTGCCGCGGAAGGGTTCGACTGGCGGCACTCCAATACCGGGGCGCATACAACCCGGCTGCATCCAGAAGATCCGCCTGGCAGTCCGTTGACTACGCTGGACTGGCTGCTGGTGCGGGGCGTTCATGCGGGCCGGCCATTCGTTGTTCCGGCATGCGGCGCCAATGGCCGGTATCTTTCCGACCACGAAATGGTTGGCGCCACGGTTTGGCCGTAATGTGGATGCGGACAAGGCGGCCCGCGCCTGCCGGATTCTGGAGCCAACTGTGGTGGGCGGCTGTTTTACCGACGGTATTGCCGTGACGAGGATAGTCAGTCATCGCGGAGCCTGTCGGGTAGCGCCGGAAAACACGATCGTCTCCGGCCGGCGGGCGGCGGAGCTCGGTGCCGACATCGTCGAACTCGACGTTCGCGAATCCGCGGACGGTGTCCTTTATGTCCTGCATGACGCTACGTTGAATCGCACCACGAATGGCCACGGACTGATTTCCCGGATGCAGAGCCGGGATCTGGACCGGCTGGATGCCGGGGTCTGGTTCGGCCCGGAATTTTCCGGAGAGCCCCTTCCGCGGCTCATCGACTTCCTGACGGAACTCAAACCGCTTCTGGGATTCTATGTCGAGGTAAAGGCCGCTGCGCCCTGCAGGTTGGCGGCAGAACTTGAGGCGGCGGGTCTCGGGTCCGGCTGCATCATCTATTCGGAAAATGACGAATTGCGCACGGTGCTGCGAAAGACCTTGCCCCACCAACTACACATGGTGAATTACCGGGATCATCCTGACATCGAGGATGCCCGGGCCGCGGGCGCCTCGATTCTTGAGTTTCACAGCATGGACATGACGTCGCTGCTCATTTCGTGCGCGCGGGCTCAGGGTTTCGAGATCATGATGCACACCCCGCGCCACGACGAATCCGCATTTCGGCAAGCCCTTGTTGCTGGCGTCGAATACCTCAATATTGATTACCCGGCGACTGCCCTGACGCTTCGCCGCGAGATACAAGGCGCCTGAACGGCTGGCTTCAACAGCTCTTCCGCTGCAGGCTTGCGCCATCTGCAAGGCATCAGGAAGGATCAGAGTCGGAAACACAAGGGGACGGGGACGCTGCGACCGGAACAACACGTACGGGAAACCGAAAAACGACATCTGGTTCTGTCCGCTCAGAAGGGACTGGAAAAGACCCTCCAGCAAGTGAAAATCACTCCACCCCCGAACGATGACGATCGCTTGCCCTGCCCGCCTGATTTTCGACATCCCGTATCCTGTTGTAAGGATGCGAATGAGCGAGAGAAATCTTCTGCCTTGTCGTGTATTTTCAGAGAGCAGAAAGCGGTCTTGGCGGGTGCACCACCATATTTCAGTGTCCCGGAAACGTGCAGAGAGTTGCCACGGACAGCCCCATCGAATTCAGGACAGCTCTGCCTCCGAGGTCGGGCAACTCGATGATGACTCCTACCTGAACAACCGTTCCTCCGAGACGATCGACTAGCCTGGCAGCGGCTGCAGCCGTTCCTCCCGTGGCGAGGAGATCGTCAACGAGCAGTATTCTCTCGCCATGAACCACGGAATCGCCGTGCATCTCGAGTGTCTCCACACCATACTCGAGCTCGTAGTCCTCACTGATCGTGGCAGCAGGCAATTTTCCCTTCTTGCGTACCGGAACGAAGCCGGTTCCCAATTCCTGCGCCAGGGCGCCACCGATAATGAAACCGCGAGCTTCGATCCCGGCCACCTTGTCAAAATGCGTCTCGTTGGTTGCGGCAACCAGCCCGCGCACCGCCAGTTCCAGTCCTTCGGCGCTGCCGAAGAGCGGCGTGACGTCCCGGAAGAGAATTCCGTCATGCGGAAAACCCGGAATCGTTCGAATGAAATCCTTGATTTGACCCGTCATGGGACCTGCCCGAGTACCCGGCCGGCGACGGCGTCGAGTCGTGCGACGACGGTCGCGTCACGGTCTTCCAGGCGCGTCAGTATGGCAAACTCGAGAGCCCTGTCGCAGCCCTGGGGGCACGCCGAACGAACGCCAGCAAAATTGTCCGGGAAAGAGCCAATCACCTCGCGCATGCGGCTGGCGTTGCTTGTCAGGGTCCTGATGATCTCGGAAACGTCGACTTCCCCGTGATCCGGGTGCCAACTGTCGTAATCCGTGACCATCGCGACTGTCGCGTAGCAGATTTCGGCTTCGCGGGCGAGCTTGGCCTCCGGCATGTTGGTCATGCCGATCACGTCGCAGCCCCAGTTCTCCCGGTACATTCTGGATTCGGCCAATGTCGAGAATTGCGGTCCTTCCATCGCCAGGTATGTCCCGCCACGATGAACCCGGATCCCTTGCTCCCGTGCGATCTCTTCCAGCGTGTCACCGAGGCGTCTGCATGTTGGATGCGCAACCGAGACATGCCCGACACAGCCCGAACCGAAGAAACTCTTTTCGCGAGCAAATGTTCGGTCGATGAACTGATCCACGATCACGAAATCACCGGGCGCGAGGTCTTCACGAAACGAACCGCAGGCGGATGCAGACACGATGTCGGTTACGCCCAGTCGTTTCAGTGCATCAATGTTCGCCCTGTACGGTACGGTGGTTGGCGAATGGACGTGTCCCCGGCCATGGCGCGGGAGAAATGACAGCCTGAGGCCTTTCAGATTCCCGGAGAGGACGTGATCCGATGGCGCCCCCCATGGTGTATGAACTTCCTGCCATTCAGCGTCCTCAAGGCCCGCGATTTCGTAGATTCCGCTTCCGCCGATGACAGCAACGTGATGTTCCATGAATCGCGACTCCCGCAATCGTTCTCAGCAAGGCACGTACAAACGGTAGTTCGGACAGTCAACTTCGGTTGTTCCGCCGGGGCGTATCCGGTGATCACGCCAGATCGAAGCCATCCAAGATTACGCTCACGTAACACGGCAATTCAATTCAACTGTGCGGGCTCCGGAATCGGTCGTCTGAGACAGTTCTGCGGTGGTATGGATTCTGAATCCACCGATGCGACGGCTCCCCTGCAACAATTTTGGCCTCGGCACGAAATCCGCCCCGGTTCGGAACGGACGCCTGGCGCTTCCCACGGGATCAGCAATCATTCTGGCATGTCATGTGCATGGAATAGCACAGTACACGACGCTACTTGAATTGAGAGGCGAAAAGGATTCGAATTGAGGACTCTTGAAACGTCTTCAGCACGA
>JAPOVX010000176.1 GCA_026707935.1 Paracoccaceae bacterium
CCGAGGTAATGGCCCGGACCGTCCAGACAGACACTCTTGATAACGTCAAGGGAAACGTTGTCCTCAGTAACTTCGATTCCGCGAACGCAACGCATCGACTGCCCGAGCAAATCGTCACCGATTATGAGACTTTCGAGACAAAACCCTAGCAAGGATGCATGCATTCCTACGGCCTCGTAAACCATGTTGAGACCAGACAAACCTGCCATGACATTGGAGTGCGCCTGTTCATAACCGGCCTGCATGTCAGGCAGTTTCGAATCAGCTATTCCCGCTGCGGCCCCGCCAGGAACACCATAATACTTGTGCATTTGCGCGCATCCCGCGGTCAGGAGCGCCTGCTCACCGGATCCGCCTGACATGGCGCCGGTGCGCAAATCGGAGACAAACGGCCAGGTGCCGAAAATAGCCGGGAATCCCGGAATCATGGCGTTGACATAAACCAGTCCGGCAAGGCACTCTGCTGTCGCCTGAACGATTGCGCCGGCGATCGGCGCCGGCGCCGTGGCGCCAGCCTGTCCGGCCGACAAGAGAAGAACAGGCATTCCTCCCCGAACACAAGCCTCGAGGACCAGGCAACTCTCTGTCGCGAACTTCATGGGAGGCACGACAAAACAATTGGAATTGGAAATGAACGGCCGGTCACGAAACGACTGTTCGCCGCCCGCGATCATGTAGATCAAATCGAACACGCCGGGCATGAACGCCACTTCCGTGAAGCTTGTCCCGACATGTTTGAGCGTTCCGGTACACGACGCGTAGATCGTGTTGAGATCCATTTCGTAGTTGTCGGGAATGTCACGGCAGACCATGGGTCGCTGAAAGAAATGCACATTGTCGAGTTGCTCCACGATACATGCCGCATCGTGCAGATCCTGAACCCTGCATTCCCGGTATTCCCGGTTTTCCACATCGACCAGATGAACTGCTGCGCCGGCCGTTCCGAAGTGGACGCGGTGACCCGACAGGTCCATATCATGTCTCGGACCGCGGCCATGAAGGACGATTTTCTTCGCCGCAATTGCAATTGTGTCTTCGACCAGAGCACGCGGAAAACGCACTCTTCCATCGTCACCCAATACGGCACCTGCGCCTGTCAGAATCTCGATGCCCGATTCCGGCGCATCGGCAATCCCGATCTGCTCGAGGGCGTCGAGAGCCGCACGATGGATTCGGTGGATGCCGGACTCTGTCAGCGGTCGGTACGTTCCCCCTTCGATTCCCGGCCAGATCGGTCGGGCATCCCTCGGCAAGGGTGCGGAGCGCAGGGTTCGCCGTGCCGCTCGGCCACCTGCTCTGCGTGGTCTGATATCATTCATGTGAGAAAACCTGCCCTGGAGTACGGGATTGGATTGCCAGACTCAGTTCACAACTCCGGAGACCCGCGTGCGGCACGGCCACGATTTGCCCCAATCGTCAGCGTAATGAGCGCTTCCAACCAGTCCAGATCGACCAATCTTCCGACTCCTTTCTCAGGGGACGGTTAACAAAGCGTTAATTGTCTGTCCTCGTGTTGTCAAACGTGACGCACCTCAAGCAAGAGAAATTCGCACCTGTCGATGGATGTCGCATGCCCAGGTGCCGAATTTCGGCAGGTGCAGAGGGAAAGGACCGACGCGGATGACGATTCGGGCGCCGGACATTTCGGTTGATCGAATGACAAGATACCGCGCAAGGTTTGGTCGGGAGATTCTCGGATCGGCCGCCTGTCCCAATGACGGACCACGTATGGCAAATGTCTCGGACGAGGAACGCCTTAAGGAGCTCGCCAAGAAGAAACAGGCCATCGAAGCCTGGCGGACGGCCATCAGGCCACGCGTTGCAAAGAGAGAACGCGCCCGGGACATGCGACGCAAGATCCTCGTCGGCAGCCTGTTCCTCCTCAAGATGGAGAACAATCCGGAAAACGGCCCACGCTTCAGGGTTTGGCTGAAGAAGAAACTCCCAGGATTCCTCAGGGAGACAGGCCACGCGCTGTTTGACGATATCATCGAGGAGGACACGGAAGGTGATTAGGCAGATGCCAGGTGATCGATGAGAGCGAATGAAACCCGGGTTTCCAGATGCTTTTCCGTCAAACCAGTGCTCTGAACCGCAATCAGGGTCTTTTAAGGTCTTCGTCTTGCCTCTCGACATAGACGTTCCAACTCTTTGCGGGGTCGGTCGTTGTCAAGAACATGCCGTGCTTTAGGACAGTCTTCTTTTGGGAAACAACAGCAGAACTTGTCCTCGCCACGCTGCTGACCGAGGCTCGCGAACCCCTGATGCGCAGGGGCTATCGCGCATTGCGATGCCTGTGCCGTATCGCACCGGTGACACGACGCTCAGGAAAGCGCCTGATCGTCAAACGTCGGCTCGCCGCACACAAGCGTCTACAGCATTCAGTCTTTCACTGGGCCGGCGCAGCCGTACAGCGGGATCCCATCTGCCAAGCGAAATACTCCGCACTGCATGCCAGGGGCCACGGTCACGCCCTTGCTCTCCGGAGCGTGGCCGACCGGCTGATTGCTGTCGCTCGTGCCATGTTGGCGAACCAGACGGAATTCGATCCGGGCCGTCCACGGAATGCCAGCCCGGCATGAGCGGTGGAGCGGGCACAAAACCCGCTGAAACCTGGTTACAACAGATGGGAAGTCCACGGCGCACAAATTGCAACGCGCGTAAAAACGCAATCCGCCATGCCAAAAAACCACGTCTCGGGAGGTCGCCATGCTGAAGAATTTTCCCGTTGTGGCGTCAGCCTCGCCTTGTTGGCCTGCATGGATGTTTCGCCTTCGGATGTGGCGGACTCACAAGACACTCAATCCACAGTAGACTGGAAGATTTGGGCGGCAGGTAATCTTCGAAACTGGCAATGTGGCGACCACTACCAGTGCGTCGTCAAGGCAACTGCCCAATTCATCTAACCGAATATCCAAGAAGAGCAAGGGAGCTGATGGATGCAGTGGCCGGCGTACTCGACGAGCATCCGGAGTCTGAGGATGAACTCCGGAAAGCAATCCCCAACCTTACGGATCAGGACCTTCTAGAAGCAAGGTACGGGAAGGATGGCCATGGACCCGTGAAGGTTGAGGGGGCCGAACATTTTGCCGCCACAAGAACAGCTGGACTTGATCAGCATTGGCTGTTTTGTTCCGATCTACCTCGGGCTGCCTTCCACTTTGTCATGAAAACAAGTCCCGACGGACGCGCCGCATACTATACCACGTCATCGGAAATCGATGGCCCCATGGAGCTTCGATCCACATATTCCTGCATCAACGGCTTTGGGACAACGCGGAACAACAATCTGTCATCGCGCGCGAAAGAGTTATCTACAAGTCGCCGGAGTCCGACAATGCGTTGTGTCTATCCAACGGTCCCGAAACATCGCCGACAGGAGCGTGGTAACCACTGCTGTGGCCCTGGAACCGTTGGGTTTCATCTGAGCCATTGCCTCCGAGGTGTCGGGCCAAATCCGAAACGAGGCCCTTATTGGAACACATCCGACCCGTGTGAGCGTCTGGAATTAGGCCCTGCGGCAGGTTATGATCATGACGGAACGGAAACCGGGAGGCGGAAGGCCAATGCATGCCGATATCGAAAGCAGGAAAGATGAGATTGCCAAGATCTGCCGCCGCTGCGGCGTGAAGCGGCTGGACCTGTTCGGCTCGGCCAAGCGGGGCACGGATTTCGATCCCGGGACCAGCGACGCGGACTTCCTCCTCGACTTCCATCGGCCGCTTCCGAAAGACATGCTGCGTTGCTTCATGGGACTTAAGTTCGACCTGGCCGATGCCCTCGGCCGCGAGGTCGATATCGGCAGTATGCGTGCGATCAGGAACAAACGGCGGCAAGCGCACATCGACCGCTCGCGGGAAACCGTTTATGACAGCACCGCGTGATCCGCCGACGGCCCTTCACGATGTCGTTGGTGAAGCCGAAGAGATCGCGGGTCTGGTCGATGGATTGCACAGGGACGCGTTCCTCGGCGACAGGAGGACCCAGCTGGCTGTCGGAATGTGTTTCATCACTCCTGGAAACGCTCTCAACCGCCCTAAATCCGGCAGTCCCGAGCCTGCGGCAAAGCTTCCGGAATTGCGGGACGCTATCGGATTTCGCAACATTCTGGCCCACGACTATGAAGCAGTCGAGGCAGAGATAGTCTGGCGGATTGCTTGTGGCAGCCTTCCCGAACTCAAGCGGAAGGCAGAGTCATTGATCTCCGAACTTGAAGCTGCGCAAGGCGCTCGACGGACTTGAGTTATCAGGCCAACTGTACGAAGGCTGAACCACGCCCCCAATTGCTCCACGACGGTTTCGTTTTCTTCGAAAACAAACTGAGCTCCTGGCGCTCGGTTGGACGTGCGAGAGTTGGGTCGGGCTCCTCGCCAAGTAGTTGTGGTGCCAAGACCAGTCCCGCCGCGCTCGCCGGGAAGCTTGTCACCGAGCGCGTGGCTTGATGGCTGGAATCCGGGCAATCGGCTCTGGAGCCGGGCAGGCCTGCGCACGATCCCGCAACATACGACGATCGTGATTTCCACGTCCAGGAAACCTTGCCCTCCTGCGGCGGTATCACGGACTTTCCCGAAGCTGCCGGGAACTGCCATGAAATCCCTCTCATGGTTCCTTCCGGATAGTGTCCGGTCTTTAGGCATGAGCATGATTTCTGAAAAAAGTCTGGCCCCACCTCTGCGGCCAGAGAGACGGCAGGGGCAAAGCGCTGTCCTCAATGCCTTGCGCTGCTCAGTTTCTGAGCAATTGGACGGTTGCTGTTGGGAGCGGGTCTGGGAGATGGAGACTGAACGGTAGCGAGGCGGCTGGCTGGTTTTTTTCCTGCGCCGCTTGCGGCGCAGGTGGAATGATTGCACCCGCAAGGTGCACCGCTTGGATGTTGTGAGGGCTCCTGGGGGTTTTGGGGTGAGATTATAGCGTCCAGGGACATGGCGCGAAGCGCCCAGTGAAAAAACGCCTGCCAGAATCTAGTTACGCCCTCGAAAATGATCTGTAACGATTTGAAAAAAAAGATAAATTTCGGGGCGAATCTACGGTAACGAAATGGCCTCTGAAATGCGTAATCAAGGTAACGAACCGTCTTTTGTTTACGTGCCTTTTATCCGCAGATCATGACGAATCTCGTTCCCAACAGGCATCACCCAGACCTATTTCTCACCGATCTGATGACGGCACCGCTCAAGGAAAAAGAATGGCCGAGAAACTCCGTCATCGTACCGATACGAGTTCGCGGACTATGTCAGCGACCATAAGGACATCATCGCGGGTCGTTTCGAATTGCCCGACCTGCACACGGATAACGAATCGGCCGTCGTGCATCGTTTGCGTCAAATACAAGCGGCCGTCGGCGTTGATTGTTTGCAGGAGTCTCTCCGTTGCCTCGTTCGGGTCCGACGCGTCGGAAGGGACATAACGGAACGTGAACAGCGAGAGGCGGCACGGTGACGTGATCTCGATTTCCGGGACTTGGGCAAGCCGGTCCCGAAGTTCGTTGGACCAGGCCACGTGATTTCGGATTCGCCTTCGAAGTCCCTCAAGTCCGTAGGCACGAAGCAAAAACCAGAGCTTCAGCGCCCGAAACCTGCGCCCAAGCTGGATGCCCCAGTCGCTGAAATCCGTAACCTTCGAGTGTTCGAGGGTTTTGAGGTAACCCGGACGAACGCCCAATGTCCGAACCTGGTCTGCTGGGCCCGCGAGGAACTGAACCGAACAATCGAACTGGGCACCAAGCCATTTGTGAGGATTGAATACGATACTGTCCGCGAGTTCGATACCGTCCCAGATGTGTCGAAATTCCGGGCAAATCATCGCTGACCCCGCCCAGGCTGCATCGACGTGGCTGTAGAGTCCCTGATCGCGACAGATCTCGAGAACCGGGCGCAAAATATCGGAAGCGCCAACCGAGGTACCGCCGATTACCGTGGTGATGCCTGCAGGAATATGCCCTTCTCTCCTGTCCCGTGCAATCTGTTCTGCAAGTGATGTCGACGACATCGCCAGGTCTTCGTTGGTCGGAATCCTGACGAGATTGTCTTGGCCAATTCCCGCGATCCGAATTGCCTTGTCGAGCGAACTGTGCGCCTGGTCGGTCGCGTAAATCCGAATCCTGCCTTTGTCGGAAAGACCGGTTCGATTACCCTCGAAGGCCAGCGCGCGTTCGCGCATGGTCAGGACAGCTGCAAGGGTAGATGACGACGCGCTATCCTGAATGACCCCAGCGAGAGTCGGGGGCAAGCCGAGCGCTTCGCGTAGCCATCCGGTCATGGCGATCTCGAGTTCCGTGACGGCGGGGGATGTCTGCCAGAGCATTCCCTGCGCGCCGATTGCGCTGGAGAGTTGCTCGGCCACCATGGATGCTGGCGCCGCATTCGCTGAAAAATAGGCAAAGAACCTTGGATGCTGCCAATGCGTCAACCCATCCGGGATAATGTCCTCAAAATCCGCAAAGATACTTTCCATGGATTCAGCGTGTTCGGGGGGCGACGCGGGTATCCGATCCAGAATTTCGCCTGGTTTGACCGTTGAGCGAACCGGCTGCTCGCTGATCGAGGCGTGATACTGCTCGATCCAGTCCGTTGCCCTTTCGCTCCACCGGCGATAGTCAGCGTATTGCATTGCATCTAACCTCGTGACTCGGACTGCAGGATAGTGTTGGCAGGCCGAAAGAGTTTCGCAAGACCTGGCCGCGTCCGACGGGGAATCCGTGTACAAGTCCGGGTGCATGGTTTACCGAACCGTATCTCAGTCCCATTACAGCAGCGCTCAGGCGCGGTGAACCCCCGATGCCCGTGCAGGCCCGTGCAGGTGCATCACACTCTCGGCCCCGAGTCGGCGGAGGGGACCCCCCATGACCGGTTACGTTGTGGTGCTGCCGGAATGGGACCACTGACGGTGATTTCCCCTGCTGGTTGTTGCCGTTCTCATTTCCGAGTCGCGAGATCACCTGCAAAGTCAACGAGGTTGTTCAACGCATCCTTGAGGCAGGCGGAGCCAGTCGTCAGAGCAACGCGGACATGACCCGCCGTTGCCTGGCCGAAGCTCTCTCCGGGCATCACCGCAATGCGCCTGTCTTCAAGAAGGCGACGGGCAAACTCGGTCCCGGACAATCCCGTGGGCGAGAGGTCAAGCAAGACATACATCGCTCCTTTGGGCGGAACGATGAGCACCGAATTTGCGCCTGACAGGCAATCCATGGCGACTTCGAGCCGTTGTCGGTAGATGTTTGCCACACGTGCTTCGATCTGGTCACCTTGCACGACTGCCCGGAATGCTGCGTCCTGAACAAATCCGGCAACGCCGTAGGTACTGACCGTCGCAAGGTCTTCCAGTCGCGAAATGGCGGCCTCCGGCCCAGCGACCCAGCCGCACCTGAACCCGGTCATTGCATGGCTTTTCGAGAGCGAACCGATCACCAGTGTCCTGTCCGCAAGTTCCGGAATCGAGCGTGGAGAAACGTGCTCTCCTGACCAGACCTGGCTTTCGTATACCTCGTCAGAAATCAACCAAAGGTCGTTTTCCTTGCAGACTTTTCCGATCTCGATCAGTGCCTCCCGGTCATAAACGGCTCCACTAGGATTATTGGGTGAATTGATCAGGACTGAACGGGCCGTGTCGTCGATGTAGCGCCTCAAGTCTTCTGCAGTCGGGACAAAACCGTTTTGTGGACGAGTCGGCACCGCAACTGCTGTCGCACCTGTTGCCCTGATCGTTCCGGGAAACGTTGCGTAGTAGGGATCGCAAAAAAGACCGGTCGCTCCTGCTTCGAGAATGGCCAGGTGAGTCGCAAACAGGGCGGCCTGACCTCCCGCAGTCACGAGAACACTTTCAGGTGACGTCTCGACGCCGGTACGGTGTTCGATTCTGGCTGCAATCGCCCTCCTGAGGGCAACCGATCCGGGGACCGGTGAATAACCTGTGTTTCCTCCTCTTGCGCTCCGGTTCATCGCGTCGATGATCGGGGCCGCAGTTCGAAAGTCGTGATCGCCAATCGTGAGATCGAGAACGGGTTCGCCTGCCGCGGCAAGTCGACGTGCCTCGTAATAGACCTCCCAGCCATCGCTGCCTCCAGCGTTGATGTTCTCAATTCGATTCGAAAGGTTCATCGCCTGGCCCGTTCTTCAATTTGTTCCGGTTCGATGGGACACCGACTTGATCGTCACCACGAAATCCTCCGTTCGGCAAGTGTCATGTGTTCGAATCTTCCGAAATCAACTCCATGACATGTTCCGCCAACGTCGTCGGGAATGATGATAGGCAGTCGATGTCTCGAGGCTGGCAGACAGCCTGAGCCCTCGGATGAACTTCCTCGCGCTCCCGCAGGAAACCGATGATGGCGGATAGGTTACAGACCTTGGGATTTCCCTTGGGGCCAAGCAAGCGCATCAGGCTTTTGATGGCTTTTCGGCCAACACGTGCCCCTCCCGGAAGCCGAAGGTTTCAATTGTGTCGTCACCTAGAGCCGCCCTGCCCGTCTCCGCGTCACTGGAGACAGCAATTCGCCCCCTCTTCGAGAAGGGCCTTGCGAAAATCCGGTTTGCGCTCAATTCGCGTCCGTACCATTTTCATGAAGTCACGCGTCAGAGGCGTGGCTCGTTCCGTTTTGTCGCTTTCGCTGCCAGTCGCCGCCTCTGGTTGTCCGACTCACCGGCGCGCCTGTCCGGGAAATGCGGACTGACGGGTTCGTTCACCTGTCCCTTGATATCAAGCGTCGAAGCCAAACCAAAACGGGCGGCAATCGCTCTTGCGCCCGGTGACCGCATGCCGTATTGGGGCGCCTATGAAGACGGCTATCATTACTTGCTGCATAGGCATTATCGGCTGACATCGTCAGGCGAGCCGGCCTTCTGTTTCTCAAAAAAATCGGATTTCGTGCTCGCCTGGGGGAACGCGTCAGGCTTGTCGGTGAACCATGATCGAACTGAAATTGTACAATTCGCGGACCAGAAATCGGGAAATCTTCACCCCGATCGACCCGGACCATGTTCGAATGTATGTCTGCGGCCCGACGGTCTACGATCGTGCGCACGTGGGGAATGCCCGACCCGTGATCGTGTTCGACATCCTGCACCGCGTGTTGAGATTTCTCGCGCCGGTCAATGGTTGGGGGAAAGTCACCTACGCGCGCAACATCACTGATATCGACGACAAGATTAACGCGCGCGCGTCCGAAACCGGCCGGTCGATCCATGACATCACGGAAGAAACGACTGCATGGTATCTGGAGGACATGGGCGCCCTTGGCGAACTCGGGCCCGATTTTACACCTCGCGCCACGGAATTTATTCCAGAAATGATACTTTTTATCAATGAGTTAATAGAAAGAGGTCATGCATATGAAGCCGAACGGCACGTGCTTTTCGACGTGACTTCCTATCCGCAGTACGGATTGCTTTCCAGACGCAGTCTGGACGCCATGATCGCAGGTGCTCGCGTCGAGGTTGCTCCGTACAAGCGAGATCCGATGGACTTCGTCCTGTGGAAGCCATCGACGGATGACTTGCCCGGCTGGTCAAGCCCGTGGGGGCGAGGAAGACCGGGCTGGCACATCGAATGCTCGGCAATGACGAGAGCATTGTTCGGTGAGTCGTTCGATATCCATGGTGGCGGAGCGGACCTGATGTTTCCGCATCATGAAAACGAAATTGCGCAAAGCTGTTGCCTGTCGGGCAGGAACAGCTTTGCACGTATCTGGATTCACAATGAAATGCTGAGGGTCGAGGGGCAGAAAATGGCAAAGTCCCTCAGAAATTTTTTCACCATTCGGGACCTGCTTGATCGCGGAATACCTGGCGAAGTCATTCGCTTCGTTTTTCTCGGGACGCACCATTCAAAACCGATGGACTGGACCGAAACACGGGTGCGCGAAGCAGAATCAACGTTGAAAAAGTGGCGGACGATTTGCGACGATGCCGAAGACGCCGGAGAGGTTTCTCCAACCGTGGTTCAGGCATTGGCCAACGACCTGAATACTCCGGCGGCACTTGCCGCACTGCATGATGTCGCCGGCAGGAGGAATGGCAGTGAACTGAAAGCGTCGGCCGGTCTCCTCGGCCTGCTCGGTGATGACATGGGTGACTGGAACCGCCCGGAACCACTTGCAAGGCAATATGCATCGATGATCGACGGCCTGGTTCAGGAGCGGAAATCTGCGCGATTACGCAAGGACTTCGCCGCCGCTGATCGCCTGCGCGACCGGTTGCATGCGGCAGGAGTCGAACTGATGGATTCGGCCGAGGGTACGGTTTGGCAATGTGGCCCGAATTTCGATCCCGAAAGACTGAGGAGCCCGAAATGACCAGGGAAAGGTTGTATCTTTTCGATACGACGCTGAGAGATGGTCAACAGACTCAGGGAGTGGCCTTTTCTGTTGATGAGAAATACCGGATCGCACGCATGCTGGACGACCTCGGTATCGACTATATCGAGGGCGGTTGGCCAGGAGCGAATCCCACAGACGATGAGTTCTTTGCATCTCCACCATCGCTGAAGCGTTCGACCTTCACGGCTTTCGGCATGACGAGGAGGAGCGGGCGATCTGCCGCGAATGACAGTGTGCTTGCGGCCGTCGTCAATGCCGATACCCAGGCGGTCTGCCTCGTCGGCAAGGCACATGTTTTCCACGTCAAGAGTGCTTTGGGGATTTCACTCGAAGAAAACCTGGATGCAATCGGGGACAGCATAGCCCATCTGGTCGCGCGCGACCGGGAAGCCATCTTCGATTGCGAACATTTTTTCGACGGATACCTAGACGATCCGGATTATGCGATCAGGGTTGCACGAACAGCTTACGATGCCGGGGCGCGCTGGATTGTCCTGTGCGACACAAATGGCGGAACTCTACCTGATTCGGTCAGGCGGGCTACGGCGGACGTCATTGAAGCGGGAATCCCGGGAGATCGCGTCGGGATTCACTGCCATAACGACACCGAGCACGCGATCGCCAATACGCTGGCTGCGGTTGATGCGGGCGCGAGGCAGATTCAGGGTGCGCTCAACGGTCTCGGTGAACGCTGCGGCAACGCCAATCCGATCTCCCTCATTCCGACGTTGTTGCTCAAGGAACCTTACCGCGAAAGATTTGA
>JAPOVX010000044.1:0-7127 GCA_026707935.1 Paracoccaceae bacterium
GTACAGGAGCCCTGTCCAACGCTATTCGCCTCGACGCGAACACAAGGTCATGCCATCACCGCCGCATGGACCCCTGGATCCCGATCACGATCGCGGCGGCATTTTTTCAGAACCTCAGGTTCATGCTGCAAAAGGTGCTCAAGGACACGAGCCTCTCCGCTGGGGGCGCGACGTTTGCCCGCTTTCTTTACGGGGCACCGCTTGCCGCCATTCTTCTCGCAGGCCTCCTTGCCGTCCCGGAGCGGCGGATTCCCGCGATCGGCCTCGAGTTTCTCGCATTCGCCTGTGTCGGCGGGCTTGCACAGATCATTGCGACGAGTTGCGTCGTGGCGCTCTTTTCGGAACGGAACTTCGCCGTCGGAATCGGGTTCAAGAAGACCGAAACCGTTCAAACCGCAATCCTGTCTCTGCTGATTCTCGGTGAAGGTGTTTCCGCCTTTGGTCTCTTCGCCATACTGATCGGCCTGGTTGGCGTCGTCCTGATGGCGGACGCACCTTCAGCAAGCCTGACCCCGGCATCGGTCTTGCGCGTCAACGCAGTCCTCAACCGGGCAACAGGTTACGGCCTGGCGGCAGGCGCATTGTTTGGAGTCTCGGCAATCGGATACCGGGGGGCGACCCTTGCGCTTGGCGAAGGTGACGCGCTGTTGCGTGCCTCACTGACGCTTGCGCTTGTGACGGCATTTCAGTCAGTTGTCATGGCAATATATTTGCGCGTTTGGCAGCCTGGTCAGATTACGCGTGTCCTAGCCACATGGCGGGTATCCGGCCTCGTTGGCCTGACGAGTATCCTGGGAAGCCTGTGCTGGTTTGTCGCCTTCGCGTTGCAGCATGCCGCATACGTCAAGGCGCTGGGGCAGATCGAGTTGGTGTTTACCTTTGCGGGGTCATACCTGGTCTTCAGGGAGCGAAGCACGTTCCGGGAAATCGCGGGAATCGTCCTCGTCCTGATCAGCGTCCTGTTCATCGTGCTACTGTGAGCGATTGCCACCGGTGGCAGGCGTCAGGCGCAAGATCCGATGGGTTCGTCGTAACATCTGCATCGGCATTCCTGTCCCGGGATCACGACAGAAAAACCGGCGCGGGTCGATGGTTTCCCGAACGCGCCACGGGACGTGATCCCGCCACGAGGACGCCCGGGTCATTCGTGGTCAGAAGTTCTCGACCCACGGCCGGAGTTCGATTTCCCAGGCCCATGCACTGCGGTCCTGTTTGAGGAAATGCAGGTAGCTGCGGGCGATCGCATCGGGATCGAGCATGCTGTCGGGCCTGCCTGCCTTCTCGATCCGTTCCGGCCGCATGGGATTCCGGATACCGCCGTCGATGATGAAATGGCCGATATGTATGCCCTCGGGATGCAGTTCGCGCGCCATGCTTTGGGCGAGACCGCGCAGAGCAAACTTGGCCATGGCGAACGCTGCAGAATGGACATAGCCTTTTACGCTGGCCGAAGCACCGGTAAACAGGATTGCCCCATGCCGATTCGGAAGCATGCGCCGTGCCGCGGCCTGGGCAACCAGGAAACCCCCGTAGGCGCTGGTCAGGACGGTCCGTTTGACCTCCCCGCGGTCGATTTGGGTGATCGGCCCCCGTACCCTGGCGCTTGGATTGAAGACCACCACATCCGGTTCACCGTTTTCGAAGCCGCTGAATAACGCGTCAACGTCTGCTTCCGACAGGACATCGCATGTCTTCGCCGTGGCGCCGGTTTCCGAACAAAGGGCTTCCAGGTCATCGATGCCGCGCGCGGCGAGTGTCAGCTTGATTCCCTCCCCCGAGAACGTGCGGGCGAGGGACGCCGAGAGCCCGGAACCGGTACCGACGATAAGGGCGTGCATGTAAGCGGGAACCATGGTGGATGTCCTCTGTCCGCGTTCGATTTTCCGAACGGTCGCGTGCAAATGGCGTTCAGGCGCGACGACAAGTCCGCGACCTTGTTCGCCGGGCGGCACTTCCCGGAACAGACCGGCCGGCCATGCGCTCCCGAAGATCACGTCCGTCGGATGGCGTCAATGGGGCGAAAGGCTCGCTCTTGCTCCAAGGGACAGGCTGCACCCACGCTGAAGGTCGGGCAGGAAGCTCGTTTTGCTGGCCAGGCGATGTTTCGATGTGCTCGTTCAGGGATTCACGGCCAATAGGCGGCCGAGACATTCCGTCGCGGACCCGGTCCTGAATCGGACGATTGAATCCCGGTCTATCGCCTCACGCGGCCATGTTTTCCGTAATAGAGACCCACGACATGTTCCGCTTCGGCAAAAAAGAGCCACCGCGACAGCAGGACACCGTTGATGTGGAGAGCGACAACCAGCGGCCTGGCCCAGGCGCTTTCGAGAGGCAGGGCGAGGAGAAACAGCGGCAGGATTCCGATACTGGCGATCGAGATCGACCTGATGATTCTCGAATGGCGTCGCCCGACGACGAAAACCATCTCCCTGGTCAGGTAATTCCCGCCGGTATGGGGCGGTTCCAGCAAACGCACGGATCGAATGCCGGGACCGCCAAGCCGGGTCGCAGATTCGACCGTCGAGCCGGACTTCAGAATCCGTTGATCTCCGACCAGCCACGCCGCCATCTGGACGCACGCCAGGATCGCCAGGGCCGCCATGGCGGCCTGGTCTTCGCCCGCGAGCAACGTACCGCCCGCGATCGCGAACGCCAGGAACTGGACGGGGGTCAGGGGATGGTTCCATCGCGGTACAGTCTTCAACTGCGCGTAGATCATCGCGGTGCATAAAACCGTGGCGACGCACAATGCCGCCGCCGCAACGCCAAGGACGGAATTTCCGCTCGAAAAAAAAATGATCAGCAAGGCCTGGATTCCGCTTACCGCTAGAGTCAGGGTCGAAACCACGGCTTCGCGGCTAAGCCATGACGACCTCCACTGGGTAAACGCCTTGAGGGCACGTTTTGGCCGACCAAGATGGAACAGCGACAGCGACAGCCCTCCACCGGCGAGAGCATAGGCTGCCAGGAACCAGAGAAATGCCTCCCGCCCGGCGACTGCCGGAAACCCGAGGCAGAGGACACCCAGGAGGCCGAATCCCAATCCGGAGATCGATGTGAACAGTATGATCGACGGCGCCGGGTGCATCAGAAACGCGAGAGCGTGCGGTCTATCCAGCCAAGCAGGCCCGAAGGCGATTCAGCAACCGGCTCAAGCAAGGGGGCAAGCACATCGATCGAGCCGTCAGCGGCAGCGACCATATTGCGGTCACCAGGATTGCCTGATCGCGACCCCAGGTCTCTCGGAGGCAGGTACTTGTTGACCGGCCGCGTGCCCTGTTCGGGCATCAGGTCAAGACCGTTCCGCTCTCGGGTCATCCTGGAGACGGAACTGTCCGGGTCCGAAAAATCGCCAAAGTGCCGGGCGTTGGCCGGGCAGGTTCTGACGCAGGCCGGTTCGCGGTCCTCCTCCGGCAGGTTGTCATTGTAAATCCGGTCTACGCACAGCGTGCATTTTTTCATGATACCGGCGGCGGGATCCAGTTCACGCGCACCGTAGGGACAGGCCCAGGCACAGAGCCCGCAGCCGATGCAGTCGTCTTCATTGACAAGCACGATGCCGTCTTCGGTTCGCTTGTAGCTCGCTCCCGTCGGGCACACCGTCACGCAGGGGGCGTCGTCACAATGAAGGCACGACTTCGGAAAGTGGACCACTGACGGTGGTCCGTCGTCCGGCAGGACCTCGAACGTGTGGATTCGATTGAGAAACGTGCCCGATGGGTCGGGGCCATACGGGTCTGTATCGGCAAGCGGAGACCCGTATGCGGTCGTGTTCCAGCCCTTGCAACTGATGACGCACGCGTGGCACCCGACGCAGATGTCGAGGTCGATGACGAGGCCTAGGCGCCGGTCCGTATCCAGGGGCAGGTCGGTCATCGTCAGTCCCAGCCAAATCGAAGCACGTCCGGCCCCGGATCGACCGGTGAGGACTGTGCAGGAACAGCCGGCTCCGCAGGCCCATCCCCCGGAGCCTTTCGAATCCGGACACGAAGATCGAACCATGCCGCCTGGCCGGTGATCGGATCGCTGTTGGACCAGCGGAATCCGTCACCCTTGGGCGGGTGCAACTCGCTTATCAGGTGGTTCAACAGGAAACCACGGGACGATTCGGGCGCATTCCTGTGCAACGCCCATGCCCCGCTGCGCTTGCCGATCGCGTTCCATGTCCAGACGGTATGGGGGTTGAGTGCGTCCATGCGGGCGACAGGCACCCGAATGCGGCCGTGGGGAGATTCGACATAAGCCCAGTCTCCGTCCTCGAAATCATGTTCGTCCCACACGGACGTGGGAACATAGAGTGGATTGACGCCGTGTATCTGGCGCAACCACGCGTTCTGCCCCCCCCAGCTGTGATACATTGCGGGGGGCCTTTGGGTCAGTGCGTGCAGCGGGAATTCGGAGGTATCATCGGCGTCTTCGGATGGTTTGCCGGCCGGGTTCCACCAGACCGGTAAAGGATCCATCGCCGCGGCCAGGCCGTCGCGAAGCCTGTCAGGTGGTTGGAGTTCGCCAATTCCTTCCGCGGCAAGCCGGAATTTCTGCAGGACTTCCAGGTACAGGTTGAAGACATACGGCTGCGGGCTGTCCAGGAGGCCGAGTGAGACCGCCCAGTCCAGGTAGTCCCGGTTCCAGGGCTTGTAGTAGTGGCCCGCTTCCGGGACCGGATCGTGCCAGAAACCGCCATTGGCGATATAGGCTTCGATCTGTCCAGGATTTGGCGCGCCTCTCCCCTTGCCGGTGCCTTGCGGATCGCGGAATCCTGCAAGGGGGCCAATTCCCGGCCGGCGCTCGTGATTGACGATGTAATCCGCATAGTCGCGGTATTTGGCGGTCCCGTCGTCTCCGATGAACCCGGGCAATCCAAGGCGCGCACCAAGCTCAAGGAGCACGGACTGAAAACACCGGACGTCACGGTCGGGTTCGACGACCGGCCATCGAACGGCGTCAGCCGCGGCATCGGCTTCGGAGATCGGCCGGTCCAGCAACGAAATGCAGTCGTGGCGTTCCAGGTAGGTGGTATCGGGCAGGACGAGGTCCGCAAACGCGACCATTTCGGAAGAATAGCTGTCCGCGCAGATCAGCCTCGGAATCCGATACTCTCCCGACTCGTCCCTGTCCGTCAGCATGGACATGACGCCCGTGGGGTTCATCGACGAATTCCACGCCAAATTGGTCATGTACAGAAACAACGTGTCGATGGGGTAGGGACTGCCGGCATGGGCGTTCGATATGACCATGTGCATCATTCCGTGCGCCGACAACGGATTCTCCCAGGAAAAGGCCTTGTCGATACGCGTCGGTTTTCCGTCGCGGTCAATGCACAGGTCTTCGGGACCCTTTGGAAATCCGAGGTGCGGACCGGGAAGAGAACTCCCTGGCCTTGGATGTCCACAGGGTGACGGGTGCACGGAGAAAGGTTTGGGATACGGCGGCTTGAAGCGGAATCCGCCGGGAACCTCGACTGACCCAAGCAGAATTTGCAGGAGATGCAGCGCCCGGCAGGTCTGGAAGCCATTCGAATGGGCGGAAATCCCGCGCATTGCATGAAACGACACCGGGCGTCCGGTCATCTGTGCGTGGCGCATGCCTCGCCAGTCAACCCAGGGCCGTTCGATCGTAATGGGGTTGTTGAATGCAACGTCGGCCAGTTCGGCCGCGATGCTGCGAATTCGCCCGGCGCTGACGCCGCAGGTCGCGGCAACGGTTTCGGGCGCGTACCTGTCCGACAGATATTTCCCGACCATGAGCCGGACGACCGTTTGGTACGGGACTCCGTCCCTGGTTATCTCGCCGGTCAGGTTCGGTATGACCCCTTCCGCCGTCCAGGGTTCCGGTTGCCCGGTCCTGCGGTCAAGAACCTGTTCCTGCCCGTCGGCGTCGCGCAAGAACATGCCGCGTTTCGTCGAGCCGGGTCCGGCATCAACCAGGAACGCGGCGTTGGTGTAACGGGTCAGGTATTCAAGGTCGATCTTGCCGGCTTTCAACAACACGTGGACGATCGACAGGACGAATAATCCGTCGGTGCCAGGGGTGATTCCCACCCAGTCATCGGCGATGGCGTTGTATCCTGTCCGGACTGGATTGACCGCGATCACGCGGACGCCGCGTTCCTTGAGGCGACTGATTCCGAGCTTGATCGGATTGCTGTCGTGGTCCTCGGCGACCCCGAAGATCATGAACAGGCGGGTGCGTTCCCAGTCGGGCTGGCCGAATTCCCAGAACGACCCACCGAGCGTATAGATGCCGGCGGCTGCCATGTTGACCGAGCAGAAACCGCCATGGGCGGCGTAGTTGGGGGTCCCGAACTGCTGCGCCCACCAGCTGGTCAAGGATTGGGACTGATCACGCCCGGTGAAAAAGGCGAGCTTTTGCGGGGCAGTTTGCCTGATCGGCGCGAGCCAGCTGACTGCAATATCGAGTGCTTCATCCCAGGAGATTTCGCGGAATTTTCCTTCTCCCCTTTCACCCGTTCGCAACAGGGGCGCCCGCAACCTGGCAGGGGAATAATGCTGCATGATGCCGGCAGACCCCTTTGCGCACAGCACGCCCCGGTTGATCGGATGATCCCTGTTGCCCTCGATGTAGCGCACCTTGCCGTCGAGCAGATGCACGTTGATGCCGCAACGGCACGCACACATGTAGCAGGTGGTTTTCCGGATTTCGTCCGAAACACGGGGCGAGAGGTCGGGTGCATGCTTCATGTCCCGCTGCCCTCAACGCCAGCACGTGTCTTGTTTCGCCGGAGCATCGCGAAACTTCCCGTGCGGGTCGTTCTCGGCGCATCCGTGCGCGTTTCCGGAAATTTCAGGTCGCCCATGCCGAGAAAAATTCCATTGTTCCGTCAGTTTTCGGCCATCATGACCGCGAGTGCAAGCGACGCCAGACGTGCTTCCGGAGGGTCTGCTCTGCTCGTGAGGAGTATGGGCGCGGATGCGCCTGTGACGACTCCACCGGCGCAGGCGCCGGCGACATAGACCAGCGCCTTGTACAGCGCATTTCCCGACACGATGTCCGGAACGATAATGCCATCAGCGTGCCCGGCCACTGGATCTCCCTGAATATTCTTGATTCTAGCCGCTTCAGGCGAAAGCGCGAGATCGGTTGCAAGAGGCCCCGAGAATGCC
>JAPOVX010000044.1:7137-11022 GCA_026707935.1 Paracoccaceae bacterium
GGTCGGGCAGTTCGGCATGCGCCCAATCACGCAAGGACCTTGCCTCGATCGACGACGGAACCGAGGCGATCGGAATTTCGGTCGCCGAGAGGAACGCGATCCGGGGTCGTTGAACGCCAAGACGATGCAATATCTCGACGGTCTTCCGGGTTGCCGATTTTCGCGTTTCGAAGTCGGGCGCGACGTTGACGGCGGCATCAGAAATCGCGAGGGGTCTCCCTCCTCCGGGCGGGAACAGCACGAAGACATGAACAAGGCGATTCCCCGTACGGAGGCCCTTGTTCCTGTCGAGTACCGCCTTCAACAGGATGTCGGAATGCACGAGCCCCTTCATCAGCACGCTTGCAGTCCCGTCCCGGCACGCATCGACGGCGATCGCTGCCGCCTCCTCTTCGGATCCGGCGTCAACTATCCCGTAATCAGATATGTCCCATCCAATGGTTTCGGCTTTCGCAATAATGTCGCCGGTTCTTCCGATGAACAGCGGATCCATCAACCCGGAATCGACGCCCGCCCTTGCTGCCGCGAGCGCAGGACCAGTGCCCGCACCGGCGATTGCCGTCACCTTTGCCCGGGAAGTTGCGGCACGCTGCACCAACGCGTCCGGACACCGTGCCATCCGGCGGGCAAGAAATGGATGTTCCTTATCAGATGACAATTGGTCCCCAAAATGTGGCCGCAGGCGCGGTGGACCGCGGAGCTAACGGGTCATGTCCGGCCTGAACGTTGGTTGGAGTAGTGCCAGATTAGTGCAGCTTTCCGTCCAGAGTTGATGTTGGCGTACCCGCCGTTTACCGAGTTCGCGGTTTGAGGGTCCAGTCGGTCGACGACACCCCCCGGCATCCCCAGGTCTTTCGGCTTTGTGTCTGGTGGTAAGGAGTTGATAGCCGCCTTGCGTTGCTGTTGAAAGGCGTCGAGAAGGCGAAAGCAGCGGGATTTCCGAGATCGGGACTCACCCGGCCATACCAGGCGAAGGAAAGTATGGCACATCAATACGTCCAGTCACACGAACTGTCATCCATATTGCCGCGCTATCCTCGATCTCGACAACACGGTTTACACCTTCGACTCCTTCACCATAGACCCGCGCCTGTCGCCCTTTCCTTGGGCAGCTTTCGAAAGACCAAGGCAGCCGTCAAACCCCACGTACTCCTCGACCTGCGTGGAGACATACCCGCATTCGACCACGTCTCCGACGGTAAATTCCACGATGTCAACATCCTGGACATCATAACGCCGGCACCGGGCGCCTTTCACATCATGCATCATGCATGTCTTGACTTCACCTGCCTGCCCACACTCTTTCGCCTCTCGCCCACGATACCACAGGATCACCAACAAACATTTTTTTTGCAGATTCGCAAAAAGACAACAGGACAATTCTATCTGTCACTGGCACCACTTCGGGACACGACTTCCAGAGCCGCCGGGGCTTCGGTAACGTTCTTGATCAGGTAACGGACCGGACGAAATCAACATTCCTAACCGATCAGGCAGGCTTTTCACCTTCGCCCCGACCTTCATGAAATCCTGGTAACACGACCGGAAACGTTGCTGCATGATGCGGTAGCGAGGCAGCACACAGTGGCCGTATACTTGATCGTAAGCCCTGGGCTTCTTGAACCTAGATTGGTCCGAGACCGGACGCTCCGAGCCCCGAAATGTCTCCGGCCCTTCAAGGCTGCGAATGTGCATCAAAATGCACCCTTGCCTCTTGTGGATCGTGTCTATCCAGGATCGTCCGGTCCTGCTGCTTCCGTCCAGTTGATTTCGAACTGGAGGGCCTGGTTACTTTCAGCCCGGTGTCTTTCGCTGCCCGCCGGATGCCGCCTTTCCAGCCCGGGACAGGACCGAGGCGTCGGCGCCTTGCGCCCTCCGTCGCGGCATACGCTCCCCCATGACCGTTAGTGCCCGCGCGGTCGTCGGTCCACAAGCCGGACATCGAAGGACAGCAACCGGTCGAACAGGGCGGTCTTCCGCCAGCGCCGGACGTCATTCATGTCCTGAACCTCCCTCCATTCCATGACCCCGAACCAACCCAGCGGCACGAGGACACGCGACACGAACAGCAGCCCCGGCCAGGCGAGGAATCCCTTCGGAAGCGGGGTCCCGGGATCGGTGCACGCCGCGGCGAGCGTGTCGGCGCCATGCCATTCGCCAGCCACGCCTGAGAGCGCCCAGAGCACAGCCCCGATGTCATCTTGCGGCCATCGTCCCGGCACGCGCCGGGCGAGCCAGCCCACGAACAGCGAAAGGTCCGTCCGCCAGAAGAACGCCTGGAAAAGCAGCGCCTGAAGCATGCCGAGATTCCCTGTCTCCAGCATGCTGCGCCCGAGCGCCGTCGGCTCCAGCGTCAGGGCGCCGCTCTCGACCAGTCCTGCCTCCTGCGCGATCACCCTCAGCACGTGCAGTTCCCAGATGTCCCGTTCCCGGTACTTCACCCTGTCGCGGAAATGCTCCGTCGCCTCCATGTCCGGCCAGGTCGTCTCCGCCCGCATCCTCGCGACGCTTGCAAGTGAAAGCGTGCCGGTCGCAGTGATCCACAGGTTTTCGTCTTCCCCGGCGGCCGCGCGAAGCAGCACCACCGCGTTGCGAACGAAGGCGGATCCGGCCAGTTCTCCGTCCCCGAGGTCGGACGAGACGCGCAACGCAGGGTTGTCCGGCGGCGCACCGTCCCTCAGCGCCCGAAGACTCTCCGCATCCAGCATCGGTAGCACCGACTCTACCGCGCCCGGCCAGTCCGACATTTCCCGCTTCCGGATCATTGCCAACCCTCTGTCTGCCTTCCACCGTCATTGCAGCCAAGCCGGACGGTTTCAACCCTGTGGCCTTCGCCGCCGTCCGCTGGCTTCCTCTCCGCGTCGGCACAACGCGAAGGCATCGTCCAATCCGGTCGTTCGCGGCGCCCGACGCCGCGTCTCCCGGCCGCGCCAACCCGATCCCGCCGCGTCGGACATACCGGATTCCAGGTCCCCGGCGGCACGCCTCCCGGAGGCGGCGGGCAGCCATGCCGCACGGCAATCAATGTGGCAGTCCGTATTGCGTCACGTAAAGTGTTACTTTCGATGGATCCGTTGCCTCATCAAGAATGTTACCGAAGAACGGGAGGTTCTGGAAGTCATTATCTGGGGTGGCGTCTGGTGTCCGGCGATGACGTGCCGCCAACGCCGTTCGAGGGTTTCCGCGTGATACTGCGACGAATCAGGCAACTGGCGCCGGGGTCACGCGCTGACATCTGGTTTTTGGCCCACTTCCCAACGACATCGAGCGCCCGATACCGGGCCTGGCCCACTACGTGTTCAGGTGGACGCTGGCCTGGATGTGGTGGAAGTCCGGCAAGCGGCTTGTCATCGCCAACGAGGCCTACTCCAGCAGGACGCGTTCATGGGACAGGGTCTTGGCGGAAGGTACCCAAGGCAGACTCGCCCTGGTAGACCTTAGTCGGCGTCCGCCATCTAGCGCCGGCTGCGGTGTGGTGGCATTGAATAATGGGACGCCATCGTGGGCCATCGGTGCCGTTTGGCTCGCTTTCTCGGTCAAGAGGGCGTGGCCGAACGCAGTCTTCATCTCGATTGTCGGTGTTGAAGCTGCGAGTGATGACACTTTACGTGTCTGGACGACCTGCCTGAAACTCAATGTGGTCTAGTTGAGTCTCCCACCATCTTATGGATGCGTTAAGGGCCTCCAAGGCAGAATACGATTTGTCTCCAATCAATATGGATGAGTAAAATTCTGTGGCATCCGAAGACTTGGACTTTTGAGGCGGAGCCTCTTGCAAAATCCTTTAGACGGGTGAATTTCCCGCCGATTTCGACGATTTTGCTCGGATGATCCTGGAAATCGGAGCCGCCACAAGGTATAGTGTAGTTGTCGAAAAACACTACC
>JAPOVX010000285.1 GCA_026707935.1 Paracoccaceae bacterium
CAGTCGCGTGCGGTCGTTGCCGGTCGATCGCGGTTGGCATCGACGCACCGGTCGGCGAAGTCAACGGGGATCCAAATGAAAATGTCGGAAACCTGCTGTGCATGGCCATGTCGAGGGCGGTCATGTTCTACGGTTACGTCACGAAACAATGGGTTATCGTATGATCGCTGTCGCTCGACAGCCTTCAGTCCTTCACGAGGGTCCAAGGCAATATGAGAGGAGTTCAAGCATGACAATCGAGGGAATTGCAGGACATCGGGCCGGAGGCAAGATCCGGCTCGGCATGGTTGGAGGTGGACGTGACGCATTTATCGGTGCTGTCCACAGAATCGCGGCCCGGCTGGACGACCGGTATGAATTCGTGGCCGGCGCACTCTCATCAACACCCGAACGATCTCGGGTTTCTGGACGCGACCTGGGGCTGGCAGCGGAGCGCATCTATGACGACTTTCATGCAATGGCGAAATGCGAGGCGCGACTGGAGTCCGGCATCGAGGCCGTCGCCGTCGTGACGCCCAACAATCTGCATTACCCCGTGGCGGCAGAATTTCTCCGTCGAGGAATTCACGTCATTTGCGACAAACCGTTGACATCTTCGCTCGCGGACGCCCGGGAACTTGCAACGCAAGCAATGCAGTCGTCTGCCCTGTTCATTCTGACGCACAATTACACGGGCTATCCCATGGTAAGACAGGCACGAGACATGGTGGCAAATGGCCTGCTTGGGAGTATCCGTGTCGTTCATGCCGAATACCCGCAAGACTGGTTGTCGGAGCCGCTGGAGACAACAGGCCAGAAGCAGGCGGTTTGGAGGACGGATCCTGAGCGTTCGGGTTCCGGTGGGTCTGTCGGCGATATCGGAACGCATGCCTACAACCTGCTTCGCTTTGTCACCGGTCTCGAACTAGAATGCCTGTCCGCGGAACTGACCGCATTTGTGGACAATCGGACCCTCGACGACAACGCCCATGTCCTCCTGCGTTTCGTCGGCGGCGCAAGAGGCATGCTTTGGTGCAGTCAGGTGGCGCCGGGAAACGAGAACGCGCTCAGGCTGCGCGTCTACGGAGAACACGGGGGACTGGAATGGGGGCAGGAATCCCCGAACAAGCTATGGTACACGAAGCTGGGTGAACCGAAGCGTCTGATCACACGCATGGGCCCCGGCACTGTGGACGCGGCAAACAGGGTTTCACGAATACCGCCAGGTCATCCGGAAGGATATCTCGAGGGATTTGCGAACATCTACAGGGAAGCCGCCGATGCAATCGAAGCCGCGAGAGCCAATCAGGAAAAACCGAAAGGTGTCGTGTACCCGTGTATCAGTGACGGGCTTGAGGGCGTCGCATTCGTCGATGCCTGCGTCCGTTCCTCAAGACGCAACGGCGCCTGGACCGAACTCGATTTCTAGATCTTCCGACCTGCAGACCAGAAACAGGACCAGCCGCCACAGGTGTAGCCCAAATTGGTTGCTTGGGTGCTGGCGGCCTGCTTCGCTGTTGCAGCCATGTTCCGCGATCAGGTGGTACTCAATGCCGGCGGCAAAGTGCCGGTTGGTTTCTACATCGCTGTAGATCACGCTGATGCGGAATATGTGACGTTCTGTCTTCTGTCTCTGCCCCACGGGATCCGCTTCGATCCCGAACTCTGCATTTCGGACAATCCGAACGGTCGGCCTGTGATAATGCGGGTGGTGAGAGAGCTAGCCTGAATTCCCACGCTTGGGGGAGGTATGACGGATGATGGGTTTCGCGTTCCGAATACCAGTTTCAGGGCCCGGCCTTCGAGCCATGGCACGATGGTCTCGGCGATCTGGTTCTCGATGACCATGCGCCGCGCATAGCGGTCGACGAGGTCGGCGGGCCGCGCCTGCATCTGGTTGGTCACGAGCAGGACCGGGTCGTCGTGGCCGAGCCCGGTGATGGCGATTTGGCGGATCTGGCCGGGATACTGCGCCAGGGTGGATGGTCTCGTCGATGATCCGCGCCGTGCGGTGGCGGCGGCCGATGTTGGCGAGGCGGATGCGGCGCCAGTCGGCCTCGGGACGCGCGCGGAGCGCGGCCATGATTGTCTTCGAGCGCCGGCGCAGGGTGAGGAAGGCAAGCTGCATCCGCCAGTCAGGAAGGCTCCGGCCCATTTCCCGGCAGCGCCGGTTACAGGACCGGTCGTTGACATTCGTAGGGTCATCCTGTCTGCCTTCCTCACCTCCCGGACTTTCACCGCGGTACTGTCCAGGATTGCCACCTTCAGTCTGCACCGGGAGACCCGATGCGTGCTCCTCAGTTCTTCCTCATCAGCACTGGCCATCGATTAGAGGGAAGAAACCCTTGGCATCTCCGATGTGTCCGCTTGATTCAGCTTCGTGCGGAAGCCGATTTCGCTGCCTGTTCCGTTCGCTTTCGCCGCGGCCCTCCTGTTTGCTCGCCCCCCTGTGCTGACCAGACCCGAGAGGTTCAGCGTCCTCCCGGCCTTCCAGGGCTTTTACTTCCGGGCTTTCAGGCCGCCGGGTCACCCCGTGCGCCTGCCGGATATCACTACGACGCCAAACTGAGAATTGCGCCGGCGGGACTTTTACCCCCAAGCACAGCAGCTAGTCTCGCTGCACTCCCTCCATCGGCTCCGCAGGAACTGGCGCTCCCTTGTTCGCCGTCTACGCCGGTACTATGACCACATCCGACTGCTTCAATCCGTTCGTCATCGATTCAGGGCATCTCATTTCTTCCGCGGCCACGGCACGACTGCCGGAGCGAATTGAAGCCCTCCCGAGTCCCGGCGTGGGGTGTACGTGCGTCCCTGGATTCCTCAGACAACGCGGAGGCCTGCGGTCCCTCGCAATCGCGGTCTTGCAGGTGATGTCTTCGGTCATATTAAGGACCTCGGCACTTCGAATGCTGCGTTTTCGATGCTCAATCATCCCGGCCACACGCGCCGCTACCGACGCTTCGCGGGCGTACCGGCGCGTTTCGCGGTGGAAGTGGTTGTTAGCCTTTCCTTCCTGCCGGACTTGCACCGGTTTCCCTAGCGCCAGTTTGCTCGGCGTTCCAGCTTCCGGTGCTCCTTTTCCATTCCTTCACGAGGTCTTCGAGCGAGCGCCATCTGGTCCGGTTTGGCAGGATACCGAAAATGAGTAACCCGGCCATTTTCCCGCCACGAACCCGGACAACGGTCCCTCATCCGTTTCTCTGATGCTGGATGCCTTGAATCCGGACCCGGGGCGACGGAGGCAATTGCCGGAGGGAATTTTCCAATTCTCTGATCTTCTGGACCTGACCGCGTTACCGTGCTCGGGGCGTACTCTCGGCCACTCTCACCTTCGTTAGAACGCCGCCTTGCCCGGTTCTGCCTTATCTTGGCGATTTTCGAACTCATCCATCCGCCGCTGTGGCAGGGCTCAACAATTTGGACACCCATTGACAGACAGACCGCGGCGTGATGGAGCGTTGCCAAATTCCATTGAATGTTGAAGTTAGCCCGCATAGCCCAGAGCGCCGACACGCCCGCTTGGCCGTCCAACGGGCGCAAGTGGATCCGTGTCCGCAGTTGTGGCGCGTTGCAAAAAGAGGCCGGTTACGTGTCGGCATTCATCGCAAAGACGCAACGGAGAACAGGATGCCTTTTGAAAGCGGATTCTCGGTACTGGTGCGCAACTCGGCCAATTGAAAAAAGATTCCTGTCGTTACCATGTTCAAGATTCGGATCGCGAACTCGCGGTTACGGAGTTTTCTTCACGCGCGAATTGCAGGCTTGCCAGCCTGGCGTAAAGTCCGTCGGAATCAGACAGTTCGTCATGATTGCCTTCAGCTTCTACCCTGCCCCGGTCGAGGACAATAATCCGGTCGGCCTTCTTGATCGTCGCAAGTCTGTGGGCGATGATCAGCGTCGTTCTGTCAGCGGAAAGCCGATCGACTGCGACCTGAATGGAGCGTTCGCTCTCTGCATCCAGTGCGGACGTCGCTTCATCAAGCAGCAGGACCGGTGCATCTCTCAGTATGGCTCTGGCGATGGCAATCCGTTGCCTTTGCCCGCCCGACAGCTTGACGCCGCGCTCACCAAGATCTGAAAAATATCCGTTGGGTAACTCCTGGAGAAATTCATGCGCCGCCGAGGCCTTGGCGGCAGCGATCACCTCTTCGTCCGTCGCATCAATACGACCGAACCTGATGTTTTCCATCGCGGACGTAGCAAATACCGCCGGTTCCTGAGGAACATAAGACAGGCACTTTCGTACGTCGCGTCGAGAAGATTGCCTGATGTCGATTCCGCCGATTTCTATCTTTCCGGCCACAGGATCGAAATACCGTAGAAGGAGTCGGAAAATCGTCGATTTTCCTGCACCGGATGGCCCGACGAATGCAACGGTTTCACCCGGTTCGATCGAAAAGGACAATTCGTTGAGCGCGGCATGGTTCGGGCGCGACGGGTAACGAAACGACACCTCGCTGAAAGTGATTTCGCCGGAAACCACGCTCGGGAATTGAACAGGACATTCGGGGTCGGAAACCGAATCCTCGGCATGAAGAAGTTCCAGGAGCCGGTCTGTCGCGCCCGCGGACCGCAGGATCTCCCCCCAGACTTCCGAGAGCGCTGCGACCGCCCCCGCAACCATGACCGCGAGAATCACGAACTGAACCAGTTCCCCTCCTGTCATGACATCGCTCCGTACCCCGTACGCGCCAGCCCAAAGAACGCCGACGACACCCGCGAAAGCCAGGAATATGACGATAACCGTAAGCTGGGTCCGCGCCGTTACCCGACGCATTGCCGCCCGGTAGGCGCTTTCAGTATGTCCGCCAAACCGCGCGCTGCTGGATGGTTCCAGGTTGAAGGCCTGGACCGTCTGAACGGCAAGCAAGGTCTCGGACGCATGGCTTGAGCACTCCGCGATCCGGTCCTGCGCCAACATGCTATGGTGACGAACTCTGCGTCCAAGCAGAAGAATGGGCACAACCACAAGCGGAACGACGAGAATCGCCAGGAATGCCAACCTTGTCGACGTAACGAACATCATGGTCACGCCACCCGACAGAATCAGCAGGTTCCTGAGCGCGATCGACATTGAAGAACCGACGACTGTCTGAATTAGCGTTGTGTCAGTCGTAATTCGTGAAAGAACCTCTCCGGTCAGCCGCGTCTCGAAATATGCAGGACTCATGCAAATCATCCTGTCGTAAACAGCGCTGCGGATATCGGCCACGACGCGTTCTCCAAGGCGGGATACGAGGTAGAAACGAATTCCGGACCCGAGAGCCAGCAGCCCTGCAATGACGATTGCCGCAACGAAGTAGAGGTCCATCAGGCGCGGGGATTCGATCAGTAACCCGTCGACGACCCGGCGAACAGCGACAGGTAACGAAAGGGAAATTGCCGCTGTCGTGATCAGTGTGACAAACGCAAGGAGCATCGTCCAACGGTATGGCCGCAAGAAAGGAAACAGTTGCGTCAGTGCAACGGCACCAGGTGCCTCGTCTCCTGTTTCAACCCTGTTCCAGGATCGGGAGTTGGCCTGACGCCTCATGACATCAAGACTTCCCGGTCTCCTGGATCCCCGGAAGGGATCGATCTCGGGTCTTGATTTCGGGGGAGAGGGAACATTTCATCGCAATCGACGTGGGAATCATCGCAGGTTCCCTGCTACATTTGTTCCCTGTTCGCAATATGGTCGTTGCTACGGATGTTGTGCTGGCAGTGGAATGGCCTGGCTTCGGAAGCGCACCCGGAAGGTGCCGTAGTTGCGCAGGACATTTCCAAAACAAAAATCCACTCCTCGTGACGGCCTACCGTTCTACTCAACCCTACGTCCCTATCATTCGCTGCAAAATTGCAGGTTGAATCGCTTGGGTTTTGACACAGCCTATGCTGACCAATTATGTTCGATGCGTTAGGGTCGAAACACGTAACAGGATCGCGGAATTCAATGTAGAGCCGAGACCACGTTTGATTGCGGTCCTGCTCTTGAGCGGGACGCATATGGGTATACTGGTCGATAACGCGAAAGTCGTCAGCATCAATGACGCCCACCAAGAGGGTGTCGATACTTCTCTCGAAAAAAATCCAACGAGTTCCGTGGCCAAAGGATTGCGTGTGCATCACATCTTCAGCCGGAACCGTAAGGGCCGGCGTCGGGACGATGGCAATCCGCTTATTCATGCCTTGAAACGGCAGAAGGGCTTCACGATCACTGCGCACTGGAAGAGTCAGCTGCTCAACAAAGGCCGAACCATCGTCGGTTCCATGCAGGATGAGCTGAGCGATTTTGACTATTGTTTGGCTATCCCTTCCTCATCGACCTTTTGCGACGAGTGCGCAGTTTTGGTCTCGGAGACACTCGGCGTGCCGATGTTGGGTGAAGCCCTGTTCAGAAAGAAGCTCATCGGAGAGATGCTCGCAGACGTCGCTGCCTCCCCACCAAGGATGAAGCCGAGCATGCGGGTCAAATACACTTCTCAACTCAATACCTGGCAAAGTGCCGACCCGGAGGTCATCTGCCACGCAAAGTCAGTTGATACTTCCATTCGGGCGCACTTCCAGTTCCTTAAATTAATCGATGGAGTCCCAGACATTGCATACCGTCGTTTCATTGTCGTTGACGACATCATGTCCTCTGGATCTTCGTTGCTGTCAGCTCGTGAAATCCTCGTAAATCAACTTGGTGCGGAGGCGGTGGGCGTTACGTTTCTGGGTCCCTTATAGAGCTCCATTGAGTTCTGTATGCTTGACCTTTTGATCCGAATTGCCTATGTCATCAACAATCGGAGCGATCCGCGACCCCGTATCAACCTCAGGGTCGTAAAATATGAGGCAGGGAGTCAAATCCCTGCAGGTCCGAGCGAGCACCGTGTTCCGAGGTCCAACCCGTAAGGGGAAAGTATCGGAAGCCATGAATCGGGTGGCGAATTTCTGCGGGGAAAGCACTGCTTTCCCCGTTCACATTTCTGAGTTGTGTTTTGATCGTGGCATCCTCCTGCGCAAGACGCCAGGTGTTCCTGCTGGTCCTGCTGGCAGATAGCGGCCCGCCATCGTCTTTCGTTCTGCAACTGTTCCAAGGATCTTCCGATCATATCACCGTGTCATTCACTTGGCGCGCGCCAGCGTCGGAGAAATCGGTTTCGGGTAGCATCCCAATATGGGCGACCGTGCGGGTCATCTTTGAGTCCCTTTCTCCGGAAAATGGTGCTGGGGCGGGAAGATGGTGGCCGGGGCAACGCAGACCACTAAATGCGGACGCAAGCGGGCCATGAACTTGCGCAGGCGCGCCGCTCGCATGATCTAGTTTACCGTCCGCGCAGAAAACATGCAGCCTGCACGAACACTTGCATGCCGGGCGATGCTCGACCAGAACGGGACAAATGTCTGGAACGAATTCAAAGTTGTCTGCGGCGGTTGAGTCGTACTTCACCGACCTCGGACGGGTGCGCGCCTCTGGCGGCGCGACAGCGGAACGCTCTTCCTATGGGCCGCTCGCCAACTTGCTGAACGCCGTCGGCGCGTCGCTTAAGCCGAAGGTGTTCTGTGTCGGTGAACTTGCCGATCAGGGTGCGGGCCATCCTGACTTCGGCCTTTATGCAGCAAAGCAGCTACAGGGAGGCCGGCCACGCAAAGGTCAGATACCGGAACACGGTGTCATTGAGGTGAAAGCGGCAGACGACGATGTCTGGCTCACGGCGGCGGGCGATCAGGTCTGCCGTTACTGGGGGCGTTATCGGCTGGTGCTCGTGACCAACACGCGTGACTTCGTGCTGGTGGGCGAAGATGCCGCGGGCCGCACGGCGAAGCTCGAAACCTTCCGGCTTGCAGACAGCGCGGATGACTTCCGACGCAAACTGGAAAGGCCCCGCGCGTTTGCCAGCGCGGCTGGTGCCGGCCTCGGTGAATACCTGGCCCGCGCGTTGTCGCACCGGGCCGCTTTGGCGGAGCCGAAGGATCTGGCATGGCTGCTTGCCTCCTACGCGCGCGACGGACTGGCGCGGGTCGAGGCTGCGGGCGATTCACCGTCGCTCGCGACGGTGCGTGATGCACTGGAAGACGCGCTCGGCGTACGCTTCGAGGGCGAACGCGGCGCGCGATTCTTCTATTCGACGCTGGTGCAGACGCTGTTTTACGGCATGTTCGCCGCGTGGGTGCTGTGGGCGCGTGGCCGACGATCCGATGTGGGCCCGTTGTTCGACGGTGAACCTGCTTCCCGCCAGTTCGAATGGCGCACTGCCGTCTGGCACCTGCGGGCGCCCGTGCTCGCTGCCTTGTTTCAGCAATTGGCGCAACCCGGAAGGTTGCAGCCGCTCGGCCTCGTCGAAGTGCTTGACTGGACGGCCGGCGCGCTCGACCGGGTTGACCGGGAAACATTCTTCTCGCGTTTCAACGAAGGTGAGGCGGTGCCGTATTTCTACGAGCCGTTTCTGGAAGCCTTCGATCCCCAACTGCGCAAGCAACTCGGGGTTTGGTACACACCGGCGGAAGTTGTCCGTTACATGGTCGCACGCGTAGACAAGGCGCTCAAGGGCGATCTCGGAATCCCGGAGGGGTTGGCGGCGGACAATGTCTATGTACTCGATCCTTGCTGTGGTACCGGGGCCTACCTAGCCGAAGTGCTGCGTTGCATTGCCGCGAATCTGGATGTCCAGGGCCTCGGGGCACTGGCTGGTGCGCGGGTGAAACAGGCGGCGACCGAACGAGTGTTCGGTTTCGAAATCATGCCCGCGCCCTTCGTCATCGCGCATCTGCAGGTCGGTTTGACGATGCAGCGCCTCGATGCAACGCTCGCCGACGACGGAACCGAGCGCGCTGGCGTCTACCTGACCAACGCTCTGACCGGCTGGGAGCCGCGTAACACCAAGCCCCTCCCGTTCCCGGAACTGGAAGAAGAGCGCGATCGCGCGGAGCGGGTGAAACAGGAAACGCCGATCCTCGTGATCCTCGGCAATCCGCCTTACAACGGCTTCGCCGGGATGGCGGTGGACGAGGAAAGGGAACTGTCGGAAGCCTACCGAACAACGAAGCGGGTGCGCCGGCCCGAAGGCCAGGGGCTGAACGACCTCTACGTTCGCTTCTTTCGCATGGCCGAACGGCGCATCGCGGAGAAGACGGGCCAGGGCGTTGTCTGCTTCATCTCCAACTACTCTTGGCTCGACGGCGTTTCGTTCACCGGCATGCGGGAGCGTTTTCTCGAAGCGTTCGATGCAATTCGGATCGACTGCCTGAACGGTGACAAATACAAGACAGGCAAGGTCGCGCCGGACGGCACGCCCGATCCCAGTATCTTCTCGACCGAGGGTGATCCGGTCGGCATCCAGGTTGGCACCGCCATCGCGACGCTGGTGCGCAAGGCAGAGCACACGCCGACCGAGAAGATTTGTTTCCGGCATCTTTGGGGACAGGCGAAGCGGGCCGAGCTTCTGGAGACGGCGCAGGCTGAGCCAGAGTCGCTCTACGGAACCTTTGAACCCATACTGCCGCTTGGCCTTCCTTTGGTGCGAACTGCAGTGAGCGACGAGTGGTTCGACTGGCCATCGCTGCCCGATCTGTTCCCGGTATCGTTCCCTGGCGTCCAGACCAGCCGTGACGGGTTCCTCGTCGATATCGACCTCGACCGACTCCGAACACGTATTGCGGACTATTTCGACCCGGTCGTGAGCCACGAAGAAACCGCCCGGCGTTATTCGGGCGTGATGAAATCCACGGCGCGGTACGATGCTCGCGCGGTGCGGGACGCGCTATTGAATCGCGGCGGCCCGAATGAAGCCGGGTTTATCCGATTTGCTTACAGGCCCTTCGACAACCGTTGGCTCTATTGGGAGAAGGACACGAAGCTGCTCGACGAGAAGCGCGCCAACTACAGGCCCCATGCGTTCGAGGGAAATCTGTGGCTGTCGGCCGCACAGCATTTGCGGAAAGGCGCGGAAGAACCGCAGGCGTGCCCTACGAAATACTTGGGATGTCGGCATTTAATTGAACGGGGTGCGAATTGCATTCCGGCGTGGCTTTGCGAGGATGGCATGGATTACGGTGACACCGGCGGTCGCCGCCCCAATCTCTCGGCCGCCGCGGAACGTTTTCTCGACCGCATCAACTTCGGTGTCGAAGACCTGTTCCATCACGTTCTTGCCACCCTGCACAATCCCGTCTACCGCGAAGCCAATGCCGGAGCGCTCAGGATGGATTGGCCACGCATCCCGCTACCGGGCTGGCCGGAGGGCGGAGCCGACGGTGCAGCTGAGGCAATCTCGGTGTCGGCTGCACGTGGTCGTGAACTTGCCGCGTTGCTCGATCCCGGCACCCCGGTCCCAGGAGTGACTCAGGCTCCCCTGCGCCCGGAAATAGCTGCCATCGCCGTGCCAGCTACCGTGAACGGTCGCAACATGACGGGCGATGATTTCGCCATCACCGCCAACTGGGGTCGCTACGGTCAGGGCGATGCCGTGATGCCCGGAAAAGGCCGCGCGATCGAACGCGCCTACACTGCGGAAGAACGTAGCGCCTTGGGCGGCGCACTGCCCGCTGTCGGAAACACGACCTTCGACATCTATCTCAACGGGGAGGCGTTCTGGCGCAACGTTCCCGCCGCAATTTGGACTTATCGACTCGGAGGCTACCAGGTTCTCAAGAAGTGGCTGTGCTACCGCGAACGCGACATCCTCGGTCGCCCGCTTCGGTTCGGAGAGGTCCAGTACTTTGCCGAATCAGCGCGGCGGATAGGGGCAATCCTGTCCATGCCGCCGGCAAACGGGGGACGGGAATGAGTACTGAACAATCTCGGCCTGTAGGCGCGTTTGGGGACGAGAATTGCATTTGAGTCGATGGGTCGAAATCTGGCGACGACAGGCGACATGAGCCCCCGATTCAGGGCCGATGCACAGTCGGGCAGGTGATCGGAGGGCCCAAGCTGGTCGATGCGCTCCGTTCCATTAATTTCACCGTCACTTCCAGTAAGCGTTCGGTAAGGGGGTGATGGCCTTACTGGCTGTCATTGATTGAGCGTTC
>JAPOVX010000080.1 GCA_026707935.1 Paracoccaceae bacterium
CGCTCTACGGCAACCTGGGCCGTTTCCAGGCGGCGGGCGTGGATGTTGCGCTCGTCGCGGAATAAATCAAGTGCAACCTTGTCAATCAGGCCGGGTTCCACATCGATCAGCACTTCCGCGTGTACACCCGGTTCGGTAATGACCGGGTCGGGTATCGCGCCGATGACGATCTGCCTGGACTGCAGGAGCGCCGAAATGCGGTTGCGGATCGTCCGCTCGGAGACCTTTCCGATTCGCTGGGCGATTTCCGAAGCGGAAGCACGCCCATCTACCGTGAGATGCTCAATTATTTCCCGGTCTAGATCGTCAATCTGCTGGCTCACAGGCACTTCCCCTTGCAAATCAAACCAACCGTGTTTCCGATTCGGATCAATGGCGGGCATTATTTTCCGTTTCGGAACCTTGCAGGGGTCGCACTGACATTGATTCACAAGTCCGTGTGCCTCTTCAGGAATCAACGATTCCCGGGCCGAGGTCGGTTGTTGAGCATATCGAACTGAAATAGAATCACCGCAAGAATTCAACGAAAGGACCTGCACAGGTGATGACATGATGCCCACGCGAATACTGTCGATATTGAGCCTGATTGGCGCAACCGCCCTGTCGGCCTGCAATCCCTCGACCGGGGAAGGCCCGGACAATGCCGTATCGGGTGCGATCATCGGGGCCGGCCTTGGCGCAATCGCGGGCGAAGTGTTTGGCGACGATAGCGACGATGCCTTTCAGGGCGCCGTTGCAGGAGCCGTCCTCGGAGGTGCAATCGGCCTCACGCTGGATCACCAGGAAGAAGAGATTCGCCGGGCCCTGGGAGACCGGGGCGTCGAAGTCGCAAACACGGGGTCCGAACTGGTCGTGACCATACCCGAGTCCATCACGTTCGCCTCCGGCAGTTCCGAAATCAGGTCGACTGCCCTGCCCGACATCTACGCCGTGGCCGACAGTCTCGCCCGTTACCCGCGTTCAGACGTCGAGGTCGTGGGGCATACCGACGATGCCGAAAGCGATGTCTACAACATGGACCTGTCGCGAAGCCGCGCCCTCGCCGTCTCCCAGGTGTTGATCGATGAAGGAATCTCGCCGCGCCGCATCGTCGCATATGGAAAAGGCGCCACTGAGCCGGTTGCGTCGAACTTTACCGAGAGTGGGCGTGCCAAGAACCGGCGGGTCGAGATCATCATTCGCCCGGTTGCGCAAACATAGCAGGTTGCGGGCCTGATCACATCGAATGGCAAGGGTCCCGCAGGGCGGCGGGTCCAGGGACTCTTACATCTCACGCTGCCGGCGCACCTGCTCCCAGGCGTTTCCCGGCGTTCTCGATCGCCTCTTCGATCAGGTCATCCGCATCCTCATCTGACATGCCCCTGCTGATAACGTCTGCCGCGACGGCAACGGCAACGTTGGCCGCGGCGTCCTGAACTTCCCTGATGGCGTCCGCTTCCGCCGATGCGATCCTGTCCTCGGCAGCCTGGATCCGCCTCGCGACGGCAGCATGCAAGTCCGTCCTGGCCTGTTCGGCTGCCGCCTCGGCTTCCTCATGTGCCCGGCGAATGATTGTCTCCGTCTGTTCGTCGACTTCCTTTCTCTTTTTCTCGCTGGCATCAAGAAGGGCCTTCGCTTCCTCCCGAAGCTCGCGGGCCTCATCAAGATCCTTCCTGATTCCGTCCGCACGCCGGTCCAGCAGTCCAGCTACCCTTCCCGGGACCCTCAGCCAGACGAGGAGGGCGACAAACAGCAGAAACGAAATCGAAACGACAAAGTCGGTATTGTTCAGGCTGAAAAACGGGCCGCTTGCCGCGGCGACCGATTGAGGAAACAGAACCGCGAAGAGGAACGGGACAGAAAAACGGACCACTCTTTCCTCCGTCAACTGGAAAGGGAGTTCATTCGGGCCGAAACAGCCGATCGTATCGCTTCCTGGTCATGCGCTCCGGGCATGATCACCCGGACGATGTCGTCGGCGACGTCGCCCGCCACGTTTTCGATCGACTTGATGGCGTTGGCCCTGATGTCCCTGATCCGTTCTTCGGATTCCGCAAGCTTCACGGCGATCCGTTCGTCAGCCTCGGCCGTGGCGGATTCAAGATCCTTTGCGAATTCGGCCTTCGCCGAATCCAGGACTTCCCGGGCCTTGCTGCGAGCCTCTTTCAACGCCTGTTCGTACTGCTCCTCGCATTCAACCGCCTTCGCCCTGAAGGTCTCGGCGAGTTCAATATCGTGCTCTCTCGTTCTTTTCCGCTCGGCCAGGATCTCCCGGATCCTCGGAATCGCGATCCCGTTCAGGATGAGGTAAATGATGACGAGCGTAACGACCAACCAGAAAATCTGGTTGGGGAACGTGCTGAAATCAAGCTGCGGCATGCCTTCCGCATGCTGAGTCCCGACGGCATCGGTTTCTACCGCCATCCTTCCCCCTTTCCCTCAGGTCCCGGTCGTCGACCCGGTGCTCACGGATCACCGCCACGTAATACGGGCATGCCGGGACCGGCGCACATGCCCGGTCCCAACCCGGCAGCGGCTACTGCGCGTACATGAGGAGCAAGGCGACCAGAAACGAGAAGATCCCGAGCGCTTCCGCAAAGGCAATACCGATGAACATCGTCGCCGTCTGCCCACCCGCAGCGGCCGGATTGCGTAATGCACCTGAAAGATAGTTGCCGACGACATGGCCGACACCGACGGCGGCGCCTCCCATGCCGGTACACGCAAGTCCGGCGCCGACAAGGGCGCCCATTTCGACAAGATTGCCTTCTACTGCCATTTTGATTGCTCCTTCAGAATTGAAATGGCTCCGATCAGACCGGGTGGTGTTCAGTGATGTGGATGCAGCGCATCTTTAAGATACACGCATGTCAGTATTGTAAAGACATAGGCCTGGATGCAGACGACCAGGCTTTCCAGGCCGTAAACGGCCATGATCGCCACGACGGGTGCCACCGATCCGATGCCGAGCACGCCGGCGAAACCGGCGAAAACCTTGATGACAGCATGCCCCGCCATCATGTTACCGGCCAGGCGAATGGAATGGCTGACCGGGCGGACGAAATAGGAAATCACCTCGATGATCGCAAGGACCGGTCGCAGCGCGAGCGGCGCGCTGGATATCCAGAACAGGCCGAGGAATTGCATGCCGTTCTTGACGAACCCCAAAATCGTGACGGTGAAGAAAATGACCAGGGCCATGGTCGCGGTCACGGCGATATGGGACGTCGTGGTGAAGGACATCGGGAGCAAGCCCAGGACATTCGCCACCAGCACGAACAAGAAAACCGTCAGGATATAGGGGAAATACCGGAGTCCTTCCCTGCCGGCAATGTCCTCGACCATCTTGTGCACGAAGCTGTAAAGCACCTCGGCAATCGACTGCATGCGGCCCGGCACGAGCCTGCGGCGACGCGGGGCCAGGACCATCAGCCCGATGATGACAAGGACCGTCAGGCCCATCCACAGCGTGACATTGGTCGGCGTGAAGATTCCGGTTTCCGTGCCTCCAAACAATGGCCGCACCAGAAACTGGTCCATGGGATGAATATTGAAACCGCCGGTTTCCGATTCCGCAGCCACGCGCGATTCCCCCCTAGTTTTCGCCCCCGTCTTCCGTCGCGGAAGGCCGGGGCAACCCGGCGTTCCTGGTTCTGACCTCCTCAGCCGTTCTCATCATCGTGCGTACGCCTGCGGCGAAACCCAGCAAGGTGAACACGACAAGGAACAGCGGCAGCGTCCCGAACAACCGATCCAACCCGAACCCGATACCGAATCCGAACACGAGGCCAATAACCAACTCGAGCACCATGCGCCACGCCAATTGTGCGGCGGATACGTGGCTTTGTTCCCGAGGCTCCGGTCTGTTGGCAAGCTTTGCCGCCTCGATTTTTCGTTCGAGAGCAGCCAATTCGTCCCGTTCGCGCGTATCGGGCATGTGGTCAACGGATTTCGCCGGTACGCCGGCAGCCTGAACCACCGGGCGGACGGAAACTAGGTACCGTCCCTTCTGATGTCAAGATTGAAGTCACCGAACGGAGCCCATGTCACCGGGTTGAAAAGCATCACTTTTTTCCATGGAACCGATTCATCCTCCGCTCATTCGTTCTCAGGGAAGGGGCAGAACCCCTTGATTGACCGACCGGCGGACAACGCCACCGTGTTTGCGTGCATCCTGCCAGCAGACGCCGCCCGTACCAGCCGGGAATGCAGCGTCGCGACCTGACCCCGTCGGTCCGTCTTCAGCCATCGCAAGCAAGGCCCGTCCGGATTCATCCCCGGAACTCTATCCCGGATCCGGCCCGAGCGGGACATTCATCCGGTTCGGACCAGCATGAATAACGCAACGACCGTGGCCGCGATACCTGCAAGGACCAGAGCAGGAGGGAAGTGACCGGTCAGCATCACTTCCCAGGCTGTAACCCAGGTTGGAGTCAAATAGGTGTAGGCCATGACTTTCGCCGATGGCAATCGTAGGGACCCGTACTGGAGTAAGAAAAAGCTCAAGACGCTCGCGGCAATCGACAGGTACGCGAGTCCCAGCCAGAAAATGACTGGCAGGGCGCTCCACTCTGTCCGAAGCAGTTCAGGCAGGCTGATGGCCGTCAGCAACAGCCAGCCGGCAACCGACATTCCGAAAGTGGATACCAGAATCGGCTCACCCCGTACCAGTCGGGCGACCAGCGGTACGTAAACGGCATGGCATACGCATCCGACCAGGTAGATCGCTTCACCGCGCCCGATGTCAAACCGAAGGATCGCGACCGGGTCCGCGCGAAAGATCACCCAGACAGCACCGCAGGCGCCGACGGCGAGGGCGAGGGCAACCCGCCCGGTCAGAACCTGGCGCAACAGGAAGTATGCCGCGACCGCGGACATGATGGGGGTGAGCGTGAACACCGCAGAGACCGAAACGGCCGGCGCGGTTTTCAGCCCTTCGAACATCAGGACAAAGTAGGTTGCGAACAGAGCGCCCAGCACGGCGTAACGCCACGGAGCACGGAAATGCGCGCGCCTGATTCCCGGGCCAATCCCTGCCCAAATCCCGATTATGACGCCCGATATGAAGAACCTGAGGGCCATGATCGCCGTCGGTTCCACCAGGTTCGAAATCCGGCTCCCGATGCTGAAGGAGCCGGCTATCAGCATCGAGAATGCGAACATGGCGAGATGGCCACGGGCCTCGGAAGAGAAATTCATCGGGCTTACGTGCTAGACCGAACGACGGCCGGAAATTGAACCGGACGCAGGCGCGCGGCCAAGGTCGCGCTGCGAAGTCCGACCTCAACGGGCGATACGGAACGAGGCGTCCGGGATCGGCGTATCCGCATGGCGGGGAGCGTTTGCACCGGCAGCCCCATTGACCCGTGAAATCGGTCGAATGGCCGGATCGTTCGCGTTTCGCTCATGGACACGGGTCCAACGTTCATGCACGCACAAATATGCAACTGTTCCGCAACCGCAAGCTTCGTTCAAGAGGCACCTTGAAGAACGGTGCCGGGAATTCGCATTTTCAGGCGGCCGCCGGTCTCGGGGTTTCGCAAATTATCCTGCGGAAATCCCGCGGGGTCGCAACATGCATCGCTTCATTCGGGATGGTCGGGGCCGCGACCAGGGCATCGATCGCTTGACCCGGAATCCTGCCTCCCCCCGGCAGGTGATCTTGCCGGTTCCCGGGCACTACTGTTCCTCGGCGGATCACAGGGGAGACTTCCGTTCGAACCGGACTGCGGACATCGATCGGCATTGACGTGGCGGCGGGCACGGTATATCTGCCTCCCTGATTTCGGAAGGTCATCGACTTCCGGTCCCTCGGAGGCTTCCGGGGATCTCCATCCGTCAGCGAGTTTCGCCCGCGGATGACAAACTGCTATGGGGAATACCCGCAACCCGCCGTTATCCGAACGGCGTGATTGGCGCGAACCGGAGCACCGACATGTTCGAAAACCTTTCCGAGCGCATCAACGGCGTCTTCGGCAAACTGACCAGCAAGGGCGTACTCCGCGACGAAGATATCGACTCCGCGCTCCGGGAAGTCCGGATCGCGCTTCTCGAAGCCGATGTCGCGCTTCCGGTCGTACGCGGTTTCGTCGCCGACGTTCGGGAAAAGGCGCGCGGCCAGGATGTCATCAGGTCCATCGCCCCGGGTCAGCAGGTCGTCAAGATCGTCCACGACGAACTCATCAATGTCCTGACCGGTGGTACCGAGGGTCGCGAAAGCCTCCGGATCGATAATCCGCCTGCCACGATCCTCGTCGTCGGCCTGCAAGGGTCAGGCAAGACGACAACGACCGCGAAACTGGCCAAGCGACTTCAGGAATCCGAAGGCAAGCGGGTGTTGATGGCCTCGCTCGATGTCCGCCGTCCGGCCGCAATGGAACAGCTCGCAATTCTCGGAACCCAGACAGGGGTTGATACGCTCCCGATCATGGCCGGCGAAGATGCCGTCCGGATAACCAGGCGGGCAAGCCAGTTTGCCGCAATCAACGGATATGACGTGCTTCTGCTCGACACGGCCGGTCGGTTGCATGCTGACGACGATCTCATGGCCGAGGCGGAAGCCGTTCGTGACGCCTCGAATCCGCGCGAGACTCTCCTGGTCGCGGACGGGCTGACCGGCCAGGATGCGGTCAATGTCGCCCGCGCATTCGATTCAAGAATCGGCGTGAGCGGTGTCATCCTGACACGCATGGACGGCGACGGACGGGGAGGAGCCGCGTTGTCGATGAAAGCGGTCACCGGCAAACCGATACTGTTCGTCGGCCTTGGCGAACAGATGGACGCGCTCGAAGTCTTCCACCCTGAACGGATTGCCGGGCGGATACTTGGAATGGGTGACATCGTCACCCTGGTGGAAAAGGCGCAGCAGGTTGCGGAAAAACAGGAGGCGCAACGCCTGCTCAAGCGCCTTCGAAGAGGCCAGCTGTCCATGAACGACATGATGTCCTACTTCGAGCAGATCGACAGGCTCGGGGGCCTATCGGCCATGGCCGGCATGGTTCCGGGTGCCGGGAAGCTTCTGCAGCGGCGCGGCGACCCCGGCGGATTCGACAAATATGCCTCTCGAGGTGTCGCCCTCATTCAGTCGATGACCCCCCGCGAACGGGCCAACCCGGCGCTGCTGAAGGCCAGCCGAAAACGCCGGATCGCCCGAGGGGCCGGGCTCGAGGTCAGCGACCTCAACCAGCTTCTCAAAATGCATCGGACCATGAACGGTACGGTGAAGAAAATGGGGCGGCGGGGAATGCTCAAGGCGGCGGCGGAGATGTTCGCCAAGTCCAAGGGGGATCCGGAGGATCCGGACTTGAAGACGGACGAACTGGATATTCCGGGGCTGGCAAACCTGCCGGGACAGCTTGGCGGAACAGGACTTCCTGGTGGAATTCCGGGACTGGCCCTGCCGCGCCCGAACCCGGGCATGTTCGCTGGCCGTGGCCGGAAGCGTCGCAAGAAGCGATGACGGCACCGTCCACATCGAAGGCAGGCACAGCCGCCAGGTCCGAAGTCGTGACCCCGACGCTGACGACGGATCGACTGACGCTGCGCCCGCAACGACTTGGTGACTTCGAAGCCTACTCGGAACTCCTGACATCCGACCGATGCCGATTCATGGGTGGCCCCCATGACCCCACGACTGCCTGGCTCTGGTTTGCTTCCGATATCGTGCAGTGGCGCTTTTTTGGCCACGGCGGACTTGCGGTCGTGGAGAACAGGTCCGGCGTCTGCGTCGGCCAGGTGGTCCTGAACCGCCTGCCCGGGTTTCCGGAACGAGAACTTGGCTGGATGGTCTACGAAGAGTTCGAAGGAAACGGCTACATGACCGAGGCCGCCGCCTGCCTGAAGTCATACGCCTTTGAAACGCTCGGCTGGTCGACGCTCGTCAGTTACATCAGCCGCGAGAATGTCCGCTCGATCGCCCTTGCGAAGCGTATCGGCGGCCGAATTGACCCGGAAGCTGACGGTCCGGAGCCGTACGACCTGGTCTATCGATACCGAGTTGAGGAGTGCAATTCATGAAGATACCTCCTGACGTTGACCGGACTCTCAAGGATCACCGGGACAGTATCGATCGGCTCGACGCGATTCTCGTCTACACGCTCAGTGAAAGGTTTCGGCACACGAAGGCCGTCGGTGAACTCAAGGCAACGCACAAGCTGCCTCCGGCCGACCCCGAAAGGGAAGCCCGGCAGATCAGCCGGCTGCAGAAACTGGCCCGGGATGCGGGTCTGGATCCCGAATTCGCAAAGAAATTTTTGAACTTCATCATCAAGGAAGTCATTCAGCATCACAAACACCTCGCAAAGTGACCGGAATTGACCGAACCATCAACGCCTTGACCTGGGAGAAAGACACATGGCCATGAAAATCCGACTTGCACGCGGAGGTTCCAAGAAACGTCCGTTCTTCAGAATCGTCGCAACCGACAGCCGCATGCCGCGTGACGGCCGTTTCATTGAAAAGCTTGGAACCTACAATCCTCTCCTCCCGAAGGACAACGACGACCGCGTGTCGCTGAATCTGGAGCGAATACGCTACTGGCTGGACCAGGGTGCAACACCAACCGACCGCATTTCGCGATTTCTCGAGGCCGCGGAAGTCCTCGACAAGAAGCAGCGTAACAACCCGATCAAGGGCCAGTTGCGGAAGAAGGCCCGAGAGCGCTCCGAAGCGGAAAATCCGGGAGAAGATGCCTGAAGCCACGAAGAACCCCGGGTTGAACGACATGGCCAATGTCCGGGGCACGTCCGGCGTCCGGCGACTTTCCGATGATGCCGTTGCGCCTCGCGGTTCCCGTTACCTGGAGCGTCCATCCGGTCAGACGCCGGTTCGATGAACACGTCCGGTCTGGTTTGTCTTGGCCGGATTCTCGGGGCTCATGGAGTCAAGGGCGATGTCCGTGTCGAAAGTTTCTGTGCCGACCCGGCTTCGCTGGCGAGCTACGGCCCACTGGTAACAGGGAACGGCTGCAGGGGACTCGTTCTCGGTATCAGGAAATCCGTTGGCAGCAGGCTTGTCGCAACGATCGCGGGCATAGATACACGGGAGCGGGCGGAGGCGCTGAAGGATGCTTTCCTTTTCGTCGAGCGGAACCGGTTCCCCGAGCCGGAAACGGAAGAATACTATGTGGCTGATCTCATCGGGCTCGAGGCGGTTGACACGTCGATGCATGAACTCGGAACCGTCGTGGCCGTCCAGAACTATGGCGCAGGCGACATCCTGGAAGTCGAAAAGCCGTCATCGACGGAGACGATTCTGCTTCCGTTCACCAGGGATACGGTTCTTTCAATCGATCGTTGCGCGGGACAGATCGTCATTGATCCACCCGACGGGGTCTTTTGATTGTCGGCCCGTGGGAAGCGCCGTTCAGCGGCGACGGGCGACACCGGCCGGTCTGCTTTGCCGAAGGGAGAATTGATGTCGAGCGAGTCCAATGTGCTTGACCGCACGGCCGGAAACTTGACCGGGCCGGCCGCGCTTCCCGAACCCAGTGTCTGGACTGCACGGGTCATTACCCTGATGCCGGAATCCTTTCCCGGCATCCTTTCCCGTGCGCTCACGGGTTCAGCGCTCGAGAATGGCCTTTGGGACCTGCAGACAGTCAATCTTCGCGAATTCGGACTCGGGCGGCACCGGTCTGTCGACGACACGCCAGCCGGCGGAGGCGCCGGCATGGTCATGCGCGCCGATGTTGTCGCAAACGCACTCGACCATGCGACATCCGATACCCCGCCAGACCGGCGAGAGTGGCCTGTCGTTTGCCTTTCGCCGCGCGGAACCCTATTTCGCCAGGAAGTTGCGCGGCGCTGGTCGCAAGCACGTGGCGTCACGCTGCTTTGCGGCCGTTTCGAAGGAATCGACGAGCGCGTCATTGAAGAGTACGAACTGGAGGAAATCTCGATCGGCGACTTCGTCCTGACTTGCGGAGAAGTTGCAGCCCAGGTCTTGATCGATGCCACGGTTCGCCTTATACCGCGCGTTCTCGGTAACCCCGACTCGATCGAAGAAGAATCATTTGCCGCTGGACTGTTGGAGTATCCTCAGTATACGCGGCCCGCAACGTGGCGTGGTCGCGGGATTCCGGAAGTCTTGCTCTCAGGCCATCACGCCGAGATCTCCAGGTGGCGTCGTGCAAGATCGGAAGACCTGACCCGGGCGCGGAGGCCGGATCTCCTACAGGCCCGGCCGAAAGCAAGGGACGAGGGTCACGACACGCTGCCGGAACCGGTAGAGAAAGTGAATGCCCGCGGACCTGATCCGCGGCCGCGAGGAAAACGACATGAACATGATTGAACAGCTCGAGGCAGAACAGGTCCGTGAACTCGCAACCCGGATACCGGATTTCAAGGCCGGTGATTCAATTCGTGTCGGATACAAGATCGTCGAAGGTACCCGGTCGCGTGTCCAGAACTACGAAGGCGTCTGTATTTCCCGCAAGGGTGGCGACGGCGTCGGGGCTTCGTTTACCGTTCGAAAGATCTCCTTCGGCGAGGGAGTCGAAAGGGTCTTCCCGCTTCATTCGACAAATATTGAAAGTATCACCGTCATTCGCCGTGGACGCGTGCGCCGCGCGAAGCTGTACTACCTGCGCTCCCGGCGCGGGAAGTCCGCACGTATCGCCGAAAAGACCAACTACCGGCCAAGGTCCGGTTCGAAAACGGAGGAACAGGACTGATGAAAAAGGGCCTGCATCCCGACTACCACAAGATCGAGGTCAAGCTGCTTGACGGCACAACCTACGAGACACGTTCAACCTACGGTTCGGAAGGCGATACACTGACCCTCGAGATTGACCCGTCGGCTCATCCGGCGTGGCCCGGAGGCGGGTTGCAACTCGTTGATTCCGGCGGCCGGGTTTACCGGTTCAAGAAAAGATACC
>JAPOVX010000067.1:0-3132 GCA_026707935.1 Paracoccaceae bacterium
CCCGAGACCCACTGCCGTCATGACCGCCAGCGCGACGACGAGCATGATCGCGAACGTCCCGCTGAACCCTCCTGTCAGCAGCACCAGCATCAGCGTCATCGCCAGGAAGCTTGCCGGGACGAGAAACTGGAGGTCGCGCAACGACACCTCCATGAAAGACTGGTTGAAAATCGTGAGACCGGTCATGCGTACATCGATGCCGGGATAGAGTTCCTGAACCTCGTCAACGAGCCCGCGGGCGAATCGGGCGACTAAGGAACCTTCCCGAATCTCGTATTCGCTCGGCAGATGTACGGTGACGTCGATGCCTGAAACACCGCCGTCGCGTGCGATGAGGCGCCCCGCGAGACGCGGGTCGGCGAGAGCGATCGCGCGAATCCGGGACCGCCCCTGCGCATCGCTGCGCGCGGCTTCGTCCGCGAGATCTTGAACCAGGATTTCGTCGCCCTGGGCAGCGGAGTGCTGGAAGTTGGTGACGGAGTCGACGCGGGTCGCGTAGGGAATTTTCCAGGCCTGCTCGGTGAGCCACGCGGTCGCTTCGAGTGCGAGCGCCGAGGTGGCGTTGCGATCCTCCGGTGCGACGGCGAAAAAGATGTTGCCGCTCGTCCCGTAGGTGGTCTCCATGACCTCGTACGCGAGGCGCTGCGGGTTGTCCTTGTTGAAATAGGTTCGGTGGTCGGCCGAAAACTCGAGAAACGCTGTACCGCTGGCAGCAATCCCGGCAAGGATCAGGGTGACGATGATGATTGGCCACCGCCACTTGATGGCCCAGCCGCCAAGTCGCGATTCCAGTTCGTGCTCCACCAGCATGATCGGTCCTCGCATCACACGCCTTTCAATCTTGACTACCGAGTGCGAGTCGAGCGGCACCTTACGTCCGCCCCCTGCAGAGCGGAACCCTTGCTGTCGAATACGGCCCATGCGATGGCAGATGCCCCATGCCAATCTCATCGTGCAGCGAGCCGTAGCCCGGCACTCACTGACAGAACGCCTCCGCAACCGGCACCTCCGGCAGAATGTCTTCGCGCTCGCAGTCGCGTCGGCGAGAGGGTGTCGGACGCCTGCGGGGCCAGGCTGGCCGAAGACGCGCTGCGCCAGGAGGTCGACCGCCACTAAGGTCTGGGCGAAGATCGCGAAAAGCACCCCAATTGCCTGGCTCGTTGCTGCGGAAGCATAGCGTTACTCGCGGCGAAGCGCCGTCACGTCGTCGGGAGCGACATGCTTGAATACCTTCTTGCCGAGGGAAGGTGGAAAAGGTGTCGGAAGAACATCTGGAAGTTCTTGGTCGTGTTCGGCCGGCGGCATATGGTGACAATTTTCTTGAGAAAGCGCTCGGCGGGACCGGACGATGCAGAGCCCGTGTCCCTAGATGCCGACGCACATTCCGAAACCGGCCAAGCCGCCGCCCGGAAAGAACGCGTCTTTTCCGACCTCCTTCCGGCGCTGCACGGTCCGCTTGGTCAGTATTGGCGGGTTGCGCTTCGGCACCACCTGTCCCCTGTCCACGGGTTTCAGTCATCAGACCGTTACCGGTGAGCATCAAACTCCGAGCTAAAGCGAGACGGTGTGAGGCGAATTCGCAAGGGTGGCAAGCTGACTGAGGGAGAATACGACAGGTGTGGCAGCCACGCATTTTTTCCAACCCGTTGCCAATCGTAGAACCAGGGCCTGGCGAAGTGAAGCCTGATCTTGACCTCCGGCCCAATCCGGAGATCCCCGAAAGCCGAATTCTGACGGGGATTCAGAAAAGGCCTTGTCTCGTCCTGATTGCGTACAGCGTTATCGCGACCGAAGTTGACACATTCAATGAACCGGTCGCACCGCCCCGCCCGATACGTGCCATGAAGTGACAACAATCCCGTGTTCTTTTTCTGAGGCCTTTGCCCTCGGAGCCAAATGTAACGGCGATCGAGGAAGCCGTATCGATGGATGCGACCAACTCATCGAGATCAGTGGTTGCCGATCCGTCGAGGCCGATGATGGTTGTCCCTGCGTCCGAGGCGGAGATCATTGAATTTGCGAGGTTGGGCACGCGAAGATAAGGGATTCTATCAAGGGCGCCTGACGCCGCCTTTGCCAGCGCACCCGATTCTTTGGCCGAGTGTCGCGCAGGGGCGACGACGGCGTCGGCGCCAAATATGCTGGCGGTTCGCAAGATGGCACCAGTGTTCATGGGGTCGGTAACCCGGTCGAGAAATACGGCAAGAATTGGTTGGTCACGCCGGTTTTCAAACAAATGCCTGTCAAGCTTCCTGCGCGGCAAAGGATCAACCAGCAAGGCGCATCCCTGATGTGATGTGCCCGACTCGAACCTGACCGGAACGCTCCTCGGCGACACGATTTCAGGATCAAGACCAGAACTTGAAACACATTCACCAAGTCGGTTCAGCGCGTTTTGAGTGACGACCAATCGATATTTGCTGCGATCGGGATTACCGAGGGCTTCGCGTACCGGATGTACGCCATACAGCCAGAACCTTGGTGTTCCGATCCTGTCTCGACCGGTTTCATCGCCTTTCTTGCGGGGTCCGGAGCGCGTGGACCTGGGCACCTCTGGAATCCTTCGGGATCGAGCCTTGTTTTGCTCGCACCTTCGACTGTCTGTGCGGGCTTAGTCAATACGCGATCATGACATTTACTCTACTGGCAGGTCACCGTAAACCGACCCGCAGACCCCGGCCGATTTGATACGGCGTCGACAGTAAATTCCGTGCGGTGTTCCGTGGACCATCGAACTCGGCAAGGGACACAAACGTCGCGGAAAGTCGTTGGGCGCGGCGATGAGAGTCAGTGCGGGCCATCGGAGTCCAATACGAATTCAGTCGTTCCAACGGACCGGGCGTATGGGGCGCGGGCGTGACCTGCAACGAGGAGAGTCCATCAAGATGCGAACGGGAGGCGAAGTCCTGGCAGATTTACTTGTCAGGCAGGGGGTCGAAACGGTTTTTGGCGTCCCCGGGGAAAGCTATCTTGCACTGCTCGATGCGCTTTATGACAAGAAGGACCGAATTCGGACGGTCATGGCCCGTCACGAAGGTGGAGCGGCGTTCATGGCGGCGGCGCAAGCCGGCCCCGCGGGTCCACCAGGTCTCCGCATGGGGCCAAGGGGGGCCGGCGCCGCAGCGGCGGCGA
>JAPOVX010000067.1:3142-10775 GCA_026707935.1 Paracoccaceae bacterium
AACTGAGGCTGGACTACGGCAAGTTACAAGACATTGGCAGAGGAGATGCCGCCGACCAGGTATCTGCATGGTGACACGGGGGCCCGGCGCGACGAATGCGGCAATCGGGGTTCACACGGCCGTCCAGGATTCATCGCCAATGATATTGATCGTCGGTCAGGTCTCGAGGAGCAACAGGGATCGCGAGAGTTTCCAGGAAATCGACTACCGGTGCTTCTTTGGTGACGTTGCCAAATGGGCAATCGAGATCATTGATCCGGACAGAATCCCGGAACTCGTGGGCAGGGCATTTCATTGCGCGGTATCGGGCAGGCCGGGGCCCGTTGTTCTCGCTTTCCCGGAAGATGTGCTCCAGGCGGCCACGCGTGCAACAATCCCTTCGCTTCCGTTGGCACCGGTGCTGTCCGAGCCGGGAGACGAGATCCTGTCACGAACCTGCAGTGTGCTCGAAACCGCCCAACGGCCGCTGATCCTCGTTGGAGGTAACAACTGGTCTGATCGAGGGCGGCGAGCGCTGCGCGAGTTTGCAGAAAGCAATTTGATACCTGTCGTTGTCGGATTTCGATGCCAGGATTTGATTGACAATTTCAGCCATGCTTATGCTGGTGATGCCGGTTTCGGAATGTCGCCACATGTCGTGCAATTGATTGAACGCGCCGATGTCGTTCTGGCGGTTGGCACCAGGTTCGATGAAGTCACAACCCGAGGATTTACCCTGTTCTCTTGTCCGGATGCGGGTCAGAAGATCGTTCATGTCCACGCGAGCGACAGGGAGTTGGGCAAGATCGTCGCACCGACCCTGGCCATTCAAGCCATGCCCGACGCGTTTTTTTCCAGTCTCGGGCAACGGAGATTCGATCGCCGAATGCAATGGAAGGAGTGGTTTGAGAAAGCTTCACCCGGTCATGAAAGCGGGTTGGATAGTCATCCATCAACCAGGGGTGTTGACCTCACCACTGTCGTGAAATGGTTGGCGGAATCTCTTCCTGAAGACGCTATTCTGACCAATGGGGCAGGGAACTTCGCCATCTGGCCGGCACGGTATTTTCCGCTCGGGGATCGAGGACGGCTGCTGGCTCCGCAATGCGGCGCGATGGGTTATGGGCTCCCCGCAGCGATTGCGGCCAAGCTTTCGTATCCTGAACGCGACGTGGTCTGTTTTGCGGGCGACGGGGATTTTCTCATGACCGGGCAGGAACTTGGAACCGCCGTTCAGCACGAATTGTCGCCCATCGTCGTCATTTGCAACAACGGTATGTATGGAACCATTCGCATGCACCAGGAGCGCCAATATCCGGGCCGTGTCCAGGGAACGGAAATTCAGTCGCCGGACTTTGTTGCGTTGGGAAAAGCGTATGGCGCCTTTGCGGAAAGAATACAAAAAACAGATGAGTTTCCGGCTGCGTTTCGACGAGCGCAGCAATCAGGTCGAGCCGCACTTTTGGAACTCATCATTGACCCGGAAGCGATCGCACCGGGAGAAACCCTGAGCGGGATTCGAGCCCGAAACAGCGTATCGCCAACCATGTGATATTCCTGTCGGAGTGGCGAACACTCGTAGAATCGTCGGGTTTTCCCGAAAGAAGCTGTCCTTGGGGCCTTCGTTCACCGGGCCAATCGTTCCGGGCCGGGTCGAGAGACGCGGGCACACATGGCACAGGCACATCATTGGGGAAAAAGCAGTGTCAGCAATGACTGTTCGCAGGGCCGAGCGGAATCCAGGCAAATGTCTGGCAGGTTCGGAAACTGCATACAGGTTCCGGTGAAACTGAACGAGTGTCCCGGAAATTCGAACGAAGGACTTGGAATGTCCGTGTGGTGTTTCAGGATTCCCTGGATGCGACGATTGTGCCATCAAGGCATGCAGGGCGGCTCCAAGCCGTTCGCTCGAACATGAATGCCGGGGTCAGAAAATCCGATATCGATCCCGCGGCAAATGGTGTTCTGGTACGGCATCGAGAACATACCCCTGGATTGGAGTCTACGGTCGAATATTGATAGGTGGAATCTGCTTGCCCCTGTTCGCCGAACCACGTTCCGCAGTTTGGCATCACACGCCTCAGCCATGTCAAACTCGTCGCGACCTAACTGGAACATGCGTGCTTCCTGGTCGAGACCGGATTGAGGCTGGAAGTCACCGAGAAGATATGCATGCATCTCTTTTGGCCGCCATCAAGGAGTCGGGTCATCGCTCGCTTGTATTTGAAAAGACGAAGTGTAGCGTTTCGGCGCATCATCCGAACGGCCGCTACTGAAAATCTGCCTGGGGCTTGAACTCGTGTCAGTTATCGCAATTCTCGGAATGGGTACGATGGGCGCCGCGGTTGCAGCTGCGTACAAGGCTTCTGGCCACTGTGTCGTGACCGATCTGGCCGGCCGGTCGGAAATGTCCGTTCGCCGTGCAACCGAGCGCGGCATCGAGGTGGCAGACGACTTGAAGTCTCTCGTGCGGGATGCCGACATCATCTTTTCCATCGTACCACCTGATCGCGCCCTCTCCGTGTCCGAACGGATCGTGAAACGTGCCGGGAAGGTGCAGGACAAGCCGCTTTTTGTCGAAGCCAATGCTATTGCCCCGCAGAGAATTCGCCAGGTGTCCCGGATTTGCCGGAAAGCAGGATTGCCGCTTCTCGATGGTGGAATCGTCGGAGGCCCTCCGACGGAAGGTACCCGCCCGCGGCTCTACCTGTCCGGTGACAGCACGGGCGATCTCGCACCTCTCGACGGTCAGGCATTCGAACACAAGGTGCTTGGGGTCGAGATAGGTCAGGCTTCAATGCTCAAGATGTTCTACGCCGGTCTCACAAAGGGCTTGAACGCGCTCCTCGTGAACCAACTGCTTGCGGCGAAGAAGGCCGGATTGTTTGACGCCTATGTCGAGGAGCTCGCCTGTTCCCAGGCCGAATTGCTGCAACACGCCGAACGTGTTGTGCCGCGCATGCCTGCCGATTCCGCGCGTTGTGAGCCGGAAATGCGCGAGATTGCAGCAACGCTGGCCGACCTCGACTTGCCAGCGGGATTTCACCGTGCGGCAGAACGCATCATGGCGCGGCTCGCCACGTCACAATTCGCGCATGAAACGCGCGAAACCGTCGATCCCAGTCGGACCCTGCGCGGCACACTGCACAATCTGTGATGTCCGTTACGGAAAACGCCGGACATGCCTGGGCGTGCTACCGGTTATCCTGGTCCACACGGCAAAAAAAGAGAAATTCGAACTGTACCTTCCGCCGGCTGGCTCGGGACACGGTACCTCACGAAGAATGCTTTTGGACCCCGGAGCATTCCGGAACCCTGCAACGATTCCCGACGTAGCGGACGCCAGGGGAAGGACGCGCGCTCCGGCAGCACCGGAGAGCGACTGCGGCGCAACTACGCCTTTTGGAGAGTCGGGAACCATTCCTCGTCCGACAACGCCACGCAGGAGAACCAGGCACCGCGCGAGCCCGTCTCGACCCTCAAAGCGGCAATTATGTGCATCAACGCCACCCTCGACATCGATACTGCGCTCGGCAATGCGGTGGTGAGCACCCGTGCCCTCACCGGCGCCCGCGACGGTGCCATCGTCACTGTCGACAAAGTGCCCCCGGGCCCCCTGATCTTCGGCCTCGCGGCGAGGCGAGGAATGCGAACAGCTCGCCTGGCCCGACAAGGCCGGCCTGTACGAGCTCTCCGCACCCTGCCAGGGCCAGCGCGGAGGGCCGCCTCTCCGGTCTGTGTCGGCGCGCCCGGTATGGAGTCCGGAATTCCATCAGTGCGGGACGAACACTCCGGTCAACGGGCGATGCGTACGCCCGACATGGAATCGAAAGGACAAAGGAATTGACTTCGTGAGCTTTTTCTTGACGATCAATCTCACGGTCGTTACGTCCGGACCGGTCAGGGCGACGGGCTGCAAGGTGCGGCAGCGGACTGTAACTCCGCCGGGGAGACCCATGCCTGGTTCGATTCCAGGGTCGCCCACCATCCCCGGGCAACAATCCACATTAACTTATCAGGCAAGTTCTTTCATGTCCCTGAATTGTATCAATGCTTCCGGATTGGCGATGGCTTCCATGTTTTTCACCTCTTTGCCGTGAATAACATCCCTGACAGCAATTTCCACCAGTTTCCCTGATCTTGTACGAGGAAGGTCTGAAACCTGAATCACTTTCCTTGGGACATGTCTGGGGGACGCATTATTTCTTATTTGGTTTTTGATTGTGGTTACGAGTTGGTCATCAAGCGATATTCCTGCTTGCAACCTCACAAACAAAACCAATTCAACATCCCCACCGATGTCCCTGGCAATAACCAGAGACTCTGCAATCTCTCCAAGTTTCTCAACCGGACGGTAGATTTCTGAAGTTCCTATTCTTACACCTCCAGGATTCAGGGTAGCATCTGAACGGCCATGGAATATCATCCCTCCTTCATCGGTCAACTGTACCCAATCTCCGTGATGCCATACTCCCTCAAACTTGCTGAAATAGGCATTTTCAAACTTTTTATCGTCCTCGTCATTCATGAAATAAAGTGGAATGGTGGGATGGTGTGAAGCACAAACAAGTTCACCGGGTAAGTTGTTCAGTGATTTCCCATTTTCATCAAATACCCTTACATCCATTCCCAGGAGCCTTTTTTGGCACTGCCCCCTGTATACTGGACTAATTGGACTTCCACCAACAAAACAACCGATGATATCAGTACCACCTGCAATCGAAGACAGGCAAACATCTTTCTTCCAATGCGAGTAAATATAATCGAATGCTTCACCCGAAAGCGGAGAGCCGGTGGAAAAAACCGATCTCAGTGAACTGAAGTCGTATTTTTCGGAAGGAACGAAATTGGCTTTCAGGCATCCATCAAAATATTTGGCCGAAGCACCGAATTGGGTAAGTTTTGATTCATGTATTATTTCTCCCATCCGTTCAACAGTTGGAAAGACGGGGGAACCATCATACAGGACAATTGTGGCCTTGCATGCCAAAGCACTCACCAGCCAATTCCACATCATCCATCCACACGTTGTAAAAAACAACATTCTGTCGTTTTCACGAATGTCGCAATGAAAACAATGTTCCTTACGGTGCTGGAGCAAGGTACCACCCACGGAGTGTACTATGCATTTGGGTTTACCCGTTGTTCCAGAAGAAAACATTATGAACAAGGGCGAGTTGAAGTTTACCCTTTTGAAGGCAATTTCATCAGACCCTTGAATTGCCATGATTTTTTGCCAGAATGCATATTCCTGCCAATCGCTTTTATCAACAAAAGTGGCTCCATCATAAGGAATCATCACCAGTTTTTTTGTCGATGTGATGTCCCTTGCGACCTTTCTGCATTTACTGCCTGTATCAAACCATTTGCCGTTATAATAATAACCCTCTACCCCAAAAATGATCTTGGGATCAATTTGTTCAAACCTGTCCAGAATCCCATTCACCCCAAAATCAGGTGAACAACTGGACCAAATTGCTCCAAGTGAGGTTGCTGCCAGCATTGTGATTACTGCCTCTGGGGAATTGGTAATTATTCCTCCAACCACATCCCCCTCTTCAATGCCTTCTTCAATCAGGAAATTTCTTACCTTTACAACCTTTTCATATAATCCATCCCATGAAACCTCCCTGACCAATCCGTTTTCACCATGAAAAATTATTGCTGGAGACGGTCCCGATTTTGAGATCAGGTTTTCGGCATAATTGAGTTTACTGTCGGGGAAAAAGCGAGTGTTTTTCAAATCAGTATCAGGTTCAAGAACCTTTTCACCCTTGTTTCCAACAATTTTACAGTACTTCCATGTTTCATCCCAAAATCGTTCGCAATTTTGAACAGAGTATTGCCAGAGCTCATCGTAATCCAAATTTTCCTCACTGTACCCAACACCGATAGATTTCATAAAGGCAACCAGATTGGAATTCATCTGCCTCTCATGTGAAGGAGACCAAAGTCTTACACTCATTTAAGCTCCTGTTTGTAAAGTGATTGTCTCTTATTGAGACTTATAGAATTCAATGGTGATATAACTTACCAAGCCATCGTATATAATTTGTTATACAAAAGACAATCTTGAAGGGCTTCGAACTATTTTTGGTAGATTGGAATTAAGTAAGAGTTTAACACCTGAAAACCTCCTACCAAGAATAGAAAATACTATTTCCATACACTGTTATCCACAATTCTTTCTGTGGATTTATTTCTTGATAATAACCCTTGAACCCTCGCTTAAATATAGGGAAATATCATGATTGAGCAGCAATCAACTTCCCCATTATTTTGGGTAGGGATATCATCCTTATATTGTCGCCAATTGGAAATTCATCATCCCCACCATAGACGACGAATTTATGTGTTGCCCCCACATCATTGCAGGTTTGGCTAAAATGTTTGCCAAGTTTCGGGGCTACACCAAATTTGATTTCAACTGCCCAAATTTCTGAGTTAGGCATTTTAATTACCAAATCCACCTCTGCTCCCACTGCTGTACGATAAAAATAGGTTTCAGCAAAACGTGGCATAACTGAGTGAATATTTTCTACAACAAAACCTTCCCAACTCTTGCCAAGAATGGGATTGGAAAGTAGCATATTATAACTATCGATACCAAGTAACCGATGTAATACCCCGCTGTCCCGTACATAAAAACGCGGTGATTTGATCAATCGCTTTTTGACATTGGTATGCCAGGGTTCAATCCGACGTACCAATAATAGGTCGGTAAGAATATCGATATAATTGGAAACAGTTTTGCTATCAACTTCAAGATTGGAAGCCAGCTTTGAATAGTTTACCGTTTCGCCTTGCAAATGAGCAAGCATTGTCCAAAGTTGCCTTAGACGGACAGCTGGAATTTGAAATCCCAGTTGAGGAATATCTCTCTCCAAGTATGTCTTTATAAGATTTTCAAGCCAGTCTATAGACATCTCATTATCTTTAGCCAAGTAGCTGTTTGGAAAACCACCCCACATCCATAGATTTTGAATATCTTTACGTGAATCACCCGTCTCCATAATATTAAGACCTGTCATCTCTATGTAGCTGATACGTCCTGCTAAACTCTCTGATGATTGACGCAGCAAGTCCATTGATGCTGATCCCAAAATCAAAAATTGACCCGCATTGCGACCTTTCCATCTGTTTTGGTCAATCAACCCACGTAGGATCAAAAATATATCTGGCATGTGTTCTATCTCATCCAGTATAATTAATTTATCACTGTGAGATTCCAGAAAAGTCGTAGGATCTTTCAGTCTTACCAAGTCTTTAGGAAATTCCAGATCAAGATAGACAGATTTCATATCTTCGGCTAAAACCCTTGCCAAAGTTGTCTTTCCTACTTGACGAACACCGAGCAAAGCTACAGCAGGGTAGTGGTCAATGCTTTTTTTGAGTCTATTTATAACCCATCTTTCTAACATACCTTGTATTTTAGGAATTGTATTCCGAAATTGCAAGGTATTTGTTGCTTCTGATTCCTCTGGATTTACCCGAAAATGATAATTTATACAAACTGAAGAGGATCAAATAATCTAAATAATCATACTTTGACTTTGGCATGAGATTGCAAGTGTCTTGATAAGCAGGTAAATTGGGTAACCCTGATCCGCGATCAAAACAAATAATAAAACCCGTTAGATTCTTGTAACGACGG
>JAPOVX010000310.1 GCA_026707935.1 Paracoccaceae bacterium
AGAAACTCAAACGGAAAATCCTGTCCCAACTTGAAACGACACCTCCGGGCGAAATATGAACGAATTGTCCTGGAATACGTGACCTGCCCATCCGCAGTTCGCAAGATAGTCAGTTCCCGGATGGCTGCCCTGCCGCTGATGCAGGTACCGGGACGTCAATATATGCATGATGTCAACTGTGTGAGTATCTATGGGACTGGCCTCGGGTCCGATGCAAACCGGGAGCGTCATTTTTTTTGCATCATGGCAGACGTACCGGCGGCGGCGCTATTTCTTAACACGTCGTTTTCGGAGAAGGAGGCGCAGCTGTTGGATCGCCCTCAACTCGGCGGCATGAGCCTGTCAGGTTTGATCCCAAAAGTAATGAAACGAGTATGGCGTCTTCGAGGCGATCACGCTCCGAGTTCAGGGGACCCAATTTTCTGGAGCGTCGATTTTCCGCCCTTGAATACTGTCACTCCGGTTTGGCGGCAAAGTAGCGGTCCTACGGACAGAACCGCATTTTCTGCAGCAGTCGGGTCTTTCATTCCCCGGCAGTCATTAGCCTTGGTCTATGCGCACTATTCGGAAGCAAAACAAATGGCACGGATATGCCCCCCACCTGGTTTCCTGATCGCCATCCCAGGAAATTGGAAGGAATTTGTGCTGTTCCTCGGCGATCTTCCAAACCAAGACCGCATCCGGTTCAGGCGACAATTCCTGAACCCAGTATTGCAGAATACCCGGATTGAATTGGTCGGTTCCCAAGGATTCTATGATTTTTTCCCGATCCGTGCTTGTTCGATAAGGCGTAATTGTATGCATGCCGATGACGTATGTACGATCTTTAAATTCCTTGTAGTCAGGATTGTCCGCCACGCCCCGTTTGGCCGTGTCAACTTGTTCTTTCAGTGATTTCCAGCGATCATCAACTCTCTCGGTAACGACACAGTCATGTATGCTGTTTGCCGAAGTGTAGGAGCGCTTGAATTCCATGAAATATTCGAGTCCGTCGAAACAGGACCATAGGTCGACACGTCCGGTTTTTCCTGTCGTTTTTCCTCGTCCTGCTCTTCGGCGCTTCACACTCATTTCAGACTCGTGCATTGGGGTGATGCGATCCATGGCGGCAGCCATCAGTGAATAGGAGCCGCGTTCTCCGGTCAGGAGGCCATTTGCCAAAATCCCGTGCTCTTTCAAATAGAGGCGGCTGTACTCACGTGACCGTTTCGCAATGTTTTCGATGAATTTACGCAGAAAGCGACGCTGTTTATTTTTGTGATGGAGGCCTTGGTATCCTATGATCGTGGTGATGTCGGCTGGCATCTTCGCCCCCTCCCATTTTGTGCTGTCGAAGGTTAATGTCGATTTATGCGCGAAGCCATAGAAGAGCAAGAACTTCGCTGTTTGCTTCCCGGAAACACTTGAGTGATCTGGAGACTTCCGGTCGGGGTGTTAACGACTTTTGAGAAGTGCGGGATTTTGTATGGTATTGCGCGTTTTCTGGTTTTGTCGGGCTGTCCTGGCAATCGAATTTGCGTCATTGTCGGGTCCGCCATCCAGATGGCAGCTAATTTAGGGCACTTATATACATAGGTAGACAGTTGAAATCACTTCATAATCTTTCCTTTCATTGTAGTATTCATGTTTGATCAGTACTCCTCATCAGAATTTCGGCCAGACACAAATTCAGAAGATCCATAGACGCCTGAAGTTTGTCTTTCTCATTCTGGGGGAGAAATTGGCGAGCTTGTTGTGCCTTAACTGCACCAGCGAGATATGACGAAAGATGTCCTTGATAAGATAGTCCACCTTCTTGTTTTCCTAAATCATGTAGACCTGCCGCCAATATCCGAATGAATGTATGTTCTGCCGTGTTCTCTGCGGCGAGGGTCACTGAGCCTTGGGACTTTCCGTCAACCATAAGGTGTTCTCTCCTTTCTGTCGGTTTGCAATTTCGGAGGTAGACATTCCTCATCCGAACCGGTCTTACAAGTCACGATCTGGTCCAATCATAACCGTGGTCACGCCCTCACTTGGTTCGTGTTCGGGGCGAAGCCCTTTAGATACCAAAATTGAACAGTTGCAAACGAAGCAATGCCAGCAATCCATATCATCTCGGTGTTCTTTGAATTGCAACTCTGATCTTTGATCCTTGTTGAAACACACACAACAAAGCCAGTGCGGTGGATTACTATTCGCTATCTCTGGACAATAGGTACGGACAATTGCAGTGCCGTTAAGGTCTTTTAGTATGTAGTCTTTCTTATTTTTTCGAAACTGTTTTCTCCTATTATGAGAGTCAAAACTATCTCGGATACGATGATAGAATCTGGGTGCTGATCTGGCATGATTCCATAGTTTCTCAATGCTCCCGAGAAACTCTACCATTGGATACTATTGATCGTTATTCTCATTCCTTCTCCTGAAACCTGACAGGCCACGGGAACATTAATATCTCATTGTCCTTAACCAATCCCTCAATATCCAAAGGCTTAACCGAACCATCTTCGAATTCCAGCCAAACTTGAGGAATCCAAACCTGCTTTCGTTCATTATTCCTTGGATCAGTCATCCATCCAATATGGAATTCACGATTGACCTTGGCCTTAATGGGTATCTTTTGTGTTGCGCCTTTCAGTTCTTCCTCTAAAGCCTTTACACGTTTCCACAATCCGAAATAACCAATCATTGCAACAACCAATCCGGTAACAATCGCCCATGCGAGGCGTGAGATAACCGTAAATCGTTGTTCCGAAAGCAATGGTCCAAAAATCGGGGGGAGTTTCCATACGTTGATTTTATCAAACATTGTCTGAGTTGTCATTTTGATTCTTTCTCACAGGATTAAACAACTGCCTAGCAACTGCTTCCGCTACCGCATGTTGTTCGGCTGAAATTGGTTCCCGCCCGTCAACATTCCCATCATTGTCAACAGTTTTATCCGTGCTGCCATCACGTGGCTGACTTTCTATAGCCATACTTTCTCCTAACCGCGAAAAATCGCGTACCTAAATAAACAGAGGTTCACACCTCTAAACAAATGTCGGCCAATGAGCCGATTTTTTATTTGTATGAAAGGACACATCATGTCTAAAGCACCCGGAAAACCATTTGAGAATAGTATCAGTGGTCAAAATTGTTCCTTTGGAATTAGAGATTTTTTCTAATAGCAAGACAACGGTCGGGAAGTGGAGACTGGTGGACAGAAATGACGACAACGATGATGCCGACGCGCCCTATTTCTGTGTATGTTGTGGCCGTGAAATGCAGTGTTATGATATGCCATTCTGGCCGTGGTGTCGGCAGTATTCCATTTGTGTGATGATGAAGACGGGGCTTTTCCCTTGGGAATTATGGTAGGTGAAATCCTCAATGTCTACCTATGTATATAAGTGCCTAATTTAGAGTCGCCCGCTGCACGGCCGGCATCGCGTGCCATGGAAAACGCGCCATCGCTCTGATGGCCTTGGCCATTTCGGTTGTCGACACCGGCTCACGATCCTCGGTCATGCCCTACGCCATTCATTCGTACGGCGTTCACTGGCCGCCCTTGCCCGGCATTCCACCCGGTCCTGTTCGCCACCGGAATGATCATTCGCCGGATTGCGTGTCTGTGTCCCGTTAGTCCAATTCGCAATACTGTTCCCGGTAGGTCCCGGGTCGATGAGTTGAGCTTTTCGGGCGCCCGAACCCGACCGACATCGCCGGTCTCAGGTTTTCCATGACCTTCAAAGCAGTACGGCAACGGCAAAGATTGTTAGGCGCTTGAGGACCAAGTGCAAAAAAATGGCTCGAATTCGATCAAGACCGTGCTCCCAAACGTTTGCTTGAATCTCGGTCAAAGCGACCTCGAAGTTCGTGATGGGAAATCAAAGATGGCGAAAAGGGAACAAATGACCGTTGAAAAATCCGAACAACAAGGTGAGAGTGAATTTGCCATGTTGAAATACTGCACACGAGTACTCCGGCATCAGTGGAATTGCCGAGTATCCTGAGCAAATTGTCTTGCGCGAATGGCAGCCGACATCAAACGTCGCGCATCGACCAAATACGGTCATCTTTGGTTCGTGGTCTATCGGGGAAATCCTGACGAAATTCACAAGAAACAATCTGTTCCAATCCCGAACCCACAATTGGCGCAGGGGTTTCGAAATATTGCGACAAGTCGAAACGGGCGCCACCTCCAACCGGGCTATTGCCGCTTTCAGAGTCGCTGCTCCCAGTCGTGTTCCATTCCGCAGCGAGGTGTGCACGTGTATTTATGTAGCTGGCAACCGACGAATTCGTACGTCGCGGCGGCAATTGGGACAACTTTCGGGGAATCGCTGCTGAGCTTGATGTCGTATACTAGCAATCCCGGGAAGCCGAGATTGGTTCCGCTGACGCCCTCGCGGGCCACCAGACTGACCAAAATCCGGGTTCGCGGAAAGATTGTCGGTCACGCCCTTCGCGCCAGGTATGGATGATCATGACAACCGCGGCCTTCAGCCGACCGATGCTGATACGGCGCACCTCGCCATGGTTGCGGCACCAGTCCGGCCGCGTGAACAGCAGACCGCCGAAAATTCACTTTGCAGATTCGCAATTGTTCCATGCTTGGAAAAATTGGCCCGGTTCTTGGCCCTGTTCCATTCGAACTCCGTTGGGAAATACGGAAAGTGTGTCGTGACAATGCCGCGAGAAGTGGCCGCAGCCCCATTCGAATTTCATGCGGAAGTAGAGACCCAATTTGCATCCCCGTCGGCGACAAGCGTCACCGCCTCGTCCGAAACATCGTTCACGATTCTGCCGAGAATACCTGGTACGTTTTCCGGGCCACCGACATCGACCGTCGCAATATGCATCGGAAACCCATCGGCTCCGTTTGCATGCCAACGTCTGATGACTCCCTTGGTGCGGCCGATATCCTTGTACCAAGGGTAAAGCAGGATTACGCGGGAGACTCCGTAGGCGCGGCCATAGGCGAGCATCTGGTAGATGTCGCCCGACGCGATGCCTAGATCGTGCCGCGCCGGATTGAGTTCCTTCCATTTGGTGTCGAGAACGATGCATCCCTTAAAATCGCCGGGCTCTTCGGCATCGGGCCGCAGGACCGCAGCATCGGGTCGCAGATTGAAGAGCGAATTGCCGCCATTTTCGACCTTCAGCGCATATCGGTCTCGCGCTTGCAAGCGAACGCGGCGGCGGGGCGCGAGCGCGCGTCGCAGACTGCGGCCGATAAACATTTCAAACAGGTCGTTCATCGGGAACAGCAAGGCGAAGCCTGCCAGCCGGCCGGAGGTTGTGTCCTGCCACTCACCTTCAAGGAACAGCCGGGCGAGAGGGTACAGGTCGTGGAAAGCGGTGTTGGTCCGGTCGAGCCGGACGGGTTCTTCGAGTGGCCGGGACGAGTTGCCCGTAAATTCGAACCGGGCCGCCAGTTCAGCCAGCAGCCGGGCGTTGGCGGCAGAGCGCGTCACGCGCGCCAGCCGAGATATGACAGCCTTGAGCACGCGGTTCAGGGGCGTATCCTCGGACAGTTCGTCGAACCGGCAGGCAAGACGGTCGGGCCGGACGGCGTGGCGGGTGAACTGCCGTACGATATCGAGGCGTCCGCGCAACAGTCTCAGGTCTTCTTCGCATGCGATATAGCGCCGTGGCAAACCGCACTGCACGGCGGCCAGCAAACGGGTGGCGAACAGGCGAATCAGGAGTTCCAGGAGGTCGTGCTTTTGCCTTGCCATGTCGGCAAGTGCGCTATCGGCTACCCGCAGGTCGTACGCCACGACCAGCATATGCACGAGGGCATTGCGCACGGCGTCGCGTTCCCTGCCGTCGATCTTGGGCAATATTTCGAGGGTGCATCCCGGGATGGCGAGGACGCCCACGACCTGTTGCGCCTTCAGGCCGCGACGAGTGCGAACCAGCACGCCGGTTTCGCCCAGTTTCAGCCGAAGGCCAGCGCGTTCGGCCAGTGCATGGAACTGTCGGATTTCAGTTTCGGTCGGTCCGTTCCCGCCGACCGGCAGTTCCTTCCACTCCTGACAGAACAGGCGTTTCACAGCGAGGTCAGTCTGTTCGGGTTTCCGCGCTCGGCGCTGCCGGTCCTTCGCCTTTGATAAGCTCCCGATAGGCTGTTTCCGGGTACGGCGGTTCCTTATAGGTCCAACTATAGCGCGTTTCGTTTTGATCGTCGTCCAAGCCTTTTGGCAGCTTCAATTCCGTTTTCTTTACAAAGCTAGCGCCGCCGAGCACTGCCTGAACCTTGCGCCAATCGTCGTGGAAATACTCGGCAAGCATCGGGACGATCTTGCGCCGCATGATTCTGTCGACATCCAACTTGTCACTTGCGCCCATCAGCCAAGCGTGGCCGATCAGATGATCGCGGCTCAACAGCCATTCCAACCTTTCGTTCATGGATTTGAGCACAGCTGGCAGGTTAATTCCGCCAATTTCCGCAAGCAATGCGGGCTTGGGCGCGAGTTCTTCGAAATCGAAGCGTCGGCGCAGTGCCGTGTCGAGCAGCGCGATCGAACGGTCGGCCGTGTTCATTGTACCAAGAATGTAGAGGTTGGCCGGAAGGGTGAATGGCTTGCGGGAATACGGCAGAGTGACCGAAATTTCGTTTTGTAATCCCGACCGCTTGTCCTTCTCGACCAGCGTGATCGCTTCGCCGAAAACCTTCGATATATTGCCGCGGTTGATCTCGTCGATGACCAGAACATACGGATCGGAAACCTTCCGGGCGCGATCAGCAATGCGTTTGAGCACCCCGTGTTCCGGTTCGAGACGGAAACCTGCGCCGCTGTCGCCGTTTGAGTCGGTCGAATTGGTTTGAGGCCGAAGTCCCTCGACGAATTCCTCATAACCGTAAGACTGGTGAAAGGTCACGAATTCGACACGACCTTCTTTGACGAGTTCACGATAGCGATCGCCAACCGCCTCCTCATCCGGCGATTCGACATTGTCACAAATCTCTACGCAGCGCCGGAAGGTCGCGTATGTCTTCCCGGTACCCGGAGGGCCGTAAAGAATCGTGTTGAGCGAATGAGGGGGAGAAGGTTCAGCAGGACGCGATTCATTTTCCAGGTCGGCTTCATGATAATCATCGGGCCACAGGCCGTCCCGATCCAACTTCAAACTATCGGGGATACCATTCCAGTTTTTCAACTCTTCTTCGATGTCTTGCAACAACGCTGAATCCAGATCTCTCTTAACATCTTCTGGAATCGCCTTAATTCCCCCTCCCGCCCATTTGCTGTTCGAATTTACGCGAATGTGATCACGGCCCACTTTAACGCATCCCGCTACCGTATACGCAACTTTGTCACCAAGGTTTCTGCGACCGAATCGGAGCTTTCCTCCAATTTTGACGTGGTATGTGACGTGGTACCAATCCAGACTGGTATGGTTGATGGCACGGGCCAGTCTGCAAAATAGTTGCGTTAGCCTAGAATCCCAAAGTTCAAAGGCATTTCTAAACTCGGGCTTGGAGTCGAAATGGCTTAAGACTTCTTCATCAGTCATCTGCTGCCCCCTGCGGTTTAGTCATCGCTTCCACTCATTCAGTCGCAACTGGCAAATTGCCTGAAACGGGCCATGTTTGGGAAAAGAAGGGTTGTTCGCCGATTCCATCGGCAAAATGGTGCGTCCGTCCGAACGGGCAATCAAAAACTTGCACATGACGCCGTCGGCCCATCGCCGTTCCTTATCACAGTGTCGCAGTGCATGCACTCTTGTCCATGTTTGGAGTCAACGGTAATCTCAGGTCGGTTTCAATTCCCGGCATGATGTCCCTAATATTCGCGACACCTGCAGCTGCTTGAGAGTGAAGCTTGTAAATCAGAATCACGGGAGGCCCAAATATCAATGGACAAGACCAACGCAAAACGCATGTTGGAGAAAGCGCGCGAGCATGTCGGGGAAGATCTTTACATCCCCCGCAACTTCGAAGATGTTGGTCAGTCGGATTTCTTGCGTGTCTACCTTTGGGTCATCTACGTCTCCGGATTTCGCAACTCGGTCGTGGCAAAACACTTTGATGCCATCAAGGCCGCATTTCACAATCTTGACCTGGACAAGATCGTCGCCATGGAATCAATTGACGCTGGCACGCTCTCGATCCGCCATCAAAAGAAGGCAGATGCGTTCCTCCGTGGGTGCAAGATGATACACGCCGAAGGCTGGCATGACTTCAAACAGCGGTTGAAGGAGCGTCGTCGCGCCGCATTGCAGGATCTTCCCTGGATTGGTCCTGCAACCGGACAACATATGGCGATGGTCCTTGGCCTTGAGGACACGGAAAAAGCCGATACCTGGATGAAGCAGTGTGCCGATGCCTGTTCCGCCACAGTGGACCAGATGGTCACGTTCCTCAGTCGGGAATACGGCCTCACACGGCAACAGGTGGACGGATACCTTTGGAGATATTGCCTCGACAATCGGGAAATCCCGTAAAGGAACAGATTCTCCACACAGGACTGCAACGGCCCGGAGCGGCTGGATCGTGGTTCACAATTCCAGATCCGTTTGCCGGGGAGAACCTGGTTGCAACTCTCTGGCATCATTGGGGCTCGTGCATTTCGTGGAGGATCGCCAAGACATCGCGGCTTGCAGGAATCGACACATTTCATCGATCCGAAAGATAATCTGGTCGATGCGCCCGAATCTGTCGTGGTGATGCTGTAGCCCTTTTTCCCCGAGACCCGAATACAGCGAATCATTCTGACCTCGACAATGTGTCAGCGAGTTCGCGTTCAAGGTCGTCGCAACAACACGACAAACAGGAGGAATCCCATGACAATCGAAACGAGGCCGGAATCGGAAGCATGGCGCGGTGCAGGGGGCGAAAAGCCACTCCACCTGAGCCACTCGAATTCTCCTGTCCGTACGGTCGAACTGGATCTTGACAGCCTTAACAACGCCGGATTCGAGGACGTCAGTTTCGTCGAGTATCCCCTGGCAGAGTTCGCCGCCAAGCACCTTGAGACAATCGCCACGATCTACGCCCATGAAACACAAAGCACCAATTTCGGGGACCTTTGCTATGCTGTCTTCTTTGGCGTGGTCGGAAGCAATGATGGGATAATCCTGGAAATCCTGAAGTCGGCCCTTCAGTACCGGCATGGTGTTCCCGATGCAGTGGTCGAGGAACATCTGGGTCACACTGCAACAGGAAAACAGAGGGTACGCGTCCGCAACAGTCCGGATTCAATTGCGTTCAAAAAGAACCAGAACGCGTATCACATCGAAGACGGGCGTCTCTGGGCACCGTACGAAATGGGCAGGTGGCACACGAGCGACGAATGGTCGCGAACCGCACGCCCCGGTTGATTGTTGGCGGGGAACGGATCTGGTCCGTTCCCCGCGCAAATTCCTTCAAATTGAATGGTAAATCGGCGGACATGGAGGTGAATCAAGGCAACAGATTTTTTGGAAATCGTCGATAAATTTTCATCTGTACGTCCGAATCTGCCGTAGTGATCCGTTAGCCTCTCTCCATTGCACCGAAATGGAGAGAATCATGCTGACCGACTACGAACGCTTCCTTCTGAACACCTACCTGTCGAACACCGCCGCCGCGGTCTCGCACCGTGACCCGGTGGCCCGAGGACTGGTCGAATGGGTATCCGATCGTGATAACCGTATCGCTTTCCCGGTCAGGAAGCGGCTCGGCTCCTGGTATTCCGACCGCGCGCGAACAAAAGTTTCCAGGAAGAAATTCCGCAAACTCCGGGGAATCCTGCAGGAAGAGTGTTCGGAAGAACCCCCGAAACCCGATCGGACCGCGCAGCGGCTTCATCGTCTCGAACAGGTCATCGGGCTTTCCCGAACGGATAACGACATCCTTGAGCTGCTGTTGCGATGCACAACCCACTCGGTTTTCGAATCGGTAATCGATGAACTCTTCGTGGGCCCGGACCGGATGTCGCATCCGCTAAACGTCCGAGGTCGGGCACTGGCATTGGCCCTTGGCTTGTCGGCAAACAAGGTCCAACTCCGCCTGACGGCCAATTCGCCACTCGTGCACTCGGGGCTTGTCAAGGTTAAGGGAGATGGGGACCTGAGTTTGCTCATGAGGTTGTGCCGTTTGATTTCCGAGCCCGGCGACGGAAAAGTCGATCCGATCCGACTTCTTTTGGACGTCGCGTCTTCGACCGATCTCGCCTGGCAGGACTTTGACCATGTCGCCCGTGATCGCGATCATGCCGAAACCCTGGTGAAAGGCGCGTTGGCCGAAGGCGCGACGGTTGTCAACATTCTCCTCTACGGCCCTCCCGGAACCGGCAAGACGGAGTTCTCCAAGGTTTTGGCAAGACAACTCGGTGTGACGCTTTACACCGTCGGCGAAGCGGACGAAGACGGCGACGAACCGAAACGTGGCGAGCGGCTTCAGGAACTCAGGCTCGCCCAGCGTCTCTTGAGTAAAATCCCTCTAAGCCATTGATTCTGCGGGATTCCCCACACCCGCA
>JAPOVX010000250.1 GCA_026707935.1 Paracoccaceae bacterium
GTCGGCGCAAGCCTCTGAAAAACAATCACCTTTTTTTAAGCGTGTGAAACTTGGGCTAACAGCTCTTCCGCATAGGCTCGGCGCGGATCCTCGATCGTGCCTGCCACGGTGGAATACTCGCCATTGGGCAGCACTGGCTCCGTCAACTCATAGCGCTTCAATGCCCAGAAGCGGCTGTCGCGCGATAACAGGCGATGCAGGAACGTTGTGCCGGTTCGGTTGATGCCGACGATGAAGATCGGCTGCGTGATCTGCTCCCGTTCAATCTCCGGGTGCCGGTGCCGTTCGCGAGCAAGCGCCGCATTGTTTCGGAGTGCGCGCGTCAGTCCGTAGACAATGTGACTAAGCCGTGTTTTCTGCAGTCGGGCCTCTGGCGAATTCAGCGCCTCCACGAGGTGCTGGAGACCGGTGCGCATCCACACCGGGTAAGTCCGGTCGAAGGAGACGCCCATGCGATCGGCGTACGTCTCGGCCCGTCCCACGAGGCCGTCGAAATCGAGGTGGCCCAGCGGAATCGGATAGGGCCAGCCCTCCCGATTGCGCTTGATCCAGTCGTATGAACGCGCATGGCGGACGAGCAACGCGGGCCACCTTATAGGGTGCGGACAATCCTTCCGGATGGCGCGATCGCTGATCGGAAGCGTGCGGCCGAACTTCTCCTCGCTGAACCAGTAGGGCGCAAAGTGATCAACCAATACCCACTGCCCATGCAGCGGGGAACTGTCGCCGAAAGCCTGGCAGGAGCGCTTGAAGGATCGGTAGGGCACCGATTGCCAGTAGAACCCGAATTCAGTCACTTCGACTTCGTCGTAAGGCGGCCGCGGGTCGCAACAGTGGTAGATGGTAAATTGCCGGTCTGGGTTCAGCGAAATCGCGGCGCATATCTCGCTGACGGTATCGGCTGGCTCAGCGTTCCGTTGATAGGAAAAACCTTTCGGCGTCAATTCGACTTGTGCCGCAGCGGCGATCAGACGGGCTGGAAAGTTGTTCGATTGCGTATATCCCGAACTGGAAAGCGACATCTGCGGAAGGCGGAAGATTGCGGTCGGCACGCCGGCAGCCTTCGCGAACAGCACGCCTTGCTCGGCAACCAGCTTGCTCCAGGGATAACCGATGGAACCGAGCGGAAACGTCTTCTTCATGTTGGCAAGATCGGGGGGCATTTGATCTTCTATGCGGCTATGGCTGTATTCCCTTGAAAAATCGCAAAAATACTCGGGGAAAATTGCCATGGTCGAAAAGAAAAACAAATGTTTGAGTCGAGTACGAATGCAGAAGTCGAGCACAGGGCACAGCCCGAGCGCATTCGCTTCGCCAATGTCGGCATAGGAAAGGACGAGGCGGGTACTGGCGGCCAAGTGATAGACCGCGTCGATCTTTTCGCAAAATCCGTCGAATGCAGACTCGCTCAGACCGAAACGCTCACGGGTGAAATCGCCCGGCACCACGCGCAGTCGCTCCTCGGCAATTTCCCCGCGAATCTCCGCTTGTTCCAAGGCATCCCGCAATCGTGCGACTCCATGCGCGGCGCTCTCTGCCCGAATCAGGCAATGCACGATCAACCGATCGTTCTGGCGCAGCAATTCGCGCAGCAAGAAGCGCCCGACGAAACCTGTCGCGCCTGTCAGCAAGACTTCGCGAATGCCTGTTGGCGCGACGGCCTTGGCCGAAGTTTCGCGCGCAAGCGCCGCATGAACGACGTGCCGCAACATGTCCACGTCCCTTTGGCATTGCGGGGGCAATCGGCCGGAGAGCGGCGGCACTAACCGGTCAGCGGATTGTGGGTCGTCCATGCGGTCTTGCCCCGTTTGTTCACGACGAGGATACAGGGCCCTGTTTCCTTTCGCGGACCCACGCTAATGGCTGCGCAACTCTGTCTCGGCGCACTTTCGGGGCATGGTCGCCGGCGGGAAGTGGTCCTCGGTCCGGCTGGCGAACACCGAGGGCTTGCGGCGAATGCGGCGTTGCGCGGCGAGCGGTGCATCGCTTACCAGGTCGCTTTCATTCTCGCTCCCAGATTCCTCGTCCGATGTCCTGCCGAAAACAATGGCGTGCGCCAGCGACTGGCAAGATGCCGTGGTCATCAGTTCCAGTGCGCTCGCCTGGAAATTGAACTCGCTTTGAATGAACGCCCCCAACTCGGCGACCGAGATTGAATTCAGGCCAAAACTGGAGAGCGGTTCTTCCAAGCCGCCCTCATCGTGGCCGCAAAGCTCGGCGACCTTTGCGGCGATTTGCGCCGTGACCCTTTCGACCGTCAACTGCTCACTGGAGCCCACCTCAAAGGCATCCTGATTGCTTATGAGACTCCCGGTGCGCATGTAATCGTCGGAATCGACGCTCCAGAGCTGGCGTTTGAATAGTGCGGTGATCAGGTGGTCGCTTTCGCCCATCGTACGGAGTGCGTAGTCAAGGTTGGCAATGGCGAAGTGGCTGCTCACGGGTGGCATTCCGGCGGCCTTCATCAAGCGCAGGACACCAAGACTGCGTGCCGCCATGCCGGCATCGGAGACCGCAGCCAGACAATAAGAGAGCGTCGGTAATCCTTGGCGCCGGCGGTGTGCGGCGAGGCCATCCAGGTACGCGTTGGCAGCGCTGTAGTTGATCTGGCCCGGATTGCCGATGATCGATGACGTGGACGATACGATGACGAAATGGTCGAGTGCGAGACCGGCGGTCGCGCGGTGAAGATTGAAGGCGCCTCTCGCCTTGGGCGCGAACACCTTGGCAATGGACTCCGGCGAGAGATCCGCCAAAAGCCGGTCGTCCAAAGTGCCGGCGAGATGGAACACGCCCTTCAGCGGCCGTGTCAAGTTGTCGATGCAGCGGCGTACATCCGCCACCTGAGCGACATCACCCGGAACGATGTCGATGTCGACCCCTTCCCCGATGTCGGCAAGAGTCGTTGACTGGCGCAGCCAAGACTCGCTGCGCCGCCGTTCAGGGTCGCGGTCCATAAGAGTGAGGTGGCGGGCGCCTGCCGTCACGAGGTATGGCAGGAGCCGCTGACCGAAGCCGCCAAGACCGCCGGTCACCAGATAAGTTCCTTCGGGGTCCAGCAGCGGCCGGCGATCGTCGATCGGGAAGTCCGGTAATGCGGACGCCGACGGCGCCTTCAGGACCAGTTTCCCTTGGTGTTGACCCGAGGTCATTAGCCGGAGCGCCTTCGCATAAGCGCCGTAAAAGAAAACGGTGACCGGCAATGGCGGCACGACGCCGCGGTCGAGGAGATCAAGACACGTCTCGGAGAGTTCGCGCGAGAGGAGCGGGTCGTCGACCATCAGGCGGTCGAGGTCGAGTGCCGCGAAACGCAGGTTCTTGCGAAAGACGCGGAGACCGAGCGCGCTGTCGGCGTAGATGTCGACCTTGCCGATCTCGCAATGCCAGCCGCCCGCCCGCAAGGACTCGAGGCACAGCGGAACGTGACGGCCGGCGAGTGAGTTCAGCACGACATCGACGCCCTGGCCGCCGGTGGCCTTCATCAGCCCTTCGTACCACTCCTCGCTGTGTGAATCGAAGGCCGCCCGCACCCCCAGCTCGACCAGCCGATCGCGTTTGCTCTGGTTGCCCGCGGTAGCATAGATCTCTGCACCCACGTTTCTGGCGAGCGCGATAGCCGCCTGACCGATGCCACCCATGGCCGAGTGAATGAGGACACGTTGCCCTCTGTGCAACCGCGCCAGGTGGATCAGGGCGTAGTAGGCGGTGACGTAGACCGAGAGCGACGATGCGGCCTCTTCCATGCTGAGATCGCCGGGCTTGGGGAACACCCGGTGCTGATCGACCACAGCGCGATTGCTGATGCACCCACCGTTGACGAAGATCACCTCATCGCCGGGTTCGAGCCCGGTTACCGCCATGCCGGTACGACGCACCACGCCGCTCGCCTCCATGCCCAACTCGTGGCCGAATGCTGATCGCTCATAGGCCAGTGCGGGCAGCAGCCCCAGGGTCACCATGACATCGCGGAAGTTGAGCGCCGCGGCGGCGATGTCGATCTCCACATGGTGCGGCCCCAATGGAGGCGGATCATACGTCTTCATTCGCAAGCCGCTGATCTGACCGGCGTTGTCAAGAAGCAGCCGATAAGGCGGGTTCTCGCCAGCGGGGACACGCGGGTATTCGTCGCGATTGCTCACGACACGTGGCACCCACAGCCGCCCCTCGCGCACGGCCAGCTCGCGCTCGCGCAGGTCGTGGCGGGCAAGCCATGCCAAGGTGTCAAGATCGTCGTCGGCACCCAAATCCACCAAGCGAAATTGGAGTTTGGCCTCCTCGGCGACCTCCATCGCCATGCTGCGCACCGCGCCCCAAAGCGCACTCCCGCGTGCATCCTCGACGTCAAAGGCCGCGGTGCGGGTTGCAACGGTGATGCGGCACTGGCAATTGGCATGCTCGACCCTGTAGGGAACGAGCGACTGGATCAGGGCGACGAATTGCATGGTCGCCCTCTCGCCTGTCGGATCCTCCGGATCCCGGTCGCAGAAGAAGTCGATCGCCTGCACGTCCGCAGCATCCGGACACGCTTCGGGATCGAAAAAGCCACCTGGAGCCAAGGAATCCGAGAGGATAGCGTGGACGCCAGGGTCGTTGAACAGGGACGTCCACGCCTCTGCCAGGCTGGCCGGATCTCCCATTGCCCAGCGCGGACCCGGCAGTGCCTCCTCCTCCGGCTCGGTGCCGTAAAGCAAGGGCGCCTGCAGCAGGGTTGCCTGCCGGCCGACCCGAAGTGCGGTCCAGCCCGCACCGGGCTCTACATTTGCGTCGTTTTCGTGGGAAACGAGCGCCAAGCCGCCGGCGACTGCCGTCTTTCGCCAGAACCGCCAATCGTTTTCCGCGAACGCATCGTGACTCTGGTGGAGAAACAGGACTTCTGCTGCGTTCTGGCGCAAAAGGCCCGCTTTGAGCGCGGTCTCGTGCCGCCCGGAGGGATCAAGACAGTCGAAACGCAGTGCGGCGTCATGTCCGTGGAAGGCGTCATAGTTCGCGCGCGCCCCTCGCTCATCGTCAGCGACGAGCCAGAACTCGCTTTGCGAATCCTCGCTCGAGAGATGCTCGATGCACTTCCGAAGCACGGTCTGTTCCGGCGACCTTGAGCCCGCGAACTCCAGCGCATGGCAGACGCGCACATCGCCGTCAGTCGCTTCTGCCCGTTCAAGGGCGGCAAGCAGAGCAGATGGCTCGATCTCCCCCTCGGGCAGCTGGTCCGCGATTGCGGCGCCGTCGGAGACGTGCTTGGGCTGCCAGACGATTCGATGTTTGCTGTGCGGCTGGTCGACCCGTCGAGGATAGGAGATGAAGGAAACGTATTTTCCGATATGGATGGTGAGGGCGCCGGTAGCTTCATCGTAGAAGTTCAACCTGCCGGAAACCCATTCGCCGTTAGGAACGTCATATTGACCCTTGTCGTCTACTTCATACCGCTTGCCACCTGGATAGGTCAGTTGGCAGACGAGGCGCGGCACCGAGGCCGCACCGAGGAACGTTACGTTCTCTGCGCGCAGGGGAATGGCAAATCGATCGGCGCCAAGCATCAGGTCGTAGAGAAACGACTGCAGCCCGCCGTCGAGGAGGGGCGGAAAGGAGACGTATCCCTCCACTCTTCCGGCCTCCCGCAGCGCTTCGTCCACCTCGACGTCGAGTAGTAGGCGGCCGGATTCCCGCTCGCGCCTGAGACGCCGGATGTTCCGGAAGTGGGGACCGTACTGGTACGAATCTCCGAGAACCACCTCGAAGCGTTCGTAGATCTCGTCGTCGGCCGCGTAGCGAAGTGCTTCGTAGCAAGAGAGGTCGATGTCAGCGAGCGTCTCAGGCGCATCCAGTTCTGGCCGTGCGTCAATGATGCGCACCCTTCCGCGGCAATGTAGCTCGCATTTCGGATCAACTTCATAAGGCAGCGTTGAAATCCGGAAAGTGTATTCGCCGGAAGCGTTGGGGACCGGAAACAGGGCCGTCTGCAGCCTGACGGGTGTCTTCTTCGGGATGGGGCACGGCTGCAGGAACTCAAGCACGTCAAAATGAACCGGAACGCCTCCGAGAGCTTCCAGTATCAGTTCGATATAGCCAGCGGCTGGCATGATCGATGCGTGATGAACGCGATGCTCCGCCAGCCACGGGAATGCACTTTCGGACAGTCGCGCTTCGAACAGTAGATGGTCGCTGGGAATCCGGTGGCCGACCAACGGGCCGTGGGCGTAGTCGCCCTGTTGCAGGAAGAACTCGTCGTCAAGCCTGTTGTCGACGGTCTTTTCCTCGTCCCTCGGATGGCCGGGCAATAGCTGAACAACGGGCGCGGGTCGCGGATACTGGGCGGCGAAATCCAGGGTCTTACCGGTCCTGAAGAGGGCGCCCAAGGCTTCATGAAAGCCGACGCATACATCTTGGTCTCGCATGAGCGTCGGAATTGAGACAGGCGGCGGCGACATGTCTTCCACGCATTGCGCGATCAAGGGTTGCAAGGCGGAGTGCGGCGCCAGTTCCAGCACCACATCAGGCCGGTGATCGCGCTTGACCGTCTCCATCGCTTCTGCGAAACGGACACGCTGACGAATGTTCGACCACCAGTAGGCGCCGTCCAGTCGCTCCGTTTCAGCACCAGTCACCGACGAGACAAAGGGGACATCAAGGTCGAATGAGACGTCGTCGAGGAAGGCGAACGCCTCTGACGCATCCTTCTTGAGCACATCCATGGACCGGGAATGAAAGGCGATGTTACCCGGGATTAACCCGTTTTGGAGGTTAAGCCGGTCAAGTTCCTCCATGATGAACCGCAGGTTACCTGCACGACCGCAGATAACCGTGTTGGCTGGCGCGTTTTCGCAGGCAATCTCCACCTGCGCGGTTCGCTCACCGTCCAATCGAAATGGAACATCCAGGGTATCCAGCAAATCCTCGACACCCGGACGATCGAGGCCGATCGCCAGCATGCGGCCGGATCCCGCCACGCGCTGCTGAAGGGTGGCGCGATGAAATACCAGGCGGGTCGAATCGGCAAGCGAGAGCGCACCCGAGGCATAGGCCGCAGCCACTTCGCCCGAGCTGTGGCCCAGCACACAGTCCGGATAGACACCCCAAGTCTTGAACATCTCCGCCAACGCACATTGGATGGCAAAAATAACAGGCTGGGCCAGTTCGCATTCGTCGAGCGCCGCTTGAGGAGTCTCGAAACAGGCCTCGCACAACGAAGTCTTGGAATAGGCGCGCCACTCCTCTTCGATGGCATCGATTGTGCGGCGGAACACCGGATGTGCCCTGTAGAGTTCGCGCCCGCAGCCGGCCCACTGCGTCCCTTGCCCGGCGAATACCATCAGCAACCGCGGCTCACCCTCTCCCACAGTCCCAATTGGGGCACGTTCCGCCGCGAACGCCTCCAGCGCATCGGTGAGTTCTCCGCAGCTGCGCACGGCGAAAGCAGAGCGCGTGGCGAAGTGGGTGCGGCGTCTGCTGAGATTGCCTGCGATTGTGTAGAGGTCCAGCGGTTTCGCATCGAGCAACTCCCGTAGGCGATCGGCACTCTCCGCGAGGGCATCGGGCGTGCGCGCCGAGAGAGGAATCACAAAGCCTGCGTCGGGCGCTTGCGGCACCGACCAGACCCTCGGGGGCGACGGTCGGTACTCACTCACCACGCAATGGCCGTTGGCGCCACCGAAGCCAAACGAGTTGATTCCCACGACGACTGGATGCTCGGGGAAGGGCTCGCATTCCGTCTGCACCCGCATGGGGCAATGGTCGAAATCAATCTCCGGATTCGGCAGTTGAAAGCTCTTCGAAACCGGCGCGAAGATGCGTTTCTGCATCATCAGAACGACCTTGAGCAGTGCGCAGTGAAAGGCGGCAGCTTCCATATGCCCGATGTTGCTCTTGACGCTGGAAACCCGAAGCGAGGTCTTGCGTTCGAAGCCGTGGAATGCCTCGGCGATGGCGTTGCCCTCTATGGGGTCTCCGACCGCTGTTCCAGTTGCGTGTGCCTCGACGTAATCGAACTCGCATGGCGTACGGCCGGCGCGGGCCGTGGCCTCGCGTATCAACCGGATCTGGGAATGACGTGTTGGTGCGCTGATATACCGGCCCGGGGCGAGACCCACCGTGCCGTCGGCCGCCCCAGCGGCGTTCACCGCCGTTGCCTCGATCACGGCGTAGATCGGGTCCCCGTCCCGTTCGGCCGCAGGCAAGGGTTTCATTGCGAATACGAACGATCCCTCGGATCGCATGTAGCCATTGGCTTTTGCGTCGAACGAGTGGCAGGCGCCGTCCGGGCTGATGACTCCCATGAGATTGAAGCCGCTGCTCATCCTGGCGCTGCCCAGATATGTGACGGCGCCAACGAGAGCCTGTTCGCAATCTCCGCATGCGAGTGCGTTCATCGCCGCGTGCAGGGCAGTCAGGCCGGCAGAGCAGGCTGTGCAATACGTCGCAGACGACCCCATGAGGTTGAAGTGGTAGGAAATTCGATTGGCCAACATGGCGAGGCTTATGCCCGACACGGAATTCTCGGTGACGCCATGCTGCGGTCGCCAGTTGGACACGGCCGGCACTTGTGAACCGATGAAGACCCCTGTGGGACTGTTGTGTAGCGTGCGAAGGTCCCAGCCGACGTGTTCGATGGCCTCCCAAGCGCAGTTGATCAGCATCCGCACCTGCGGTTCGGTCTGCCTCAATTCATTGTGGGACATGCCGAAGAACGCACGATCGAAGAGCAACTCGGCGTCGTCGCGGATCAATCCTTCGTACGGGCTTGCAAGGCGTCCCGGACCCGAAAATCCGCCGATGGGAAGATGGCCTCGCCCGTAACGATCGCTAATCGGTTCCTGGACAATTTCCCGACTGCTGAGGAGGTTCCAGAAATCGGAATCTGACTGAATCCCGCCGGGCATTCGATGGCTGTACCCGACAATGGCAACGCCGCAATCCGTACCTGGTGATGTCATGCCTTTTCCGACGTCTGATCATTGGGACCGCTACTCTACGACGGCTTTGGCAATTTTGACAATTGTCTGTGAACAAAACCCTACGGGGCTTTAGTCGCAACTGTTTTAGCTCGACGGGCGAATCGCATTCTGCGCCGCTGTGTCAGATGACATGCACTATTCCGGTGCCATGCGGAGCGCCCCGTCGAACCGGATCACGGAACCGTTCATGAAGGTGTTCTCCACAATGTGAACTACAAGTGTGGCGAACTCGTCCGGGCATCCGAGGCGCATGGGAAAGACCGTTGTCTCGAGCAGGAAGCGCTTGGCCGGCTCTGACAGGCCGGCCATCATCGGCGTGTCCATCAGACCTGGAGCGATGCAGTTCACGCGGATGCCCGCGCTGGCAAGCTCACGTGCAAGTGGGATCGTCATCGCCACGACGCCTCCCTTCGAAGCCGCATAATCGAGCTGCCCGATCTGCCCCTCGAAGGCGGCGACCGACGCGGTGGTTACGATACATCCGCGCTCGTTGTCTTCCATGGGTTCTAGAGCCGTCATGTCGGCTGCGGCGAGTCGGCAAGAGTTGATCGTGCCGATGAGATTGACGCGGACTGCACGGGTCACTTTTTCGAGCGGGCTTGCAAGTCCGTCCCGTCCTACCAGCCGGGCGCCAGGAGCGATGCCGGCACAGGTGACCAGGATGCGAGTCGGTCCAATTTTCTCGCGCACTGCCGTGAATGCAGCTTCGTGGCTCGAGGGGTCGGCCACGTCGCATGCCGTAGCGACACCGTTTATCTCGGCCGCGACCCGTCGAGCCATCTCCTCGTTGATGTCCAGGACACCGACTCTGGCACCTCGAGTCGCTAGCGCGTGCGCCGTCGCCTTGCCCAGCCCAGACGCACCCCCGGTAACAATCGCCGCTTGCTCGTGGACATTCATGGCCGAATTCGCCCGCTGATGCAGCGAATAAATACCAAGGCGCTCTCCTTGGATGCAAGCGCGAGGGCTTCAGCGAAGCAATTCTCAATATGACATTTCTGCTTTCCTTGCCTCCGGAATTTTGGCTTTTCGAGGTATTTCGGGGAGGGGCCATGGCGGGCGCGTGTGAACGGGTATGGAGGCCCGGCTCAGGGAGGGATTTCGACATCTCCGGCGAGCACCTGCATCAGGCGCTTCCAGTCGTCGAACACGAACCTGGCGGTCAGTACCTGCGAGTTCCGGAACATCCAGTCGCGTGTGCCGCAGACCGTACGTGCTTTCTGCCAGTGCTTTTTCGCGAGGTCGCAGGCAGTATGGAGCGCGAAGGCCAGGAGGTTCAGGACAAGGAGCACGGAGGCGAGGTTCTTCTCTCCATGCCGAAGATCCGGTCGAGATTGTAGCCGAGAATTTCG
>JAPOVX010000196.1 GCA_026707935.1 Paracoccaceae bacterium
GGAACAGCGCAAAACACACCCGGGTTTGTTTCCCGGAACGCTTGAAGCCAATCCATGGGCGGCTATATCGAACGAATCTCCGCAATAAGGCCAGGGCGGGCGCGTCTCAGGAGAAAACGCACCGCCTCACCCCATGTTTTCACCTGTTGCGCTGGACGCATGGCTCGATGACCGTAATCCGGGAAAATCACTCCGGAGCCCGGCAGTCCTGCGGGCGGATCCCGCCCGGTGCAGGTGATTTTGGGCGTCTCAGCCATGCACAGAGTGCATATTGTGAGATTGAAACCGGGATCTTGGTGCTTCTTTTAATCAACTCTGGTTAACTGTCGGGAATTTCTGCATGATTGGGCTGCATACGAATTTTGGGGATCCCGGAGACTTCGGAGTACAAGTGCAATCCCTGAAATAGAGAGAATTAGCCTGACCTTTGCTGCTGGCGCGACGGTAGGGGTAAAGAACTGTCCTTGATGCCCTGCGCTGCTCAGTTTCTGAGCAATTGGACGGTTGCTATCAGGAACAGGTGGGAGTTTGGGGGTCTTTGGGTGATGTTTTTGCGGCGGGAAAGCACGCGCGAAGCGCTCAGTGTTATATAAACACCTGTTAGAATCTAGTTACGCCCTCGAAAATAGCCTGTAACCGACTGAAACCAAAAGGAGAATTTTTCAAGGCCGCAGGTAAAGAGACAAAATGACGCAGGTAAAGAGACAAAATGATGCCTAAACCTTGCAGGTAAAGAGACAAAAATTGTCTCTTAACTTCGGTCATGTTATCCACATTATATGACGAATCTCGTTCCACACCGGCACCATCCGGATCTGTTCATTGCCGACCTGATGGCGGCCCCGCTCAAGGAACTTGCCGAGCACTTGGAATTTCCGTTCTTCGGCCTGGCGCCCCAGCCTCGTCGGAAGAACTGCCGCTTCGAGGATGAACACGGCAACTACATCGAGCTACGACCAGGCCTTGAGGGCCTTCCAACGATTCAGGATCAGGATATCCTGATCTACTGCATGTCGATGGCAATGGCCGAGATCCGTGGGGGCCGGCCGGTCCCGGAACGAGTGCAGATGACTGCTTCCGACTTACTGCGCTTCACCAACCGCACGATCGGCGGGCGCCAGTACAACGCCGTGGAGAGCGCCATTTATCGCTTAACCCAATTGACCTTGGTCACCAATTTACGCGGTGAGGAAGCAACCTACACCGAGCTCTTCGGCATCGTGGACCGGGCCTCGATGGTCCGCCGCCACAGCCTCCAGCGCCGTCATGGTGGAGCACTGCTGGGCTGCTCAATTGTTCTCTCTTCCTGGATCCGCGAAGCCTTGGAGGCCCGGCGGGTGCTGACCCTGCACAATGACTATTTTCGCCTGCGCACTCCGCTGGAGCGGGCCATCTACCAGGTGGTACGTAAGCACTGCGGCGAACAGCGCATGTGGAACATCGGCCTCGCCAAGCTTCAGAATAAAGTCGGGTCCAGAGACACCCTTCGCAATTTTAGGGGAAACCTTAAAAAACTCGTCGCTCGCTGGCGCGATCAGGATTTCCTCGATTACTGCCTCGAATTCGATGACTCCGAGGACCAGCTGGTGGCCCACTACGCCAACGACCCCCGCCGCATTCCCGCAGATCTCCAGCCCGCAGAACGCCGACTGACGCCGCGAACCCTGAACACGATGCGCCGCAAGCACCCGAACCTCGACCCGGGGCAGATGGAACAGCTCTGGCGGAGTTGGGCGGCCAAGCAACCGGAACAGCCCCGCAACACCCAGGCAGCGTTTCTTGGCTTCTGCAAGCGATATGTCGAGCTCCGCACGGACGGCGACTTCCAGGACCGCGACGGCCCTCGGCCGGCCCTAGGGGAAGCGGCCCACCCGGAAGCGCTACGCTGGTGGCAGGGCCTGACACTCGACAGGCAGGAGGCCGCGATCCGGGAGTTCCAGATCTGCGGGCACGGCCATGACTGGGCCTTCGCCCGCACCGACAAGCAGATCATCGAGACTGCCGCCAGGATGTGGGGTGGCATGGAACGCCCGTAGTAAGCCGCTGGGCGCGCGAAACAGGGCCTGCATGCACCATTGACGTCGCGTGATGTCATGGCCAGGCTGGATATCGAGACGTTGAAGTTGTCAGTTTGCAATTCAATCATTTCCGCCAGCCGGGTCTGTCAGCTCCACGGCCTGGACCTTGCGGGCATCACTTTCCAACTGTTCGATTACCGGAATTGACGCGCCTGGCGCTGCAAAACCCAGTGTCTCGAACTTCCGGGCCGCCGGCAGCACGCGGCCTTCGAGGGAACCGATGCTCTTGTTGTAGCGATCGACCGCCTGCCCGAGCGACTGTCCAAGACAGTCCATGTGCCCGCCGAACACCTTGATCCTCTCGAACAGGTGTTGTTTCTCACCATATGCCAACACAGAATTCCCAGATTAATCCCGCTGCTTCACATTGGAATAATTTGACGCAAAAGTGCTGACGCCTCGAAAGAGTGCCTTCATATCAGCCAGTTACGCTGCTTGAGAACGTCTACTTGGAAAGGAAAACCGTGAGATCAGCGGGCAGATCAATTTGAGAATGTTCATCCTTTGTCCGTCAACGTAAACAGAGAAATAACAACCAGGTCCCGGCCCAGTTTCTCCACGGCCTGTGCGTTCTCCGCCAGTTTCTCCTGTTGCCACCCGTAGGCGATCGCCTTGACCAGCGTGATGAATGTCGTCGGCGTGCTGATCAGCACCCGCTGCCGCACTGCATTCTCGAACAGGTCCGGCGTGTTCTCAATCGCCGCTGAAAAGAACGCCTCGCCGGGAACGAACATCACCACGAAGTCGGGCGTCTCCGGAAGCGACTTCCAGTAGTCCTTCGATGCAAGATTGCGGATGTGATCGCGAACCTGGCGCGCATGTTCCGACAACAATCCTTCGCGCGTGTCGTCGTCCGTCGTCTCGACGGCCGTCAGGTAGGCCTCGCGCGGCGTCTTGGCATCGACGATCACCGACTTGCCGCCGGGAACACGGATAATGACATCGGGACGGAGCTGGCCCCCCCTCCCCTTCGATCATCGGCTGCTCCACGAAATCCACGTGCTCTGTCATGCCCGCCATTTTGAGCACGTTCCTGAGCTGGTATTCCCCCAGCGCCCGCGGGTCTTGGGCTGCCTGAGCGCCTGCACCAGCCGGCTCGTTTCCGACTTGAGCCCGGTCTGCCCTTCCGCCAGGTTCTTCACCTGTTCGGTAATGGCCGCGTAGGCGCCCTCACGCGCCTTCTCGATTTCCCTGACCCTGTGCTCGAATTTTGACAGGTTCTTGCCGAGCGGCTTGACCAGGTTCTCGATTTCCTTTCGGCGCTTGACCAGGTCCTGCCCGGCGCTTGCCGTGTGTTTCTCGAACCGCTCGGTCACGAGCTTCATAAAGTCCTCGCTGTTTTTTCCAAGTGCCTCCCCCGCCAATACCTTGAACTTGTCCGCGAGTTCGGCTCCCAATTTTGTCAGCTCTTCGATGCGGGTCTCGTGGTTCTTTTCTCTTCCTCAAGGGTTGTCTCAAGCTTCGTAACCCGGTTTCTAGCTTCATCTTGCTGTTCCCGGAAATCATCTCTTTCACGTTCGAGCTCGGGAACACGATCAGCGGTCACCGCGAGCCGTGCCGTCCTTGTTCGTAGGGGAATCGCGAACACAAGGTACGAGAGGACCGCGCCGGCCAGGACGACCAGCGCGAGGGGAATCATCGATTGATCAAGGTCCATTTCAAAAATCACGCTTTGCTACACGGAAAAGCGATATAGCGCCTGCATGACGTGTCGGGCAATCCGGATGAACAAATTTGTAAAATGAACCAAGGGTGGATGCGGAGGTGCAAATCATTTGTGAACACATATTTTCTTTCGGAGATTGCGGTTAGGGTTGTGGGGCCGTTAGAGTATTTATAGTATTATACGATAAAACATGTATACATGTAGGACTGTATGGAACGTTTCCGAAGGAGCATTTATGAAAACAATTGCGCTGATTAGCCAAAAAGGGGGAGTTGGAAAAACAACGCTGGCAATTGGCCTTGCAGTCGCAGCGCAGAAAGATGGTTATTCTGCCGCAATTTTAGACCTCGACCCACAAGCATCCGCAGCCTTTTGGCACGATACCCGGAACAATGAAACGCCGGCGGTAGTTGCTGTACCCGCGTCCCGTCTCAAGCACATGCTCAATGCTGCTCGAGAATCTAGTTGTACTTTTGTGGTGATCGATACTCCTCCATTTGCCAAAGATATTGCATTTGAAGCGGTTCAACACGCTGATGCAGTTCTGATACCGACCCGACCTGCAGTGCTTGATGTCATGGCAATGGTGAAAACACTCGAAATGGTGCGGCATTATCAAAAACCAGCCGCCGTTGTTTTGACGCTTTGCCCCCCAAAAGGCCGCGAAATTGTGGACACAATAGATACGATACGATCCTTGGGAGCTGACTTGGCCGCGCCGCATATTCATAACCGTATTGCCTATTCACGTGCCCAACAAACCGGCCGATCGGTGCAGGAGTTTGAACCGAATGGCAAGGCAGCGTATGAAATTCGACAATTATACGTGTATACACGAGATCATCTGTTTCCCGCGAAGGAGTAGGCAGCAATGAAAAACTCGCTACAAGCAGTCCTAGACAGCGAAAAAAGGAAGTCGCGACAACCAGACACGAAAAACCTAGAAACGACCCATTCCCCGGAAATATCAAAACGCCAGCGTCGTCCTCTTTCACGTGAGAACACAAAACTGATTGGTGGACATTTCGATCCTGGAGTCGCGAAACAACTTAAAATGCTCGCAGCAGAAGAGGATACGACCATACAAGCTTTGCTGGAACAAGCACTCGATTTGTTATTTGTCAAAAAAGGCAAAAGCAAAATCATGCAAGATTGATAGCATGGACTTTTTGTGGTACGTTAGTGGCAGCCAATATTCATAAGAAGTTTCCGGCACGGTTCTTCGAATCTAAACATGGTCGAGTGCCGGTTCGGGACTGGTTGCTCAGTTTGTCGGCAGAAGATCGAAAGTCCATTGGCGATGATATCCGAACCGCAGAGTTCGGGTGGCCTGTGGGCATGCCATTATGCCGATCGATACAGGGTAGACGGGGACTTTGGGAAGTCAGGACCGAATTGCGCGGAAACGGGATCGCACGCGTCTTGTTTTGCGCTCATGAAGGGGACATGGTCCTTTTGCACGGCTTCATCAAAAAGACACGGAAGACGCCACAGGCAGATCTAGACTTGGCCGTCAAGAGAATGAAAGGTGTGATATGACGACAGATGCGGAAGACGGTAAGGCAGGACAACTGTTCGAAGATTTCCTGAAAGAACAGGGCACCTATGAGGAAACAACCGAACAGGCCATAAAGCGCGTAGTGGCATTTCAACTATCCGAAGCGATGAAGAAGGAAGGCATCAGCAAGGTCGAGATGGCAAAGCGCCTTGCCACCAGCCGGTCCCAACTGGCTCGTATTCTTGATCCCGACAATGACAGCGTAACGCTCCGCTTGCTCGCGCGCGCGGCGCGCGCCGTAGGCCGTGAAATTCGGCTCGAGCTCAATTAACCCAAGTTTCACACGCATAAAAAAAGATGGTTGTTTTTCAGTGGCTTGCGCCGACTGAAACGGCGGTTATGGCACTACAAGTCCGTGCCCGGACATGATGTCACCGACCCGTCATGCAACCATCCTCCGCGTCTTCCCCGGCTCGGGGTCAAGACCAAGTGCCCGGTAGATCTCCCGTTGCCGAGGCTCCGCCCGGGTCGCCTTGCGGATGTGAATGACCCGCCCGTCGGCACGACGGAAACAGGCGGTGACCCGGATCTGGCCCGAGAGAATGTCCCGCAGCGTTCTCCAGCTTGCCGTCTCGCCATGGGCCCGAAGACGGCTGCGAATGACCTGGACCAGTTGGTAGGCCAGGACGCTGATGAACAGGTGACCGTCGGACCGCTTCTGCTTCCAGTGATACACGGGACGCAGACCCAGTTCGGACTTGAGCGACCGGAACACCGATTCCACATCCGTCAGCATGGAATAGGTCCGCCACAGGGTCTCCGCATCCCAGTCGAGCTGTCGAGGCCGTCGATCCATCAACCGTGAGGATCTCGCTGTCCGCACCCCATGCGGATTTCCCGATGCTGATAATGGATTATCGCATTCGGATGACTCCGGAAGGCTCGGGCGACACAATCGGGCAGACGGGCATAGGGACCGGGCCGTTTATTCTGGAAACGCTTGATCCTGAAGGCACGACGGTCCTGAAGGCGAACCCCGACTATTGGGAGGGACCACCGGGCGTCGAGACCGTCGAGATCATCTCGATCCCAGATGCGCAGGCGCGCGTGCAAGCGTTGCTGAGCGGCCAAATCGACATGGTTCGCCATGTTACCCAAAAAGAGACGGCGCTTTTCGAAAACAACCCGAAGTTCAAGCTGCAGCACGTGCCTTCGGGCAATTGGCGGGGGTCCATCGCCTTCCGAACCGACACGGAGCCTTTCACCGATGCCCGCGTCCGCAAGGCGCTGCGCATAGCAACCGATCGTCAGGCCATGATCGACCTCGTTGCAGGCCCTGGTGGCGGCATCGTTACCTGTGATCACCCGGTGTGGACGGGCGATCAATATCGCGCGAACATCGACTGCCCGCAGCAGATCGACGAGGCCAAGCGGCTGCTCGCCGAGGCCGGTTATCCCGACGGCATCGAAATCGAAGTCCACACCAGCAATCTTTTACCCTTCTGGATCGATTTTGTGCAGGTCTACCAGGAACAGGTCGCTCAGGCCGGCATCAAGGTCAATCTGGTGAAGACCCCGTCAGACGGCTATTGGACGGACGTTTGGATGCAGGTGCCAGCATCGACAACCAGCTGGGGCCAGAGACCCGCCGATCAGATCCTCAACGAAGCTTACCGCAGCGGCGCGGCCTGGAACGAGACCTACTGGAACCGTCCCGAATTCGATGAGAAGCTGGACAACGCACGCCAGGAGCTCGACCGCGAGAAACGTACGGCTCTGTTCCATGAGCTGCAGAGGATCCTTTACGAGGAGGGCGGATCGTTCATTCCCTTCCACGTCAATCAGATCGTTGTCATGAGCGCGCGGGTTTCGGGCCTGGAGCCAGTGATCAGCGACGCCGTCCGCTACCACCTGGTGCACGTGAGCGAATAGAGCAATTTCCATCCCTGTGGACCGGTTCCGGCCCGCTCCCCTCCCGATCAGCCAAGCCATTCTCGAAATGGGGGGGCGTCGGGGCGGGCGGGCAGGTTCCGTTCGAATGGAACAGGCGAGGTCTCGATCTTGATCTCGACACCATCAAGACGGGCAAGAACGCGGGTGGCGACGACGACGACGCCCCTGATTTGTCGCGCCTTTGCGCCCTTGATGCCACGTTCGACAGAGTACACATTCCGATCCATCGCTTCGTTGATCTCGGCCAGGCTCTCTGCGCGCTCTTTGATTGGCAGGTACGTCAGGTCGATATCAACCGACAGGCGGGGCAAATCACGATAGAAGAGGCTGATCGCGGTACCGCCCTTGAGTGCGAATATCTCTTCGCTCGCGACACAGGGGAACAAACGCACCAATAGTGCGACCTGGGCTTCGTAGGCCTCAAACGCCATCACCGCCCTCCGTTCTTGCAAATTCCTCCGGCACCATGATGCGATAACGCGGATGTATATTCCCGCCTTTGACCAAAGCGCGATCGCCACTCCCGAGGTTGAAGTCTTTAGGGTTCAACCGCTTGCGCCAGGCGTGATTGTGGCGTTCCGCAAACACGAAGAAGAGGCGCTTGACCTTGATCTTCTTGCAACTATGCAACAGCTCCGTGAGTGTCTTCGGGCGAAGTGTCGTCAAGCTCTCGAACACCATGTCGAGGTTATGGAAACTCTCATGGCCCGGCAATTCGTCCATGGCTTCCATGACAGCCCGTTCGGGTGCCGACATCCGCAGTCGCCAGTCCCAAGGCAGGGTGCTTCCTGGATCTCTGTCGTCCATGGTGATGCCGAGAGACGAATCCGCGAACAACGACGTCTTGCGCGTCTTGATTGGCGCGTCCAGCGGCAATCTGCTGAGCCAATTTGGCATGGCCTCGCCATAAACCCAGATGGGGGCGTTGCCGCTCAGGCGCAGATAGTGATCGTGACCTTGCTGTGAGAGTGCAGTCCTGCCACCCACGTGGACGTCGTAGTGCATGATGTGCTGCATTGAGAGCAGGCAACTCTTCCAGCCAAGTGTGTTCGATGCGGATTCATTCGGTGTCGGGCGACGGAATACGCCGCGGTGAACGCGCTCAAGCCAGCCTCGCTTGACGTAGTCGCGAAAGGTTGCGTAAGCGACACCGTGCGAGGTGAGCCAGGTGGCATCGACGAGAAATCCCGCGGGCACCGCATTAAGGACTTTCTTTAGTTTTTCTGACCGTACAGTGTTCATGACGACCAAAAATTGCAAACTCTTAAAGAAACTGCAACGAGATCTCTTTGGAAAGAATGCTTTTTCAGCGTCTATAACGCTGAAAACGATGGACAGTTAAATGCGGCCGGTAGGATCCGGTCTTGCACAAATTATAAACGCAAGGAAGCGGCCATCATTGTTTCGCTGAATGGCTCAAGGTTTCTTCCGAAAGCCGGTCCGATGCCTGCTCGATTTCCCTTTCGATCCTGACCATGAATTCGTCCCGAAATAACCCCGGCGGAACGACCGACAGGTACTCGACAACTGCAAGCCCGGGCCTCCGCAACAAAGACAGGCGAGGCCAGAAATGCCCGACATTTGTCGCCGCCAGTACGCACGGCTTTTCATGGCGATGATAAAGTATGAAGGCGCCGGCCTTGTAGGGTTTCTTGTCACCGGGACTAACACGTGTTCCTTGCGGATAGATGACCAACTGCGCGTCGGCGCCGGCTTCCTTCTCGACACCTTTGGACATCTGGTCAGTGGCGCGTGCACGGTTCTCCCGATGAATCGGCGTGCAGCCGATCCGCATGGCGTAAAACCCGAACACCGGAATCCATGACAGTTCCCGTTTCATGATGAATTGGGGCCGGTCGAGGCTGACGACGTGCAGAATGACATCAAGGAAAGACTGGTGCTTGGAAACGACAGCCACGTCACCGGTCGGAATCCCACCCCGGACTTCAAAATCGATCCCGCAAAGGAATCGCAGCAACCAGAGGATTTGGCGGCAATACAGTTTGACGAACCAATAGGTCGCATCCCTGGACACGGCAGCGGCCGGGGCCGCGATGATCCCGAGAACCAGCATCCACGAATACATGATGGTGATAAAGAGCAGGGACTTCACCAGGAGAAAAGCCTGGCTCATTTCAGAAAACACCCCCGTCGCCCGAAACATCTTTTGGGCCCGGGGGACCGCCACCTGGACAATTCATCACGAGATTTCTGTCATTGGCCTCATTGCCATGAAATTATGGTTTATGCATTTCATCGGCCCACATTCAACGCCTTGCACAAGTTATAGGAATTATATCGATTACTTGACCACGTATCACGCTGCCTGCTTTCGATCAATTTCACGGGTCACGGGGGTTGCCAACGCAAACGCCCCTCGCCGTGCAGATGCGCCAAAATGTTGCATGCAACATTTTGGCGCCCATGTTGCGGTCATTCTTATGTTGCGGTGGCCAAAAAAAGTCGGGTTAGACAGCGGCATCGCAGGAATCTCCGCAACATAATATTCTGCACGCAACCCGAATTCGTTGGCCGGATTTCCCCAATTGGCGTGTCATGACAGACCCTTGGGATTCGAGGTTCCCTTGGTAATCCGGTTCCCCACATGGGCTAATGGCTTTCCTCGGTGAGTTCTGAGCGGAACGGTCATGTTGCGGTGAGTTCGGTCCCTCGGATCGGGCTCAGGCCGTTCCACAATTCCTTGTTCTCAAGTGGTTTTTCATGCGAGGGGAAGTGTCTCATGCACTGCCTTCGGCGCTGGCCAGTGTCATCGTGGCCCCGCAAGCGTGCCGTCATGTGTACGGCCTTGAGGTGTCTGGATTGCCGAACATGACAGAAGAGACGGACATCGGCCCGAGATCACCGGCGTGCCTCCTGCACCGAGAATCCAGCCACGAGTTTCGGGTTGCGTGCCAAATAAAATGTTGCGGAGATTTCAGGAACGTCACTGTAAAACTTGAGTTTTTCGACCCACCGCAACATAAGAATGACCGCAACATATGCGCCAATCCCCGACGCCATGATGTTGCGGGCCGCGTTCAGGTCCGCATGATCCGCGTGGCCACAGGCCACGCACG
>JAPOVX010000074.1 GCA_026707935.1 Paracoccaceae bacterium
CACGGGAGATCAAGGGGGAACGGAGCACCGGGACCCGCTTTTTCCTTCTCAGCGAGAGGCTCGATCCGGAGCGGCTCCCCAGGACAAGCAACAACATTTTTTTCAATATACGGATTCCACGGGCCTTGTGGCCGGAGACAAGGGGCGCCTGCGGGGCCGTGTCCTCGGTTCCGGCATTCGAAACACGCGGAGACTGTTGCCGGGTGTCCGGGCCGGTCGCCACATTCACTGCGCTGTTGAAATTCGGGAGGGGTTCGCTTACGCTTCCACGGGGTTGGCTTCCGGCCAGCCTTTTTGATGCAAAAAGGGAGAAAGAACCCAGGCTTCAGTTCCGGGAGAGACTTGCACCCTGACCCGCGAACCGGCGCCGTCAAGTGTCGTAGGAATTCGCAGCGACCCCTGCATCTCATCCTCAGATCATCTTACGACGGCTCGCTGGCCAAGCCGTGGGTTCTGTTAAATTCATTGGCTGAAAGGAGGAACCCATGCGGCCAATCTATGTGAAAAGAAAGAAAACTGTGTCTGCATCAGCGCTAGCGCTGGGAGCGATGCTCGGCGCGATTCTGGCCGATCAGTCCGCTCTGGCACAGGACTACCAGATTTGCGTGAGTTGGCGCCACTTCCAGGAGGAACGCTGGCGCATAGATGAGGCCGGGATAAAATCGGTCCTGGAACCGGCGGGCTGGACCTATGTCAGCGCAGACGCGCAGTCGGATCCCCAGAAACAGTTGCGCGATATCGAGGCGATGCTCGCCTCAGGGTGCAATGCACTGATTCTCCTGGCTCAGGATTCGAAGGCGGTATTGCCGGCTGTTGCTCAGGCGAATGCGGAAGGAGTGCCGGTGATCGCGTATGATGCTCCGATCGACTCTCCGGATGTCCTGTTTGCGAGTTTCGACAACGTCGCAGTCGGCCGGCTGATGGCCGAGGCGATGGTTGATGTTCGTGATGACGGCAATTGGGTTCTGATAGAAGGTGATGCGGCGCACCCGATCGTCAACATCTTCCGAGATGGTCAAATGCAGGTCTTGCAACCGCTAATCGACTCCGGACAGATTGAGGTCGTGGCCCAGCAGAACATTGAAAACTGGAAGCCTGATCTGGCCCAGTCGACCATGGAGACGATACTTACCCAGCAGAGTGACGAGGTCGATGCTGTTTTGGCCATGAACGACGGTATGTCGACGGGTGTCGCGTCAGCGCTTGCCAGCCGGCAGATGCTGGGCATACCCCTATCGGGACAAGACGGAGACCATACCGTTCTGAACCGCATCGCAAAGGGTCAGCAGACTGTCACGATCTGGAAGAACTCCAACCTGCTCGGGCAGGCAGCGGCACGGGCGGCCGTCGAACTGGCGGAGGGCAAAGCTCTGTCGGGCGTGATGGGTGCCACGACCTTCATGACTGAGAGCGGCGCCGAACAGCCAGCGCTTCTACTTGAACCGATCGCCATCACCTATGACAACCTTGACCTCGTCGTGGATGCCGGTTGGATCTCAAAGGACGCCCTTTGTAACGGCGTGACTGAGAACCCGCCGACGGCCTGTCAGTAGCGTCCCGGCCTCGCTTAGGGTGATTTCGCGCGAGACTTCGCAACGGGTATCGCAAGCAGTCGGGGTTGACCTCAGGCTGCTTGCGATGGTTGTCGTCCTCGCTTGTATTTGGTTGATCTTTAACTTCTTGACTGGCGGCAAGTTTCTCACCGCCAGAAATCTGTTTAACCTCTCCCTCCAGGTGGCCGTCGTGGGAATCATGGCGTGTGGCATGGTTCTGGTCATTGTTTCGCGAAACATCGACCTCTCCGTGGGATCCCAGCTTGGCTTTATCGGCGTGTTCGGCGCTCTCTTCCAGACCGCCATATTGCCCGTCGACGGAACTGCTACATGGTGGCTGACGTGCCTGGTCATGCTGGCCACAGGCGTCTTGATCGGATTTACCCAAGGAGCGCTCATCGCGTATGCCGGCATCCCGTCTTTCGTCGTCACGCTTGGGGGCTTGCTGTTTTTCCGGAACGCGGCCTGGCTCATCAATCAGGGCCGCACCATATCGCCGCTGAACGAGACCTATCAGCGGTTAGGGGGCGGACTTAACGGTACGTTGGGTTCGTTCTGGAGTTGGGTTTTTGCAGCCCTCGCCATCGGGTGCATCGTTCTCATCGTAATCCGCGCGCGTCAGAGGCGCTCCAAGCTCAGCGTACGCCAGCGTTCCGGTCTCATTGACGCATCCTTTGTAATTATCTGGTCGGCCGTCGTTATTGGATTTGCTTTGGTGATGAACGCCCATACTTTTCCGAGGACCGACGTTCCCATGGGTATCGCCATCCCGGTGCTGATACTCATCGTGGTTGCCGCCGCGACGTCAGTCCTGGCTCGCGCCCACACCTTTGGCCGACACGTCTTTGCAATGGGAGGCAACCCCGATAGCGCCGAGCTCGCGGGTATCGACACGCGGCGGCTGACCGTTATCGTGTTTGCGGCCATGGGCTTTCTGTGCGGCCTCGCGGCGATTGTCGTCACCGCCAGGCTCAACGCCGGCGCCAGCGTCACCGGAACCATGACGGAGTTGAACGTCATTGCGGCGGCGGTGGTGGGCGGGACGTCGCTCGCCGGTGGCGTTGGTACGATCCTCGGCGGATTGATAGGTGCGTTGATCATGCAGAGCCTGGAGAATGGCATGATCCTCATGGGTGTACCAACTCCGCTGCAGAAGATGCTGCTCGCGCTCGTACTGATTGGTGCTGTCTGGTTGGACATGATCGTACGGCGGCGCGGAGGGACCTGATGGCACCCCTCGTCGAGATTCGCCATATGGTGAAATCATTCGGTGGCGTTAAGGCTGTCGACGACGTTTCGCTCCATTTGGACCCCGGCGAAATATTGGGATTGCTGGGTCACAACGGCGCCGGAAAGTCCACCTTGATCAAGGTGCTGTCTGGCGTTCATCAGGCGGACTCCGGCGACATACTAATGGACGGGCAACCAGTATCTATTCGAACGACGCGCGATGCCAAGGCTCTTGGCATTGAGACAATCTATCAGAACCTGGCTTTGTCTGAAAACTTGGACGCAGTTGCCAACCTGTTCCTGGGCCGCGAAATCCGGAACGCTTTTGGGATAATGAATGAGGAGGCGATGGAGGCGGCGGCCGAAGTCACGCTGAACCGCATGGAGCTGAAGCTCCCCTCCTACCATGAACTCGTTGCCAAATTATCGGGCGGTCAACGACAAGCGGTTGCCATCGCAAGAGCTGTCCATTTCGAGGCGCGTGTGCTCATCATGGATGAGCCAACTGCCGCCCTCGGCCCCGAGGAAACCGAAAAGGTCGGACGGTTGATCCGGAGGCTGGCGGAGCAGGGAATCGGCATCGTCTTGATCAGCCACGACCTGCACGATGTGATTGGCCTCGCTGATCGGCTCGTTGTCATGAAAAACGGAGGCCTCGTCGGTTCGGTCAAGACGTCTGATGCCAAACAGGACGAGGTCCTGGCCATGATCATCGCCGGCAGGAAACCGGCGGCCGTCGCGTGATCGTTGATTCGCACGTCCACTTCTGGCGCCTTGCGCGCGGAGACAACACCGCCCTGTCGCCCGAAATGAAGTCCATCTACGCCGACCGCGAACCGGCCCACCTGAAGCCGCTCATGGATACCGTCGGCGTTAATCGCGCAGTTGCCGTGCAAGCGGCGGAAACCTTGGCGGAAAATTTCTATACGATCGGTCTGTCGAGGCGGTATGGCTGGATTTCGGGCGTAATTGGCTGGATTGATCCGACGTCGCCCTCGCTGCCTGAGGAGATCGACACGTTCTCTGGCATCTCGGTAGTCAAGGGCGTTCGCCCCGTGCGCGACGACAACCGCTCGGTCCAGTGGATGCTGAGCCCCGAAGCCATGAAGGGTATCGGCGAACTCGAAAGCTCGGGACTGGTTCTTGACATGCTGGTGCAGAACCCTGACGAGATCCCGGTGGCTGACCGAATAGCGCGGACCTTTCCCGCGCTTTCCCTGGTCCTGAACCACTGCGGCAAGCCCGACATCCGGCAGGACCGACGGGCCGTTTGGGAACGGGACATTCGAAGGCTTGCGTCCAACCGCAATGTTACCTGCAAGTTGTCAGGCTTGATGAACTGTGCACCACCCGGTGCGACGGCCGACGTTATCAGGTCTTATTCGGATACGGTTCTCGATCAGTTCGGGCCGGACCGAATAATGTGGGCAAGCGACTGGCCACCGCTTGACCTTGCCTCGTCATACGATTCCTGGAGACAAGTCTGTCGCGAACTCTTGAAAGACATCAGTCATGATGATCGGGCAGCGATATACGGCAGAACGGCGACCCGTGTCTATCGGCTCGACGCTGTTGGCGGCGACACCTTCGAGACCGAATTCGCCACCCCATAGGCACGAGGTTGGCGTGGCAGAATACTCGAAGCGACGCCTCGGCACGACGGACATATGGCTCAGCGAACTCGGTTTCGGCGCCGGACCAGCCGGATGGCTTCGAAGTGAACGTGCCGAAGATGATGTTCTCGAGCTCGTTGAAGCCGCATGGAGCCGCGGCATCCGCTACTTCGACACGGCACCCTTATACGGATACGGCGCGAGCGAACGGCGCCTCGGAGCTTTTCTGCGCGGTCAGGATCGTTCGGCGTTCGTCGTGTCGACCAAGGTCGGTCGGCGCCTGCTGAGGCCATCCGAGCAACGTCGCGCCGACATGCCGTTCGTGTTTGACTACAGTGCGGACGCGACGCTGCGGTCGATCGAAGCGAGTTGCGATCGGCTGGGCCTGCAGCAGATTGATATCGCGCTCATTCATGACATCGATACTTACACGCACGGCGATGCGCAGCCCATGCGGTACCGAGAAGCGCTTGAAGGCGCGCACCGTGCGCTGGACGATTTGCGCCACCAAGGGGCCGTACGGGCGATCGGCCTCGGGGTCAACGAATGGGCAGTGTGCGAGTCCTTTGCCCGTGAGGTCGACATCGATTGCATTCTGCTCGCGGGACGGCACACCCTGCTTGAACGTGCTGCACAACGCCGCTTCGTTCCTTTCTGCAAAGAAATGGGCATCGGCCTGATTGCAGGAGGCCCATACAACAGTGGCATCCTGGCGAGCGGTGCAGTCGTGGAAGCGAAATACGACTACGCACTCGCCGACCCGGAAATCGTGGCTCGCGTACGACGGATCGAGGCGGTCTGCAACGCGTTCGGCAATTCGCTTCCGGGCGCCGGGCTTGCCTACTGTCTCAGGCCGTCAGTTGTGACCTCCGTGATTCCCGGCATCAGCACACTCGCCGAACTCGACACAACCGTGCGCGCAGCGGCGGAAGTCATAAGTGACAAATTCTGGCCAGCCCTGGAAGAAGCCGACCCGCTCGGGAGTTGAAAATTCCGGACGGTGGGATCCGGCTCGGAGATGAATTCGAGGACTCGTGTCTGAATCACAAAACCATGGCGTCGGCAAACCGTCAAAGCGCGATTACCGGTCAAATCTGATCGATCGTGACGCGATTTGGTAGTATGTGACTGGGGGCGTCAAAAGTGTCGGAGAACGTTATCCATGCAGGACGAAGCCTATCAGACCACTGACTTCATCGGCGGGCACTGGTTGGAAGGCGACGGCGAACCACGGGAAATTATTGACCCTGCCACGGGCGAAGCCTTCGTGGCAGTGCGTGATGCGACGATAGAACAGGCGCATTCTGCCGTTGTTGCTGCAAAAAGGGCCGGCGCTCGGTGGGCCGGACGCACTACGGTGGAGCGAGCCGCGGTCATGCGTAGGGTTGCAGATCTAGTCCGCCGAGACGCGGAAACGCTAGCTTCGTTAGTGGTCCGGGAGCAGGGCAAGCCGATCTCCGAGGCACGGGGCGAGGTCGCCGGCGCGGCTGGGTTCTTCGATTACTTTGCCGAGTTCGCACGACGGATTCGCGGCGATATTCTCCCGTCGGATGTGCCAGGTGAGCAGATTTGCATCCAGCGGGTTCCAGTTGGCATCGTGGCCGGTATCATCCCGTGGAACTATCCCGCGGCGTTGGTCAGCCGGAAAGTCGCTCCGGCCATGATCGCCGGCGATACAATTGTCATCAAGCCGCATGAGATGACGCCTTTATCGGCTCTGCACATGGCCACGCTCCTTGAGGAGGCTGGCGTTCCTTCGGGCGTGGTGAACGTTGTTACCGGTGACGGACCGTCCGTCGGAGCGGCCCTCGCATCATGTGACGACGTGGCGCTGATATCTATGACCGGGAGCGTCCGGGCAGGCAAACAGATCATGCGTTCGGCCGCCGACAATCTGACGCAACCTTCGCTCGAACTCGGAGGCAAGGCCCCATTCATCGTGCTTGAGAATGCGGATCTCGAATTCGCGGTACGCAGTGCCGTCACGTCACGGTTCATGAACTGCGGGCAGGTCTGTATCTGCAACGAACGAACGCTCGTTGCGCAGCCAATATTCGACGAATTCTTGGAACGCTACGTCGAGCTCACCAGGACGCTCCGGGTCGGACACCCCATGCAGGAGACGACGGATATCGGTCCCAAAGTGAGCCTGCCGGAACTGAAAAAGGTCGAGGCCCCGGTTGATGGAGCTATCGAGCGGGGGGCTCGACCCGCATTGAGGGGTGGGCGACCCGATGAACCGCCGACGGTTGGCGGCTACTGGATGACTCCAACAGTCTTGGTCGACGTTCCCCAAGTTGACCAGATCATGCAATCAGAGGTTTTCGGTCCGGTTGTCCCCGTCGTGCCGTTCGCTGACTTCGACGAGGCCGTTACGGTCGCAAACAGTTCACGCTATGGCCTCTCCGCCTACGATTTCACCAATGACTTCACAAAGGAAATGGACACCGTCACCGATATCGATTTCGGCGAGGTGTACGTCAACCGCATCGGTCCCGAGTCGTTCCAGGGCTTCCACACCGGGTACCGCCAAAGCGGAATTGGTGGCGATGACGGCGAGTTTGGTCTGGACGCATATCTCCGAAATATGTCGGTCTATGACAATTACGCGCGTCACCCGGTGGGCGCGCAAATGCCTTATGGCAAGGCAGCGGCCGAATGAAGCTCATACGGTCGCTGGCTGCAAGAACGTTTGTAAGCAAGATTTTTGAAGCCATCGGGTCCCTTCCCGAGGAAGCAGGTATCATCGCCGACCACCTCGTGGAGTCGAATCTTGTCGGGCACGAGTCTCATGGGCTCATACGGGTCAAAAAATATGTTGATTGGTGTCGAAATGGAGATGTGCATCCGAATCGACATGCCGAGATTGCGTCCGACCATGGGATGGCTTTTCTCATCGACGGGCAATTCGGCTACGGGCAGGTGATCGGGCTGGAAGCTATGGACCTCCTTCGATCGCGGGTTCGGGAGAAGGGTTTCGCCGCAGTGCTGATCCGTAACTCGGCGCATCTCGGCCGCATTGGCGCATGGCCGGAGTATCTCGCGAAAAGCGGGCTCGTATCTGTGCATTTCGTCAATACTTCGGGATACGGCATCCTCGTTGCTCCGCACGGTGGGTCGGATCGCAGGCTGTCGGCAAATCCCATCGCTGCGGGTGCACCGAACGAGTCGGGTGCGCCGCTCGTCCTCGATATCGCAACAGCAGCAATTGCCGAGGGCAAGATACAGGTGATGCGCAATCGAGGCGAACGACTACCGAGCGATACCGTTGTCGACGGCAAAGGACGACCAACGACTGATCCGGAAGCTTTCTACAGCGATCCGCCTGGAGCAATTTTTCCGTTCGGCGGGCACAAGGGCTCCGGGCTTTCATTCTTCTGCGAGTTAATGGCCGGGTCCCTTTCAGGAGGATACGCGAGCAATCCCGGCAGTCCCACGGCCAGCCACCTCGTGAACAACATGACATCGATTGCATTCGACCCTGCCGCCTTTGGTGGAGTTGACTTCTTCCGCCAGGATGTCGCAGCGTTCGTTGCCTGGATCAAGGGATCGCCGCCGCTCAATGAGGGCGGTGAGGTTCTGTTACCGGGGGAAATCGAGGCGCGCCGCCGCAGTGAACGCCTAAGAAACGGTCTGCCCATCGACACCGCCACTTATACGCAACTTGCCGCCGCCGCCCATAGTGTCGGCGTTGAAGTCGGCGACTATATCGAGGAGCTTCAGTAAAGGCGATGCAACAAAACCTGTTAAAGCAAGTGTTGCGGCGCGGCGATGTTGCGTGGGGCATTTTCGTCACGGAGTTCCTGTCGCCAGGCCTTTGCCGGGTCGTTGCCAACGCCAACCTTGATTTCATCGTGCTCGACATGGAGCACGGCGGATTCGGGATCGACGAAGTCAAGCAGCAAATCGCCTTCGCAAGGGGCACCAGCGTCACTGCAATCGTACGCGTTCCCACATTGCAGCGACATCTCGTGGCCACCGTATTGGATGCGGGTGCGATGGGTATCATTGCTCCGATGATTGAGAGCCGTGCGCAGGCAGAGCAGCTCGCCGCATGGTGTCGCTACAGGCCGGACGGTACACGCGGGATTGGATTCGGCGTTGCGCATGATGGTTATGGGTTAGGCGAGATTGCCCCGCGCATGAAGGTCGCCAATGAAAACATGCTGGCCATTCCGCTTATCGAATCCCCAGCCGGCATCGCGGCAGCGGATCGCATTCTTTCGGTCGAAGGCATTGACATGGCGTGGATGGGTCATTTCGACTTGACCGACTCCATGGGCATTACCGAGCAGTTCGACAACCCGGATTTCGTGGCAGCTCTTGATCGCTTCCTCGCGGCGTGCAATCGCTACAAGAAACCAGCAGGGATCATAACAAACTCTCTCGAAGGTGCCAGACAACGGCTTCGGCAGGGTTTTCGATGCTTGAGCTATGGCAACGACGTGTCCGTATTCCAGCGAGCGTTGAGCAATGCTATCGAACGTGCCCGCAATGGTGCCGTTTGAACGTTAGGTCCAATCGCACGGACAGGGATCGCAACGCGCAGCCTGGCTCGGTTCTCGCACAGCCCGAAAACATTCTACAGGCCGTCTGGCTTTCAGTCGCCATGGCAAAACGTGCCTGGACAACTCGCAGATTCGCGAGTTGCCGGCCTCGCGACACTGTCTCGGCAGCGCGGATAATCGCTTTGGCGTCGATGCCGTAATGTGAATTGAGATTTGCGATGGTTCCGGTCTGTCCGAAATGCTCGACGCCGAGCGCCGGGTGCACCAAAACAGACCCGAGCCACCCAAGCGAAGCGGGATGGGCGTCGGTCATCATAACGATCGCGCAGTGAGGAGGAACCGCCGCCATCGGGCGCGCGATATGACTGGGGGCGGAAGCCAGTCCGCGCGTGAACGATGCGATGCCGTCGTCCAGCAGGCATTGGTCCGGACGGCCAGGGTGGCCGCCAGCGGCCCCATGTCGCGGCGGTTTTCGCCGATCACCCGACCGCCTTGGTCGCCTCGTGCGCGACCGAACCGGTGAAAGCGACCACGACTTCAGCATAGGGACCGGGTTGACGCTTCCAGTCGGCGCCGTCGATGGTGTCGCGCTCCAATTCTTTTCGATTGTCCTGGAGGAAGCGATGGCTGATCACAACCGGGCCGGTGTTGGCAATGCGGGCATAAGCCAAACGGCCGATGATACGGTCACGCGGTCCAAGTTGTATCCCGGCCGCTGTGAAGCCAATGCCGCCAGGCACCCCGTAATGCTCCGAACGAACCCGGTACAGGACCTGGCCGCCCGGCGGGTGACCCCAACCCTGTGGATGATGGGCCTTGATCAGTGCATTGCCCAGCCCGGCAAAGGATGTCAGGTCTTCTCGGGCCGCTGTCGCTTCATTGGCGATACGAGCCTCGCTCAGACGCATGGCTGCCCTGTCGGTCCTGCCCGTGATCCGGTCATGGGTCTCCACAAAAGTGTCGGCCAGAATTGACCGCCATTCCGCCGCACACACCGCCCAGGATCGCAAGGCGTCTGTTCTCCGATAGATCGCGTCATTCATCAGCGTAGTAACGCTCGCCCTGTCGGCGGTGGCGGGTGATCCGATGGGCCGGGACACCGGCGAAGAGATCATCCGGACATTCCAGCCGCTTCAGGTATTCCAGACAGTCCGGCAAGCGGTTCGCGGCGGCTGAATTGTTTCCCGGCGAGAACTGCCTGAGCCAGACGAACCTGGGCAGGCGGCCGTCAACCGTGTCCTCGTGCAATGCCGGATTGCCCTGCCGGTGCTCGGGTTCGATCCGGCCGGCATTTCTCGACAAGCCGGTGGGCAAGATCCTCGTTGGACCGCGCCAATTCGGCTTCCTCGTGGAGCCAGCTGCG
>JAPOVX010000207.1:0-12263 GCA_026707935.1 Paracoccaceae bacterium
CGCCAGCAGGAAGGCTGAAATTCACGTCGTCAAACAACAGGGTATCGCCATAACCCTTGCGCAGGCCCTTGACGTCGATGACCTTGGAGCCGAGGCGAGAACCGTTGGGAATGACGATCTGGGCATTCCGGATTCGTTCGCGTTCCGTCTGGGACGCGAGCGTGTTGTAGGCATCGATCCTGGCCTTCTGCTTTGCCTGGCGAGCCCGGGGACTCTGGCGAATCCACTCCAGTTCCCGCTCGAGAACTTTTCTTTTCGACCGTTGGTCGCGGTTTTCCTGTTCGAGGCGGATCGCCTTCTGTTCGATCCAGGAAGAGTAATTGCCCTCGTATGGAATTCCACGTCCGCGATCGAGTTCAAGAATCCACCCTGTGATCCTGTCCAGAAAGTACCTGTCGTGGGTGATGATCAGGCAGGTGCCCCGATAGTTGATGAGATGTTGCTGGAGCCATGCGACGGTCTCGGCGTCGAGATGATTGGTCGGTTCGTCGAGCAGCAGCATGTCCGGTGCTTCCAGCAGCAGCCGACACAGTGCGACCCTGCGTTTTTCACCGCCCGAGAGTGTCCCCACGTCCGCGTGGTCAGGAGGGCAACGCAAGGCGTCCATGGCTATGTCGATGCGGGAATCGAGCGACCACAGGTCTTCCGCATCAATCTGATCCTGCAGGAGGGTCATTTCCTCAGCGATGTCGTCGGAATAGTTCATCGCGAGGAAATTGAATCTTTCGACAACGTCCAGCTTGTCCTTGACACCCAGCATTATGTTCCCGCGGACATCAAGACTCGCATCGAGGTCGGGTTCCTGCGGCAGGTATCCGACCCTGACGCCTTCCGCAGCCCACGCTTCGCCTCCATAGTCCGTCTCGATTCCCGCCATGATGCGCATCAGGGTCGATTTGCCCGAACCGTTGACGCCGACGACACCGATCTTGACTCCGGGCAGGAATGAGAGCCGGATGTTTTCAAAGCAGGTCCTCCCCCCGGGGTAAGACTTGGAAAGCCCGTCCATGTGGAAGACATACTGGTGCTGCGCCATCATCTGTCCCGTTTCCCACCTTGCTTCTCGATCAAGCGCCGTCTATCGATTTTGCGGTTGGGCGACAATCTCGGAGAAGACCGTGAGCATGCCGCAATACGGCAGAGTGAAAAGCCGTGTCCCGAGTGCGCTCACTCGGCGGAAACCCGAAATTGCGATCATCCGGAGTAACCGGCAGGTCTGGGCAGGACCTTCGGTGTTCCCTGCCGGCGTGGAGTGGCCTTGAATTGGTGAGGTCCCGGATACCGTTTGCGCTTCCCGGAATGCGCATCGGACTGTTTGGCGGGTCATTCGATCCCCCGCATTCCGGCCATCTTCACGTCTCATTGGAGGCGTTGAAGCGGTGCAGGCTCGATCGGGTCTGGTGGCTGGTCTCTCCATGCAATCCGCTCAAGCAGGATGCGCCGGCGCCGATTTCGGAGAGGCTGGCGGCTGCACGCCGATGCGCCCTGCATCCCAGATTGATGGTGTCCGATCTCGAGCTTGAGCTGGGAACCGGATTCACGTCGGAAACACTGAACGCTCTGAAATCAATGTATCCGGGGGTCAGGTTCGTCTGGATCATGGGAGCCGACAACCTTGTCGGGTTCCATCTCTGGAATGACTGGCGCTGGATTCTCGAGAATTTTCCAGTGGCAATCGTTTCGCGCCCGAACCAGAGACTGCGGGCAGCGGGTTCGGTCGCTGCACGGTCGTATCGGCGATTCCGGCTTGCGCCTGAAGATGCGGGAATACTGGCTTTGTCGGAAACGCCCTGCTGGTCCTTGCTGGAGGGTCCGACGCTCGAGATCTCGTCGAGTGGAATTCGCAATCGCACGCTTGGCGGTATTGCCAGGTACGCTTGAGTAACAGATGACAACGCGTATACGTGGCGTGGTTCGAAAAGGCGTTCCCTTTGGATAGACGGGGGCCGTTTCGGAAGATTGATTCAGTGGGAACAGGTGACGGAATGGTAGCAGAACATGAGCCCGTCAACGCCCTGCGCCCGTACGCGGAGTCGTCCAGGGCATGGCCATTTGAGGAGGCAAGAAAGCTCCTTGAACGACTTTCCGGGGAAACCCCGCCGAAGGGTTACGTCTTGTTTCAGACCGGATACGGACCATCTGGGCTTCCCCATATCGGGACCTTCGGTGAAGTTGTCAGGACAACCATGGTACGGCGGGCATTTGAGGTGCTTTCCGACATCCCGACACGCCTGATCTGTTTTTCCGACGACATGGACGGGCTTCGCAAGGTTCCGACGAACGTGCCTCGCCAGGAAGAATTGAGGGAAGACCTGAATCTGCCGTTGACGAAGGTCCGTGACCCGTTTGGGACGCACGAGGGATTCGCCCAGCACAACAATGCCAGACTGTGCGAGTTTCTCGACGGTTTCGGCTTCGATTACGAATTCGCGTCGTCGACCGACTATTATCGTGCCGGCAGGTTTGACGAAATGCTGTTGATCGCACTCGAGCAATTCGACAGGATCATGGAGATCATGCTGCCGACCCTGGGTCCGGCCCGACGGGAAACATATTCGCCATTCCTGCCAATCAGTCCCCGTACCGGCCATGTGCTCCAGGTCCCGACCCTGGAAAGGCGCCCGCAGCGTGGCACCATCGTCTATGCCGAGCCTGACGGAGAAAGGATCGAAATCCCGGTCACGGGAGGAAACGTCAAGATGCAGTGGAAACCTGACTGGGCGCTTCGCTGGGCCGCGCTCGGGGTTGATTACGAGATGTCAGGAAAGGACTTGATCGACTCTGTGGTCCAATCAAGCAGGATTTGCCGCGCGCTCGGGAAGCGCCCGCCGGTGAGCCTCAGCTACGAACTGTTCAATGACGAGCACGGGCAAAAGATCTCCAAGTCAAAGGGAAACGGGCTTTCCATCGAGGAATGGCTTCGCTACGCGTCACCCGAAAGCCTGGCTTATTTCATGTACCCGAAGCCGCGGGTGGCCAAGAGGCTGCACCTTGGGGTCGTCCCAAGGGCATTTGACGAGTACCACCAGCATCTCGTTGCATACCCGCAACAATCGCCCGAGCAGAAACTCAATAATCCGGTCTGGCATGTTCACGATGGCACGCCCCCTGAATCCGACATGGTCCTTTCCTATTCCATGTTGCTCAATCTTGCTTCTGCAGCAGTCGCGGGCGATGAATCGACGCTCTGGAAGTTCATTTGCAAATATGCTCCGAATGCGCGCCCGGAGACCCATCCCGGCCTGGGCAGGGCGGCGGAGGGTGTCGTCAGGTATTTCGAAGACATCGAACGGCCGAGGAAGTCATTCCGCGCACCTTCCGCCAAGGAGAGCTCGGCGCTCCTGGAGCTCGTCCGGCGCCTGGAGTCGTGGGAAGGTGCGGCAGATCCCGAATCCTTGCAGGGAATCGTATATGCAGTCGGTCGAGACCTGCAGTTCGAACCGCTTCGAGAATGGTTCAAGGCAATCTACGAGGTGTTGCTCGGAGCATCTCAAGGGCCACGGTTTGGGGGTTTCATCGCGGCATATGGTATTTCCGAGACATGTGATCTGATCAGGTCCAAGCTATAGGACGAGATGCCATGGCATCGATTTCGGCAGGCGCCTCGGAATCTGAACACCTTCCGGGGTTTGCCCCATGTAGCCATTAGTGTCATTCGTTTCTCTTGGCCCTGGAAGGAAGCGATAGGCGGCCAACCAAGGGCGGGTCCGAGGCGGACGGACGGGAAACGCCCAAACTTTGCCGAGCGCGTTTCAATGGGCGAAACCGTTGGTTTCGCTTCTTGCTCTCTCGCCCGGCAAGATAGACTAGTTCAGTGTGTCCAGCTTTCCTTGCGATCGTGGGCGAAGTTCTCGCCATATCCTCGCTTGCGAAGAATCGGCTTGCGCTCGTTGGGGCTGGATTCCCTGAACGCGACTCCCTTGCTCCTCGCGTAGGAAACGGCGTCTTCCCGGCTGCCGAACTCCAGCCGCACCTGGTTTCTGGTGTCGGACGCTCCGGTCCAGCCCATAAGGGGATCGATGGATCCCGAAGATTCGGGCTCGAACTCGAGAATCCAGGTTTTCGACCGTGCGGTGCCAGATTGCATGGCGCTGGGTGCTGGCCGATAGATCCGTGCGCGCATTTTAAGATCTCCGAATTCGTGGAATGAATATTCGGCCTGTTGCCGCTTGACAAGGATTTGGATTTCCCGGTGGGAAATAAATCGGATTGAAACGGTTCCATACCTCCCGTTTTGGCACGAACGGGATGATGACAGGGGCATGGTCGCCCGAGAACCGGCTTTTCAGCAAGCCTCGATGCGTGTGTCGTGTTGGGTCACGGATCGAGCCGGAAGGCCGCAGAAATCGCGCAGTGATCCGGATGCGGCTCACGACGCGGCCACTCCCGGAAAGACCCTTCCACAAGCATCGTCTCGGCACCACCTCCAACTGCAATGTGATCTATGAATTCCGAGAAGCGAGGGTCGCAGTCAAATGGTACCCCCGCCGTCACGAGGTGGAGTGGTGCCGAGGCCTGGGACAGCAGCAGCCAGCCCCAGTCTCCAGGCAAAGCGAGGCGGCGGTTGAAGTCTCCCAGGATGACGAAGGCCGTGCCTTCGGTGTGCCGTGCGTCCACCCATGCCTTGAGGTGCTCGATCTGGCTGCGCAGCGTCGCACAAGTTACCCGCCTTTTTTCGTCCCGATCCTGCGCGTCACCCCAGCACCCGCTCTTGAGGTGCACCGACAGGAGACGCAAGTCCCGGCCTCCTGCCGTGATCGTGATGTCCGTGCCCCAGCGCTGGAAGGCATCGTCACCGCCGAGCACCTTCAGGTCGGAATTGCGGCGATATGCAATGTCACGCCTGACGGCGAATCCTGTCGCCAGGTGACCGAGTTGCGCCTCGGGCCGGTCCCAGCAGGTGCGGTTCTGCGGTTTCGTTGGCCTCTCCGACATTTCGATTTGCCATCGGGATGCCGTGAACACGCGGTGCGCTGCTGCGGCGTTTTCGACCTCCTGGAACGCGACGATGTCGGCGCCCAACTCCTCGACGCGCTGTGCGAGCGCGGCATAGTCGGAGATTTTCCGCCCGACGCAACCATCGCCATCGGTATCGTCCAGGTGTTCGAGGTTCCAGGCTGCGATGTGCAATTCGCCGGCAAAGCCCTCTGGCACTGCGATTGGCGCCACCATCAACGCCATCACAAAAGGCCTGGCCGAACGTATCATCGTTTCCTTCGTTTCCTTGGCAAACAGTTTCCGCATCACAAAAGCCTCCGGCGGGGTAAATCTTGTTGCGCAACCAGCCCACTCTCCGTTGCGCTCTCGCCTTTCATGACAACCATCATGCGGCCTGCACCGCAAGGTTTCACACGACCGAAAGGATCGCAAATCCGCGATATCGAAACGGGGTCACGTTTCTCGTTTCCGGGATCGAGCTTGATCGTGGCCGTGGATGTGCCGGACGGTCACTTGCGAAGGCGTCCGCAGATGAAAACCTTGGGCTCGAACGACCGACATTCCCGTGATGACCTTGTTGCGATCACGGCCAACCAGTCCGTATCCCGAGTGACGGACTTGCACTTCGTACGGTCGCGCCGTCGCGTACCGTCCGCCATGCCTGTCGCGCCATGTGCCCTGCCGTGCCGCTACCGACTTGGAAAAAACGCACATCTCGGCCTTAGGCGCTTCACGACCTTGGCCGGGATGGAGTTCGGGCTCCCTGGTCTCGGTTGCCGAGACCGTCGATGATCGGGCAATCCGGCCTGTCGTCGCCCTTGCATGCGTCGACGAGGTGGGTGAGTTCATCGTGCAGCGACTGCAGTTCGCGCTGTTTCTCCGCAATCTCCCTGAGCCTCTTTGTGGCAATTCGTTTCACGTCGGCACTCGAACGGTGCTTGTCTTCGTAGAGGCTTAACAGTTCCCTGCACCCATCAATCGAGAATCCGAATTCCCTCGCCCTGCGCACGAAAACAAGCTTTCGCACGGCGCTTTCATCGTAGGTCCTGTAACCTGTTTCCGACCTAGACGGCGCCGACACCAGCCCGATGTCCGCATAGTAGCGAACCGTCTTCACTGGCAGACGGGCTGCCTTCGAGGCGGTGGAAATATTCAACTTTGGCTCCCTTGACCTTCCAGTAACTGGAAAGCTTATATTCCGAATCGAGACGAATCAAGAGGTGTTCGCATGTCCTCAATTGCCCAGAAACCTGCCGTTGACTGGAGATGCCACCACACCTGGCGGCGGGCATCGAAAAACACGGCCTGGTGCCTGCTCGGTTGCGCCATCGGTGATTTCGGCACGATCGCTTTTTTCCAGTTCACGGGCATCCCTTGGCCGACGCTGGCGATCATGATCCTCGCGATCGTGAATGGCTTGCTGACTTCGATTGCCCTGGAGACAGTGATCCTGGTTCGACAGATGGACCTCCGGACCGCCTTCGGGACGGCGATCGGCATGTCCTTCATTTCTATGGTCTCCATGGAGGCCATGATGAACGCAGTGGACTGGGCGTTTACCGGCGGGGCCAAGCTGACTTGGTGGGTCGTACCGATCATGTTGGCAGCCGGCTTTGTCACGCCTCTTCCCTACAATTACTGGAGGCTGAAGGCACTTGGCAGGGCATGTCACTGAGCCGGGTCGCGACATTGGCCGTCTTGGCCGCAGCCTTCCGTGTTGCGGAGAAATCCACGTTGGCGACCGCGACGGCGTTGCCGACTGCGGGCAGGCGATCGCCCACGGTGAACGCGCCGGACGCCTTCTCGGCGCAAATACAGCTTGGCAGGGAGACCCGCGAAGCGAACCGGGTGTCCTGCCAAGGTCGAAATTCGGGCGGATAAAATGGGATCTATCCACCGTCGGTTTGTGTTATTTTCGGACCAGGATCCCTTGGCGACGAGTCGTTTCGCCAGGCGGTCGTGCGCAGCTTTGTGCCCGCGACTGGCGTTTCGGGGACATGGCGCGGGCCGACGAGGTGAGACCTGCCGCGATTTTCGACCATGCCCGCAAACTGTTGCACACCAACGCAGAAAGATGAGGGAATCACGATGAAGGCGTTTTTTCTTGCCGGATTGTTGGCCCTGAAGGCAACGCTGGTGCTTGCCCATTCGGGTCTTGACGCGACTGTACCGGAGAACGGCGCGGAATTGACGGATGTGCCCGCCCAAATCGTTCTCTCCTTCAACAGGAACATCCGCCTTACCCGTGTCCAAATGACCCACGACGACAACGAAACAGTCGATCTCGATCTTGGTGGCCAGACCGATTTCGCGACCCGTATCGTGGTTCCTCTGACCGACATGGGCCGCGGCGTTTACCGCATCGAATGGCGTGGCCTTTCGGAGGATGGACACACCATGCGTAACGAATTCACGTTCGAGGTTGAATGATTCATGCCCGACACTTGGGAGCTCGCATCTATCCTTGTGCGGTCCCTACTCTATCTCGGGGCACTCGCAAGCGTCGGCCAGGTCCTGGTTCGTATCGTCTTCCACCGGGAGACCAGCGGCCTACGCGACGCGTTCGTTTGGCGGGTGATGGCATTTGCGACGCTCGCGTTCCTGTCCGCCTTGGTTGGTTTTGCCCTGAAGGGTGCTGCTATGGTCGGCGAACTTTCAGGCATGACCGATCCCGTTATGCTCGGAATCCTCTGGCAGACCCCGGTTGGGACGGCGCTCGTCCTTCGGGTTGCCGGACTGGTTACGATTCTTGTCGCCATTTGGATTCCCGCTGTCGGCCTGAAAATCGCAGCCGCGGGGGGCGTGGTCGTGCTGTGGTCTTTCACCTTGGTCGGGCATGTCGCGGAGGCAGGGCCGTTCTGGCTCAACTTCCTGTTGCTGCTGCACCTCATTTGCGCGTCCTTCTGGATCGGTATCCTCTCGCCGCTCGGAATTCTCGCCGGAAAAAGCGAAGAATTCGATCTCGCGGCTGGCCTCGGCCACCGTTTCGGGCGGATCGCCGCATTCACAGTGCCGGTCCTGATCGTCGCGGGGGCCGTCATCGCGTGGCACCTGCTCGGTGATTTCGCCTCCCTGGTCGGGACGGGATATGGTCTTGCACTTCTGGCAAAGATCGGTGTGATGGCTCTTCTGCTTGCTGCAGCCGCGGCCAACAAGTTTCGTTTCGTTCCAGCCATGAAGAGGGGCGACCGCGGCGGCGCCATTGCCTTGAGACGTTCCATCACCTTCGAGTGGGCCGCCGTCTGCCTTGTCCTTCTGGCGACGGCGGCGCTGACCACGCTGCCTGATCCGCCAATGGGAAGTGATCCATGAACCGACGGGAATTTTTCCTGGCCTCATCCGCAACAGCCTTGCTCCCCGCGAAAGGGTGGGCCATGACGCATCTCCGGTTGAAAGCCGGACCCGTAGAAGCCCGGATCCTTCCGGAATCCGAGGGTTCCACGCGCATGTTTGGTTTCAACGGAATGACGCCCGGACCGGAACTCCGCGTGCGCCAGGGGGACCGTCTGTCGGTGGCCTTCGAGAACGGATTGGACCAGCCTTCGACCATTCACTGGCATGGTATCCATCTCGAAAACGCGATGGACGGGGTGCCGGATCTGACCCAGGCGGCGGTTCGGCCGGACGAGACCTACCGATATGCGTTCGATGTGCCTTACGCCGGCACATACTGGTACCATGCCCACCATCGTTCCTGGGAGCAGGTGGCCAGAGGTCTCTACGGTCCACTGATCGTCGAAGAGCCGGACCCGCCAACTGTCAACCATGACATCACCATTGTCCTCGACGACTGGCGGCTGGATCAAGCCGGGCAGCTGCATGAGAGCTTTGGCGATCTACACGACTTCTCCCATGCTGGCCGGATGGGGAACTTCGCTCGGGCCCTGTTCTCAAGCGCTTTGGTCCGGCATGGCGACAGGGTCCGCCTGCGGTTGATCAATGCGGCCACGGCAAGGGTATTTTCGGTCACGATCACCGGTGGAATCGGCAAGGTGGTAGCCCACGACGGGATGCCACTCGCTGTGCCGGTGCCGTTGGGCGACGTGCTGCTCGCCCCTGCGCAAAGGACCGATCTCATCCTGGATGTGGCGGGTCCGATTTCATTCGCGCTGCCGACCCGTGAGGGTCCCTATCCGCTCGGCACCATCTCGGTCAGCGGATCGAATCCCGCGCCTTTCGATACACCGATCCGGCCTTTGCCACGGGCCAGAGTACCGGAGCCCGACCCCGATCGGGCCGTCCGTCTCGGTCTTGTCATGCAGGGCGGCGCCATGGGCGGACGGCATCGGGGCGACGACTTCTGGGCGTTCAACGACCTCTCGGGCATGTCCGAGGCACCTTGGCATCGATTTGCCCGCGGTGAGACGGCACGCATCACGCTGCGCAACGACACTGCGTTTCCGCACGGCATCCATCTGCACGGCCACCACTTCCACGAGATCCGGGACGATGGTTCCTTCGGCCATTTCCGGGACACGACCCTGGTCGATCGCCAGGCGAGCCGCGATATCCTGTGCGTGTTCGACAATCCCGGCAAGTGGCTCCTGCACTGCCACACGCTCGGGCACCAGGCGTCCGGCATGAAAACGTGGGTGGAAGTAATTTGAAGCGCGTCGACCCGCCGGTTCTCGCCTCGCTCTTGTCCGCCATAGCCAGGGCGAACGAGGAATCGGCGACGATCAACGTGTTCGCTGGCGGCGATCACATCGATCGGCACCCGCATCCCGAAAGAGACTCCGATCCCGATCGCCATTTCACGGTTTCGGCCCGCCTGCGTTGAAGGACCTTGATTTCAAGGTGCCGAACGGCTGGTGATCGGCGTTGAAGCGCGTTTCGTAAATCTCATCCCGAACTCGTGGAGGAGAACGGCAACCGTTGGTTTTTGACCCGGTCGTTGACGGCGTCAAAGGGGACGTGGGCTCCGCTAGTACGGTTCCCTCCTGCCTGCCGGGCAACGCGGTAATCTGATCTCCTGCAAAAAAATCCGCGTAGTCCTGTTGCTGCAGAGTTACCGGCGGATTGCCATTCGGCCAATCTCCCTTTTGGAATGGCGCCTTTGACCATGCACGGCTGATGCTGCATCAATCGTAACCATGTTTCGCTTCGAATGCGTTGGGCTCCTCGCTTGCTCCCTCGCAATGGAACTCTGCCATCGGTAGATGCGCGCTTTCCTGGGCATCGGCCATCACCAACCAAGCGATTCGCTTCGGTCATGAAACGCGAAGCTTGGCCGACAACTCGGATTTGACCGCTCGCAAATCGTCTCGGATGTCCGCATCCTTTCCAGAGGACGGCGCTCTGAGCCACGGAATTCGCCGGGTTGCCTCTTTCTCGTCTGAGCCGACTTCCCTGGTCAGGGAATTGAGAATAAGCATGCATCGTTGTTCAGGCCTGGTTCGGTAACCACAACCTCATTCTTGCCGGAATTGGCCGATACGGATCTGCCGGTTGTTGACGGTCAATGCCACTGACCTCATGCCGTCGGAAAAAACACAAACGGTGAGGGATGATGAGTGAGCGAATCGCGCAGCTTCGCATTGAACTGCAGGAACTCAAACCGAAGATATGGCGGCGCGTCGACATGCCTTTGTCGTCAACGCTGGAGGTCTTGCACGAGGCAATCCAGGTGACCATGGGCTGGACCTTCTCGCACCTCTGGGAATTCGAGATCAACGGTCGGCATTACGGTGATCCGTCGTTTTCTGGGCTTGGCGACGAACCGGAGATTTACAATGCCGGAAACCTGCGGTTGGGCACCGTGATCGCGCGGGGCGTGGAACAGTTCGTTTACGTTTATGACTACGGTGACTACTGGTGCCACGATGTAGTCGTCGAAAATGTTCGTGATGGCGACCGGGAAGTGGAGTATCCGGTATTGGTGGACGGAGCCCGGAGATGTCCGCCAGAGGATGTCGGCGGAACGTATGGCTTCATGGACTTTCTGGAAGCGGTTCTCGATCCGGCCCACGAGGAGCACCGGGAAATGCTCGAATGGTACGGCGGGCCTTTCGACCCCGAAGAGTTCGATGAGGCACGTGCTCGTTTTGGCATGGCGAACATTGCGCAACGAAGGCGTGGAGTACGCGCCAGAATTTAAGGGTGGTTCGCGGAGGTCGATTCGGTGGACGTGCCGTGCCGTAAGGGGCACGTATCCGGAATCACGGGATCAAGCGATCTCTTGCGCCAACCGATCGAGTTGATCGGCGGCGGCGTGCCATCCCTCTTCGAAACCCATTTCCAGGTGCTGCCGCATGGCTGCCTCGGTAGCGTGGCGCGCGCCCCAGACCATGTGGGTTGCGCCTTGGTCCGCCACCGAGAGTTCGACAAACCCGGTCATGAACGGGTCGGGCCGAGGCATATAGTTCTCGGAAAATGCGTCGGTGAAGACCAGCCGGGTCGGCCGGACGATTTCCAGCCAGATGCCAGTATTTTCGATCCGCTCTCCTTGAGGTCCGGCCATGACGCAATTCATCCGGCCGCCGGGACGGAGGTCAAAATCGGCTTCCGGGACCTTCCACGGCGCAGGACAGAACCATTGGCGAAAAAGGTCGACCTCGGTCCAGCAACGCCACACCGCGGCACGCGGCGCATTCAGCAGCCGATCGATCTTCAGCGTGTATTGATCGATATCGAGGCCTGTCTCGCTCATGGTCTGCATTCCCAACTAGGCTTGGCGCCCGACCGCGTACTGTGACCGAAATTTTCTTCTGGTCGGGAGCACCATGACGGTGCAGCGTCCGTACTGCGGCATCTCGAAATGCACAACAAGTTTCGGCATGACCAGGTTGGATTCGTTGTTTAGTCGTACCGTCGCGACCGTAGCCGCCGCCGTACAGGAATTTCGCATGCAGGAATGGAAGACCATGAACCGCGAGGAATGGGGCCTTCTGGTTCTGCTTTCAGTCTTGTGGGGCGGTGCTTTCTTCTGCGTTGGCATTGCTCTGGTCGAACTTCCGCCACTGACGGTGGTTCTGGCCCGTGTCGGTATTGCCGCAGTGTTTCTCCTCGTGCTGTCATGGATTCTCGGCCATTCGCTACCTCGAAGCTTGTCCGCCTGGACTCCTTTCCTGGTCATGGGCGTCCTCAACAATGTGCTGCCGTTCAGCTTTCTGAATGCCGGGCAAACCATGGTCAGCGTCGGGTTGGCGTCCATCATGAACGCGATGACGCCACTGTTCACCGCACTGGTCATGGCGTCGTTTCGGGAGGAACGCTTGACGACGAACCGGGTGGTTGGGGTGCTGATTGGAGTCGTCGGAGTGGCCGTTATCGTGTGGCCAGATGCGCTCTCAAATGACGCGCGGCTCCTTGGCATCGGCCTGTGC